>DASRPM010000001.1:0-35179 GCA_035646375.1 Vicinamibacterales bacterium
GACCTGCGCGAAGCCGTGCGCGCCTGGAAGCAGCGAACCGGATACGAGTGGAAGGCGCGAACCGGGACGCAGCTTTGGCAGCCTGGATTCCACGACCGCGTTCTGCGTGAGCATGACGACACGCGTTCACTGCGCTACACACTCGCCGAACTCGAAGAGCACGCTGGAGGGTGGGCCCCCGAGAGGAAACGTCGTTGAGCCTGAGCCGAGGCGGGTCTAAAGACCCGCAACTACGTACGCCAGAGCTGTGAACCTTCCGGGCGGGCGCGCGTAACAGGCGGGCATACGAGGGAGGTCCGCATGAAGAGTCGAACGACCAGAGTGGCCGCGATGGCGCTGACCCTGGGCATTGCCGCCGGCGCGGTCCCGCGGGCACAGGCGCCCGCACCCGCCGCGAAGTTCGAGGTCGAGTCGGTGAAGCCGAACAAGGACGGCGGGCCTTCCTCGGTGCGTGTCACGCCCGGCGGCATGCTGAGCGTCACCAACAACACCCTGCGCAACATCATCCGCAACGCCTGGAACATCACCAACGACCAGATCGTCGGCGGGCCGGCCTGGATCGACTCGGATCGCTTCGACATCACCGCCAAGGCGTCGGGCCCGTTCGGGCAGGACGAGGCCCGCAAGATGCTGCAGGCGCTGCTCGCCGATCGTTTCGGCCTGGTGACGCGCAACGAAACCCGCGAGCTCTCGGTTTATCTGCTCGTGCGTGCGCGCAAGGACGGCGCGCTCGGACCACAGATGAAGAAGAGCGATCTCGATTGCGCCGCGCTCTTTGCCTCGGTGACGGCGGGTGCCAAGATGCCGGACCGCTTGCCGAACGGCAACCTGCCGTGCGGCATCAGCGTGCGGGCCGCGCAGGGCCTCGTCGTCGGCAGCCCGGCCAGCATGGAGCAGGTGGCACGGAACCTCGTGGGCGGCGTCGGCCGCATCGTCGTGGACAAGACGGGGCTGGAGGGCTACTACGACTTCACGCTGAACTTCGCCCCCGAGGCCCCACCGCAGCCTGGCGCGCCCGCCGGACCGGCGCCGGATGCCACCGCGCCGTCGCTCTTCACCGCGATGCAGGAGCAGCTCGGGCTGAAGCTCGAGCCGGGACGCGCCCCGATTCAGGTGCTCGTGATCGATCGCGCCGAGCGGCCGGCGGCCGACTGAGGTCCGTTACGGCCGGGTTTGCGCGCCGGTCGGGATTCGGGAACAATCAGATCGTGGCCTCGCGGCTGTCGTCTTGTTTTCTGCGTCCCAGTCTGATGGGAGCCTTGTTCGCGGAGCTGCGGCTGGCGTGGCGTCTCGTGCGCGAGCCTCGCGTGCCGCCCTTCGCCAAGGCGGTGCCAGCCCTCGCGCTGCTTTATGTAGCGTCGCCGCTGGACTTCATCCCCGACATCCTGCCGGTCCTCGGGCAGGTGGACGATCTCGGCATCCTCATCATGTCGGTGAAGCTCTTCCTTCGGCTGTGCCCGCCGGCCGCCACCGCGTTTCATACCGCCGCGATGACGTCGGGACGCCGCTACGCGCCGATGGCGCCGGCGGACGTCGTGATTGAGGCCACCTACCGGCGCGACTGACGCTGGTCGGGCACACGGCGCGGCCCGCTAACGGCGCGGACCGCGCGCACTATCTGGCAAACCGGCTTAACGCCGGTTCGCGATTGGATGTGCCCCTACGAACATCGCCGGCCATGGCCGACGTCAGCGCCGGCATCAGCTGATGCAGCCGCATCAGCGGCGCGCGGCGCGGGTGCATGCCGCGGCTGAAGCCCTGCGCGGTGAGCGCGTCGAGGAATGCGCGGCGGCTCGACACCACGTGGACGGGGACGTCCCACGGCGCGCCCTCGCCGCTGACCACCGCCGGCGGCTGGTGATCGCCAATCAGGATCAGCACCACGTCGCGCGTGCGCGGCAGGCTGACGAAGCCGCCGAGCGTCGCCAGCACGTAGTCCATCGAGCGCAGGTAGCTGGGCGCCATGTTGAGCCAGTCCGGCGGTTCGGCCCACGCCCGCTGATAGTCCGCCTCGTCGTACGGCATCGGCGTGAGCATCCGCGGCCACGACGCCTGGTACGGCGGCGTGGGGCTGAACGGCGTGTGGGTGCTCGTGGTCGGGAGGAACGCGAACACCGGTGCGCGGTCCTTTGGCGCGAGCTCGAGGTGCTCGAGCTGCGCCAGCGCGAACTGGTCGGGGATCGACCACCAGCCGAAGCTCGGCCCGGTGTAGGCGAGCTGCTGCGTGCCGTAGATGCGGTCGAAGCCGTAGAAGGCGCCTTCCGGCCAGATCTCCTGCAGGCCCGGCATCACCGCCACGGTCCGGTAGCCGCGCGCGCCGAGCGCGGTCACGAGCGTGCGCCGCTTCTGCGCCATCAGGCGCACGTTGGTGCCCTCGTCCTTCACTTCGACGCCAGTCAGGAACGACACGTGCGCGAGCCACGACGAGCCGCCGAAGGTGGGCGACTCGACAAACGCCGACACGACGTCGAGACCCCCGGCGTGCACCTGTTCCTCGAAGCGCGCGCGCCGCGTCTCGAGCGCGCGCGAAAACGCCGGCTGGTCGTAGGTGACCGCGCCGTACGATTCCACGAACACCACCAGGATGTCGGCGCCGTCGATGGCCGAGAGCTCGGCCGGCAGCGACGGCCCTTCGCCCAAGGAGCGAGCGTTGCGTCCGAGCAGCACGTCGGCCACCAATCCCGCCTGCCGCAGGTAGGTGGCTGCGATGGGCGCTGGCATGCGCGGCGACGCGTCCGGCCGCGTTGTCAACCGATCGGCGGCAAAGAGGCCGATGACTGTCAGGCAGCCGACCGCGATGGCGCGCCGCGCGGTGTCATGCGCCATCGACGCGCTCACACGGCCGAGTGACCAGCGCAGGAGCGCGTAGACGGCCAGCGGGATGGCGAGGGCGGCAAGGACGACGCCGGCGAGCTCGAGGGGCGAGGCCACCCGGGCCAGCATGGCGGCCACGGCCGAGAAGTGCCGCGAGTCCCAATACAGGTTGATGTCGCGCCCGAAGAGCGCGGTGGAGGTGACGGCGGCATAGCGGCCCAGGGCCAGGAGCATCCAGAAGCCGGCCAGGATCCGCAGCGCCCAGGCGGGGGGACGCCCGCGCAGGTGCCAGGCCAGCGCGAGCCCCAGGACCATAACGGCGCATTCCACGGACAGCTGCCCCGTCCAGCGGATGCCAGGCGTCGGCCAGAGGGAGGCAAACGACAACGAGACGTCAAGGATCACCAGCGCCAGGACGGCGAACAGCCACTTGAAACGCCCAGGCTCCATGGTCCAGTTAGGCCCCGGTTTGGTTTGACACCCTTGTCACGCCCCTCCTACGATAGCTTGAGGTTAGTGGTCTTTCACGCCTTCTCCGCCTAAATGCTGGACTGGTTGACACATCGCGCGCTGCTGGCCTGGCGGCGCGTCCAGGGGAAGCCTTTCGTTACGCGCGCGGCGGCGGCCCGCCTGCCGACCGAGTACGGCGAATTCGACATAGTCGCCTACGAGGATTCGGTGGATCGCAAGACTCATGTGGCGCTCGTGCACGGCGACCTCGGGAGCGGCGAGAACGTGCTGGCGCGCGTGCACTCGTCCTGCGTCACCGGCGACATCTTCCATTCGGCGCGGTGCGACTGCGGTCCGCAGCTCGACTCGGCCATGAAACAGATCGTCGCCGAAGGGCGCGGCGTGCTCCTGTATCTCAATCAGGAAGGGCGCGGGATCGGCCTCGCCAACAAGATCCGCGCGTACTCGCTGCAGGATGAAGGCTTCGACACCGTCGAGGCAAACGAGCGGCTCGGCTTTCCCGCCGACAAGCGCGAGTACGGCGTGAGCGTCCGTATCCTCCTGGATCTGGGCGTGCAGTCGGTCCGGCTCCTCAGCAACAATCCGCGCAAGCTCGCCGGAGTGACCGGCGACGGTCTGTCCGTCAGCGAGCGCATCCCGCTCGAGATCCCAGCGTCCGAGCACACTCGGCGCTATCTCAAGACCAAGAAAGAGAAGCTCGGGCACGAGCTGACGTCCGTCTAGCGGACCGGCGCTGCGTCTGGCCGCACGGCTGCCCAGCGTTGCACTCGACTGTTGACAACAGCCGAGCTTGGGATCCAAGCTGACCTGGAATCAGCCTGAGATCTATTCGATGAGCGCTCCGCACCACTCGCGCGACTCGGCCAGCACCACGTCGCGGCTGATCTTCGGCCTGCTGGCGGGCAACCTCCTCGCCGTTCTCTGTGTCGCCGCGTTCCGGTCGTCTGCCAGTCCCATCGGTATCGGCGACGAAAACGATCTCGTGATGGCCGTCGGCGTGATGAGCCTCGTTGCGGCAGGTCTGCTCTTTCTCGCGTCGGCCATGCCGCGGCGTTCGCGGCCGTGGTGGACCGTGACGATCGCCTTGAACGTGATGCAGTTCGCGCGGCTCATCCCCGCCGTCGTCGTCGTCGCGGCCGGCAGCGACGCCGGCACGTGGGCCGGCCTTGTCTGGACGCTCGTGTTCGTCCCGCTCCTCGGCGTCCTCTCGGCGGTCGGTCTCGTCATGACGCTGCGCGAGGTGCGCAGGTCGCGTCGCCGGCGGCTCGCTCGCGCGTAGCGCCCGTTCAGACCTGCCCCAGCGAAGGTTCTCTGCTGGAGGTGCGGCTGCGAGCGAGCCAGAGGACGTCGATGGCGAACGACCAGACGAGGATCGCCAGAGTGGCCGCTGCCAGCCACTCGCTCAGCGGCGGCCTGACGACCGGCGCCACCACGATCGCCAGCCCGACCATCTGCACCACCGCCACGAACTTGCGCCGCCCGCTGGGCGGCAGCGGCCGGGCCAGCCACGGCCACACTCCGGCCGCCGCGACGAACCCGTAGCGCATCAGCCCGCACGCCAGCACCCACGCGCCGGCCCGGTCCCATCGCCACGCGAGCGCCGAGAGCACCAGGATGAGCAGCGCATCGGTCTCCATGTCGAAACGGGCGCCGAACGCGCTGGCCAGCGTCGAGCGGCGTGCCAGCCAGCCGTCCAGCCCGTCGAGCGCGCTCGTGAGGATGGCCAGCCCGGTGGCGGCCCAGGCGAGCGCGGTCGTGTGGGGCTCGCCGATCGCCGCCGCGAGCAACGCCACGAGCGCGAGCCGCAGGGTGGTGACGACGTTGGCCGCTCCGAACCGTGGGTGCGGATGGTGAGCCGCGACGCGCCGGGCGGCCACCACCATGGCGGACAGGAAGATCGCTCCCGCCGCGAGCACAAACCGTGGAGCGAGCTGCAGCGGTGAAACAGCCGCAGCGGCCGTGAGCTCGGCGAGGGCCAGGCCCGCCGCCGCCGCGGCGAGAACGCCGGTTCGAAGAGAGGGTTTCGTTCGAGGATTGTAACTAGAATGGACGCCGGTGCCTGACGACGCGCGCGCGTTCTGGGTGGCCGCGCCCGGACGCGGCGAGATTCGCACGGAACCGCTCGGCCTGCCGGCCGCCGGCGAGGTGCTGGTGCGCACGCTCTTCAGCGGCATCAGCCGCGGCACCGAGTCGCTCGTGTTTCGCGGCCGCGTGCCGCCAAGCGAGTTCGAGCGCATGCGCGCGCCCTTCCAGGGCGGGAACTTTCCAGGGCCGGTGAAGTACGGCTATGCCAGCGTCGGCGAGGTAGAAGAAGGGCCGCCCGATCTGAAGGGGCGCCGCGTCTTCACGCTCTTTCCGCACCAGACCCGCTACGTCGTGCCGGCCACGGCCGTGCACGTGCTGCCGGTTGCCACGCCGCCAGGCCGCGCCGTGCTCGCCGCCAATCTCGAGACGGCCATCAACGGCGTGTGGGACGCGCGGCCGCTCGTCGGCGATCGCGTGTCGGTGGTCGGTGCCGGCGCCGTCGGCTGCATGACGGCCTGGCTCGTGTCGCGGATTCCGGGCTGCGAGGTGGAGCTCGTGGACCTGAACCCGTCGCGGGCCGACGTGGCGCGCGCGCTGGGCGTCCGCTTCGCGGTGCCGGATCGCGCGACCGGCGAGGCCGACGTGGTCATCCACGCCAGCGGCGCGCCGGCGGGTCTCGCGCTGGCGCTGCAGCTGGCTGCGTTCGAGGCGACGGTCGTCGAGTTGAGCTGGTACGGCGATCAGGACGTGCCGCTCGGGCTCGGGCAGGCGTTCCACGCGCGCCGCCTCACGATCACCTCGTCGCAGGTGGGCAGCGTGGCGGCGCCGCAGCGCGCGCGCTGGGACACGCGGCGGCGGATGCAGCTGGCGCTGCGGCTGCTCGAGAGCCCGGCGCTCGACACGCTCATCACCAGCGAGAGCGGCTTCGAGGAGCTGCCCGAGGTGATGGAGTCCCTCTCGCGCGCGCCGGCCGACGCGATCTGCCACCGCGTCAAGTACGAATAGGATTCGATCATGTACAGCGTTTGCGTGCGGGATCACTTCATGATTGCCCACAGCTTCCGCGGCGCCGTCTTCGGGCCCGCGCAGCGGATGCACGGCGCCACCTACGTGGTGGACGTCGAGTTCAGGCGCCGCGAGCTCGACGCCGACGGCATCGTGGTGGACATCGGCAAGGCGGGCGACACGCTGAAAGCCGTGCTCGGCGCCCTCAACTTCCAGAACCTCGACGAGCTGCCGGCGTTTGCGGGACGCAACACCACCACCGAGTTTCTCGCGCGCGTGATCTTCGACGAGATGCTCGACGCGATCGCGCGCGGCGACCTCGGCCCCACCGCCGGCGACATCGAGTCGGCGCGCGTGACGCTGCACGAGTCGCACGTCGCGTCGGCGTCGTACGACGGTCCGGTCCGCCGCTGATGGACCCGGCCGTGCACTTCCTGGTGCCCGGCTCGCTCGACACCCGCACCGGCGGCTACGGCTACGACCGCGAGATCATCGCCGGCCTCGAGCGGCGCGGCTGGACCGTGGGCGTCCACGAGGTTCCGGGCGCGTTTCCCTTCCCATCCGCGGCGTCGCGCGACGCGGCGGCCACGATCCTGGCCTCGCTGCCCGAGGGGGCGCGCGTCGTCGTGGACGGCCTTGCGCTTGGGGCCCTTCCCGGCGAGGCGCAACGCGAGGCGGCTCGCCTGCGGCTCGTCGCGCTGGTGCACCATCCGCTCGCGGACGAAACGGGGCTGTCGCCCGGCCAGCGGGCGAGCCTCGAGGCCAGCGAGCGCCGCGCGTTGCAGTTCGTGCGGCACGTCGTGGTCACCAGCAAGCGCACCGCGGCAACGCTCGATCGCTTTGGCGTGGCGCCCGCGTCGATCACCGTGATCGAGCCCGGTACCGATCGCGCGCCGCAAGCGCGCGGCTCGGGAGGACACGGCTCGGGAGGAAACACCGTGGAGCTGCTGTGCGTGGCCACCGTGGTGCCTCGCAAAGGTCACGACGTGCTCGTCCGCGCGCTGGCGGCAACGGCCGGTGCGCCGTGGCACCTCACCTGCGTCGGCGGCCTGGACCGCGACGAGGCGTGGGTGACCGCTCTGCGCGCGCAGGTGGCGGCGGCGGGGCTCGAGCACCGCATCGCATTCGTGGGGGAGCTGGATCGCGCGCCGCTCGACGCGTGCTACGCCGCGGCGGACGTGTTCGTGCTGCCGACCTGGTACGAAGGCTACGGGATGGCGGTGGCCGAGGCGCTGGCGCGTGGGCTGCCGGTGGTGAGCACTGCCACTGGAGCGATCGCCGACCTCGTGGGCCCGGGCGCCGGCGTGCTGGTGCCGCCGGGCGACGCCGCGGCGCTCGCGGCGGCGCTCTCCGCCGTCGTCACCGATGCGGCGTACCGCTCGCGGCTCGCCGATGGCGCGCGGCTGGCGCGCGCCAGGCTCCCCAGCTGGGACGATGCCGCGGAGCTGATGGCGCGTACCATCGAGGGCGTCGATGGGTGAGTTCACTGCCGAGTGGCTGGCGCTGCGGGAGCCGGCCGACGCCGCGGCGCGCTCCGAGCGTCTGCTCCAGATCGTGGCCGGGCGGTTCACGCCCGAGACCACCCTGACGGTGCTCGACGTCGGCGCCGGCGCCGGCTCCAACGCGCGCTATTTAGCCGAGCGGCTGCACGCGCAGCAGCAGTGGCTGCTGGTCGATCACGATCCCTCGCTGCTCGTCGAGGCGTCGCAGCGGCTGCGCGCGTGGGGTCAGGCGCGCGGCCTCGTCGTCTCGCGCGACGAAGCGGCCTGGCGCGTGGAAGGCGACGGGCTGGCGGTGACGTTTGCCACCAGGCTGGTCGATCTCGAGAATCTCTCCGCCGCGTCCGAACTGTTTCTCGATCGACGGCTCGTCACCGCTTCGGCGCTGCTCGATCTGGTGTCGGCCCCGTGGCTCGAGTCGCTGGCCAGCGAGTGCCGCGTGGCCGGCGCGGCGGGTCTCTTTGCGCTCACCTACGATGGGCGCATCCACTGTTCGCCCGAGGAACCTGGCGACGACGAAGTCCGTCAGCTCGTGAACGAGCACCAGCGCGGCGACAAGGGGTTTGGTCCCGCGCTCGGACCCACCGCCTGCACCGTCGCCGCCGAGTGCTTCGGGGCGCTCGGCTACTCGGTGGCGCGCGAGGCGAGCGACTGGCACCTGGAGCCCGACGCCGCGGAGCTGCAGCGACAGCTCGTCGAGGGCTGGTCCCGCGCCGCGGTGCAGATGGCGCCCGACCGCTCCACCTTCATCCGCGAGTGGACCGACCGCCGCCTCGCGCACGTGCTCGACGGGCACTCACGGCTCGTGGTGGGCCACGAAGATCTCGCGGTGTGGCTGCCGACTGGTACGTAGAGGGCGGGCTTCAGCCCGCCCTGGTGCAGGGCGGTCTAAAGACCGCCCTCTACATTTAGATCACTGACACATGGCCTACCTGACCTTTAAATCACCCGCTCGATGCCGCCGTCAGGCGGGGAAGTGCGGGTCGGTCCGGTGAGATCGCAATCGAAGAGCACGTCGCCGCCCATGCGGAACACGCGGTAGGCGGGGCGCTGGCAGTCGCTCAGCACGTCCTTCGGCTCGAGGCGGATGGCGGGCTTGCCGTTGCCGACGATGAGCGGGGCGACTGCCATCTGCAGGCGATCCAGGAGGCCGGCTTGGAGGAACGCCGACACGGTGACGCCGCCGCCTTCGACGAACACACGGGAGCAGCCGCGCGCGCGCAGCGCGTCGAGCAATTCGGCGACCGGCGAGGTGTCGCCAACGCAGGCCAGCGGCAGGATGTCGGCCGCGCCGAACCGCGACTCGCCCTGGCTCAGATGACTGTCGCCGCACGCGTAGAGCGTCGGCGTCTCGGCGTCGGAAAAGATCCGATAGTTCTCGTTCAGCCGGTGGCCGGGATCGAACACCACGCGCAGCGGGTTCGGTCCCGACACCTGCCGTGTCGTCAGCAGCGGGTCGTCGGCGGCCACGGTGCCGGCGCCCACGACCACGGCGTCGGACAGCGCGCGCATGCGATGGAGGTGGAGGATGTTCTCCGGACCGGTGACGAACTGCGAGTCGCCGGCCCGCGTGGCGATGAAGCCGTCGAGACTCTGGCCGAGATGGCCCACGGTCATCGGCTGCGTGCTCGTGGCGCCGCAGATCGGCAGGTAGAGGTCGATGAGCGCATGCTGCGGATGATCGGGCGGCAGCCGCAGCGTCCAACCACCGCCGGGCCGCCACGCCAGCAGCGCCGACGGGTCGTCGGGGCGTACCGGCGTGAGCTGGAGGTCATCGCCTACACTGAACGTGGCGGGCCGCGCGGCAGCCGTCATCGTGCCGGCCAGATCGGCCGCCGCCAGTACCAGGCTCCAGGCGGCGTCCGCGCCGACAACCACCCCTGCGGCGCCGCCCGTGCGAGGTTGCATGCTCGAACTCGATTATACGGGCGAGGCTCCGCCTCCTGCCGATGCGCTTGGAGGCTTCGCCTCGCCGGGCAGTGTCTACTTGCCCGCCCTCCGGGCGGGCGTAGGCGGAAACGGAAACGTCCGCGCATGAGTCGCGCCGACCGCGTCATCGGTCTCGCCCGATCGCTGCTCGTGTACCACGCGATTCCGCGCCGGCAGCGCCGCATGCAGCGTCTCTACCGCCAGTTCGCGCAGCCGGGCGACCTGGTGTTCGACATCGGGGCGCACGTCGGCAATCGCGCCCGGGCGCTCGCCGCGCTCGGCTGCCGCGTGATCGCGCTCGAGCCGCAGCCCGATTTCGCGCGCCTGCTCCGCCTGCTGTTCGCGCGCAACGCGCGGATCGAGGTGGTGGAGGCGGCCGTGACGGGCGCCAGCGGCGAGGACTGGCTGGAGGTGAGCGATCGCACGCCGACGGTGTCGACCACTGCCGCGGCGTGGCGCGAGGCCCGCGCCGGCGAGCCCGGCTTCGGCGGCGTCGAGTGGAATCGCCGCCTGCGCGTCCGCACGGTGAGCGCCGATGCGCTCATCGCGCGGTACGGCAGGCCCGCGTTCATCAAGATCGACGTCGAGGGCGGCGAGCCGGCGGTGCTCGACGGATTGACCTTGCCGGTGCCCGCGCTGTCGTTCGAGTACCTGCCGGGCGCGATCGACGAGGTACGCGCGTGCGTCGACCGCCTGGCCGCACTGGCCGGTGCGGCGCGCTACGAGTTCAACTGGTCGGTGGGGGAGAGCTACGAGCTGGCGTCGGCCGCGTGGCTCGACGCGGACGGGATCGTCGCCGCGCTCGCAGCGGTCGGGACCGCCTCGAGATCGGGCGACGTATACGCGCGATTGCGTACGTAGAGGGCGGCCCCTACTTTGGTGCGGCCGGTGTTCCCGCGACGCCCGCGGGTGACCCCGCGAACAGGCGCTTGCCGTCCGGGAGGATGATGCTGAAGGCGTTGGCGGTGCGCGTGCCGTTGCGGGCCTGCCAGCCGTCGATCACGAGCGTGGCGCCGACCGGCAGATCTTCCCGGCGCCATCCGGCGCGATACAGAGCGTTGACCGAGGTGGTCTCGAACGCCCAGTTCACGACCTTGCCGTCCGACCCGGTGACGTCGACGTAAATCCAGCCGTGCGGATTAGACCACCGCATCGACGTGAGCTTGCCGGTGACCTTTACCGGCTTGTTCTCGTCGAACTCCGCCGCAAACGAATGATGCGCCAGCGCGGGCACCGATGCCCAGAGCGCCGCCGCTACGATCCCCGCCGCCAACCCCGCGCCCGTTCCCGTTTTGGTCATGGCTTTTTCACCGCCGCGCGCGCGGCATCTCTGACGTCCTTCAAGTGCGGCAGGTCCTGGTCGTCCTCGAGGCACGCCACCTCGAGCAGCTCCGTGTTCTGACGCCTGAGCGGGATCATGATCGTCCACGGCCGCGTGTAGGCGCCAGGGTCGGTGACCGTGGCTTCGTACCGGATGTTGTTGCCGTCCACCGGAATGAAGCGCTCCACCACGGTGGCCTGGTGCGTGAGCACGCCGCCGAGCTCGTCGAGCCACGTCTTGCCGTTCAGGTTCCTGGTTTCGACGACCAGCGTGTCGCCTTCCCACCGGCCCAGCGAGTCGCCCTGCCAGAGGCGAATGCCATCGGGCAGGTGCTGGCGGCGATCGAGGGGAATGTGCCGCCACGACATGCGCTCGAAGAGCAGCACCACGGAGCCCGGCGGCTGCAGGATCTGGAACGGTGACGGCACATAGATCGATCGCGGCACGCCGGCGACGATGCAGTGCGCCGTCGGGTCGTCGTAGCCGCGTTCGGGCGCCCGGCGCGCTTCATTTTCGGCGCGCGCCCAGGGCTGTGTCGGCAGCATGCCGTCGGGCGGATCGATGACGACGCCGCGGCCGGGTGGCGTCAGCGGGGTTGCCGCGCGCTTCTCGAGCCCCTGGTTGGAGCCGCCGCCATCCGCGAAGAACACGCCCGAGATGTCGGGTTTGCCGTCAGCGCCCCGCTTGATGGGCGACGGCTTGGCGCCGGCCGCCGGCGCCTGCGCGAAGGCGGGGACGGCAGTGGCGACGAGGGCCGCAGTAGCGATAGTCAGGAGTCGGTGCATCATCGGCCTGGGAACCACGTCTTCGGATCGCGCTCGAACGCCCCGTTGGCTTCCGAGGCCTCGGCCTGGCATTGGTACTCGAGGATGCGATCCATGTCTTTCTGCCGGTAGAACGGCATGCTGATCTTCCATGCGCGCGTGAACACTTTCGGATCCTCCACGGTGACCTCGTAGCGGAGCGTGTCGGCGTCTTGGAGCGTGAACCGTTCCTCGAGCTTCAACTGTTCGCTGTGGAAGTTGCCGGCACGGTCGAACCACGCCTTGTCGTTGTGGTTGGTCACGGCGACGACCAGCGTGTCGCCCTCCCAGCGCCCGCGCGAGTCGCCCATCCAGAAATCGATGCCCTGAACCGGCTTGCTGCCATTGGTGTGGATCAGGCGGTAGACCTGCGACCACTCGAACGTGATCGCGACGGCGTCACCCGTCTGGAAGATGTGGAACGGGTAGTCGAGATACATGATGCGCGGGACGCCCGGCAGATAGCACTTGGCCATCGGATCCGCGGTGGCGCGCGCGGCGTAGTTCTCGCTCTTTTTCTTCGCCGCCCACGGCTGATACGGAATTGCGCCCCCTTCGACGACGCTGCGGCCGGCCCGTCCGCCGTTCATGGCCGGATGATCGAGCAGGTCAACGTCGGCGCTGTTGCGCACCCGCCAGATGCCCTGCAGGTTGGGTTTGCCGTCGGCGGTTCGAGGGATCGCCGACGCGCGCGCCTGCGCGGCCACCGGCGGAGCCAGAACGGCGCCAAGGGGAAAGGAGAGGGCCAGGAGGAGGACTGTCGCCAGGGTTCGGAAGACCAAGATGCGAAAGTATACTTTCCGCCCGGAGGCGTTATGAAGCGACTCGTCATCTCTTCGATTGCCGCAGCGGTGACCGCGGTCGTGCTGGCCATCGGCGCACTGTTTCTTCGAGCGGTGCCCCTGGGCGCCCAGCAGGCCCCTCCCGTCCCGCCGCGCGCCACCGCCTACGCGACGGCGCCCGATATCCCGTTCGAGTCGGTGCCCAACTTCCTCAAGCTGCCGCCCAATCTCTACCTCGGCGAGGGGATCGGCGTGGCGCGCAACTCGAAGGGCCACGTCTTCATCTTCACGCGCAGCGGCGACTCGCGACTGTTCCAGTTCGATCAGAACGGCACCTTCGTGCGCGAGATCGGACAGGGCCTCTACGGCTTCGAGATGGCGCACGCCGTCCGCGTGGACGCGCAGGACAACATCTGGACGGTGGACGAAGGCACCAACATGGTCGTGAAGTTCAGCCCCGAGGGCCGGGTGCTGATGACCATGGGCCGGCGTCCGGAGGCGGTCGGCGGCGTCGAGCCGACGCCGAGCCTTGCCACCGCGCCTCCGCCAGAGCCGTACCGCTTCAACCGTCCGGCGGACATCACCTGGGACCCGCAGGGCAACATCTACGTGGCCGACGGCTACATCAACTCACGCGTCGCCAAGTACGACAAGAACGGGCGCTTCATCAAGTCGGTCGGCACCCGCGGCACCGAGCCCTATCAGCTCAACATCCCGCACTCGATCACGGCCGACGCCCAGGGCAACATCTACGTGGCCGATCGCCAGAACCGCCGCATCCAGGTGTTCAACGGCGATCTCGTGCTGCGCGCGATCTACGACAACGTCGGCGCGCCGTGGGCGGTGTGCATCAGCCCCGGGCCGCACCAGTACCTGTTCTCGTCGAACTCGAACCCTGACAACAACATTGCCGCGCTCGCGGCGGTGAGCGGCGAGATCTACAAGATGGAGCTCGACGGCACCGTGATCGGCAAGTTCGGGAAGCCCGGCAAGGCGCTCGGCGAGTTCAGCACCGTCCACGCCATCGACTGCCGCAATCCGGACGAGCTCGTCGTCGTGGAAATCACGGCGTGGCGCGCGCAGAAGATCATCCTCAAGCCGGTTGCGGGCAAGACCTCCACCGGCTCGACGCGCTGAGCGAGAGGGGACCCAGCATGAATCGCATCGTCACAGCCGCTCTGCTCGCCGCGCTCGCGGTCGCCCCCGTGTCACTGAAGGCGCAGCTCTCGATCCCCGAGATTCCCTACGACGCGGTGGATCCGATCAAGCTGCCCGACAACCTCTATCTGGGCGAGGCGGTGGGCGTGGCCACCAACTCCAAGGGCAACATCTTCGTTTACACGCGCACCGGCAACCCCGCGGCGACCACCGGTACGCGGCGGACGTTTGCCCGCGGCGCGGCGCGCCTCTTCGAGTTCGATCCGTCGGGCAAGTTCGTGCGCGAGATCGGCCAGGAAACCTACGGGCTCATCTTCGCCCACACGGTGCGTGTCGATCGCCAGGACAACATCTGGGTGGTGGACGAAGGGTCGAACATGATCATCAAGTTCGATCCCAGCGGCCGCATCGTGATGACGATGGGCCGGAAGCCGGAGGCGCTCGACACGATCGCGTCGGTGGCGCCGCCGCCTCCGGCCGCTCCGGCCGGCGCGCGCGCCGGCGGTCCCGGCGCCCCGGCCGCTCCTCCAGCGCCGGTCGGTGTGGGTTTGGCCGGCGACAACTTCAACCGTCCGACCGACGTGGCCTGGGACGCCGAGGGCAACATCTTCGTGTCGGATGGCTATGGCAACTCGCGCATCGCCAAGTTCGACAAGAACGGCCGCTTCATCAAGTCGTGGGGCTCGCGCGGCACCGCGCCGGGGCAGTTCAACATCCCGCACACGATTGCGGTGGATGCCAAGGGGCTGGTCTACGTGGGCGATCGCACCAACAACCGCATCCAGGTGTTCGACAACGACGGCAACTACAAGACCTCGTTCATCAACGTCGGGGCGCCGTCGGCCATCTGCATCACGAACGGGCCCACGCAGTACCTGTTCGCGTCGAACTCCAATCCGTCCACGTCGATGGACAACGGCGAAATCTACAAGATGACGCTCGACGGCAAGATCCTCGGCAAGTTCGGCACGGCCGGAAAGCTGCTGAAGGAGTTCGGCTCGGTGCACGAGATGGACTGCCGCAGCGAGACCGAGCTCTACGTCGGCGAAATCACGAACTGGAGAGTGCAGCGCCTGACACTGCGCGCTGCACGGTAGGGCAGGTAGGGCAGGTAAGGCGGGTGGGGCGGGTAGGGCGGGTGGGTCTGCAGGCGGGCCTGAAGGCTCGCCTCTACGTATTACTCGCCGTGGTCGCGGCCACTTTCGCGGTGTCCGCCCAGGAGACGCCGCGGCTGTCCAACCTGGGCCGCATCGTCCTCTACGAGAACGCGCGCCTGATTCCGGGCGACGGCCGGCCGGCGATCGAGCGGGCCGCCGTGCTGGTGCGCGACGGCCGCATCTCCCGCGTGGGCCGCGCCGGTGAGATCAGCCTGCCGCAGGGCGGCGCGCGTGTGGACCTTGCGGGCAAGACCGTCATCCCCACGCTCACCAACGCGCACACGCACGTGGGCTTCCAGCGCGGCGCCACCTACGCGCGCGAGAACTACGGGCGCGAGAGCATCCTCGAGGATCTGAACCGGGCGCTCTACTTCGGCGTCACCGCGGTGGCGTCGCAGGGCATCGATCCCGGCGACGCCGCGCCGCGGATCCGCGCCGAGCAGGCCGCACGCACGGCCGGCGGCGCGCGACTCTTCCTGGGTGGCCGCGGCATCGGCGCGCCCAACGCCGGCCCGGGCGCCGCGAGCTATCGCGGCATCGCCTACGAGGTCACGACGCCCGAGCAGGGCCGCCAGGCCGTGCGCGAGCAGGCGGCGCAGAAGGTCGATTTCATCAAGATCTGGGTGGACGACCGCAACGGACGCGCGCCGCGCATGACCCCCGACGTGTCGCACGCCATCATCGAGGAAGCGCACGCGCGCGGGCTCAAGGTGAACGCGCACGTCTTCTACCTGTCGGACGTGCAGGATCTCGTCGCCGCCGGCGTGGACGGCTTTGCGCACCTGGCGCGCGACAAGGAGCTGGACGACGCCACCGTGCAGGCGATCGTGCGGCGCGGCATCGTGGTGATGCCCACACTGGCGACGGCGGAACGCGCCACGCACACGACGCTGCCGCCCACGATGACGGCCTGGCTCGACGGTCCGGTCCGCGACGCGCTGCCGCAAGCCACGCTGGACCGCGTGAAGGCCGGCTTCACCGACCGCGACGCCGCGACGGCGGCCGCCAATCGCGAGCGCTACACGATCTTGCAACGGAGCGTCGCGAAGCTGGCGCGCGCCGGCGCCAAGGTGGCGCTCGGCAGCGACACCGGCACGCAGGACAACCCGTTCGGCGTCACCGATCACCGCGAGCTCGAGATGCTCGTCGAGGCCGGCATGACGCCGATGCAGGCGCTGGTCGCGGCCACGAGCACGCCGGCCGCGTATCTCGGGTTGAAAGGCGAGGGCGCGATCGCCCGGGACCACGTGGCGAACTTCGTGGTGCTCGACGCCAACCCGCTCGACGGCATCACGAACACGCGGACGATCGCCAAGGTCTACGTGAACGGCCGCGAGATCGATCGCGCGGCACTCGCGGCGCGCCTGCGCTGAGGATTTCGATGGGAGCCAACGGAGACATCGTCAAGGGGATCTACGCCGCGTTCGCCAGGGGTGATGTACCGGCGGTGCTGGGCACGTTCGACGGCGGCATCGTGTGGAACGAGGCCGAGGGCTACCGGTTTGCCGCCGGCAATCCCTACGTCGGTGCAAACGCCATTCTGCAGAACGTGTTCATGCCGCTGGTGATGCTGGTGGACGGCTTCACGGTGACGCCGTCGAACGTCATCGACGGCGGCGACCACGTGGCCGTCGAGGGCCGCTACACGGGCACCGTGCAGGCCACCGGCGCGCGCCTCGACGCGCAGTTCGTCCACGTCTACGAGCTGCGCGGCGGCAAGATCGTCACGTTCCAGCAGTACACGGATACCGCCCAATGGACTCGCGCGCTGGGCGACTGAGGAGGGTCTGAAGAGGACGTGATGACGCCATCGTCAGGAATGCCCGTGCAGAAGTGGGCCTAAGCCCTAAGCCTTAAGCCTTAAGCCCGTCAGTACACCCGTCCAGGCAGTTGTGACGAGGCCGTCAGGTGTTCTATAAGAGACGCCCCCATGCTCAGCAGGCGTCCGGCCATGTTGCTCCGGCTCCTGGCGATCGCAGCCGTCTTCACGGCCGGTGTTTCGCCCCTGCGGGCACAGACGGCAGGACCTGCGGCGCCCGCGTCGTCCGCGCCCGCTTACGCGCTGTCGGTCTGGGCCTCTGAAAAGGGGCTGCCCCCTGGCGACGTCTTCGCGATCAATCAGGACGCGGAAGGTTACCTGTGGCTCGGCACGCCCACGGGTCTCCTTCGCTTCGATGGTTCCCGCTTCGTCTCGTGGGCATCACTCAACGACAAGGAGCCGCTCCCGTCCGGGCCCGTTCACGCGCTCGTGAGCGCGCACGACGGCAGCCTGTGGGTGGGCCTCGGCGGCGGTGGCGGCATCGCGCGCATCGACAAGGGCCACCTGACGCGCTTCGGGCGCGAGCAGGGCGCCCCGCCCGGCGTGAACGCGATGATCGAGGATCGCCAGGGTGTCGTGTGGGCCGCCGCGCGCCGCGGGCTGTTCCGATTCGGCGACGGCCGATGGACGACCGTGGGTACGAGCGAAGGCTACCCGGGCGCCGAAGCCTTTGCGATTTTCGAGGATCGCGCCGGCGCGTTGTGGCTGGGCACGTCGGCCGGCGTGTACCGCCGCTCGAAGACCACCTTCGAGCTCGTGAACCGCGACAAGAACGTGCAGAGCCTGGCCGAGGATGCGTCGGGCGCGATCTGGGTGACGGACTCCAACCACGTGATTCGCCGGCTCGACGACGAGAAGGCGCCGCGCCCAGCGCCGTCGGTCCGGCTGCCGGCCAGCGGGTGGCGGCTGCTCGGCGATCGCCGTGGCCAGGTGTGGGTGGCGGCGTTCGGCGGTGGCCTGCTGCGGCTGGCCGACACGACCCGCGACGTGCCGGCGATCGAACGCGTGCCCTACGAGCATCGCCTCGCCGGATCGCCGCGCTCGCTGTACGAGGATCGCGACGGCAACGTGTGGGTGGGCATGCGCGGCGGCCTGGTGCGGCTGTCCGAAGCGTCGTTCGACAGCACGGTGGCGCTCGAGGGGCTGACGCACGACGGCGTGCGCACGACGGCCGCGGGCGCCGACGGCAGCGTGTGGGTGGCTACGGGGCACAGCCTCAACAAGTTCGACGGCCGCGGGCGCACCGTATACGACCTGTCGCAGACGACGGCGCTCCACACCGACCGGCACGGCGTTCTGTGGGTGGCGACCACGCCCGGCATCGGGCGGCTGCTGAACGGCCGCTTCGTGCCGGAACCGATCACGCCGGCGGCGGTGCAGTTCAGTCGTGTGCTCGCCATCACCACCGATGCCCGCGACACGCTCTGGCTGTGCAGCGCGCTCAAAGGCGTCATGGCGTGGGACGGCCGCGCGCTCTCGGTGTTCGAGAAGCACGCCGACGTCTTCAATCGCGCGTGCGTGGCCGTGCTCACCGACAGCCGCGACCGCGTGTGGATCGGCTTTCAGGGCGGCGGCGTCGCGGTGTACGAGCGCGGATCGTTCCAGGTGTTTGGCGAGCGCGACGGTCTGGCCCCAGGCCCGGTCGTCGGGCTCGTCGAGGATCGCAGCGGCGGCGTATGGGTGGCCACCGGCAACGGCGTGAGCCGCTATCTGAATGGCCGCTTCACGGCCATCACGCAGGCCAACGCGCCGCTCGTGGACCTGGTGCCGGTGATCGTCGAGGACGACGAAGGCTACATCTGGGTGGGCGTGAACTCCGGCGTGGGTGTGATCCGCTTCCACCCGCGCGAGGTCGATCGCGTGGCGGCCAACCCGTCCTATCACCTCGAATACGCGCTGTACAACGAGACCGACGGGCTGCAGCAGGCTCCGCTCACCTGGCAGAGCGGCGTGGGCGCCGTCCGAGCGCGCGACGGCCGCCTGTGGCTCACGTCGGGTCCAGGTATCGCCGTCATCGATCCGCGGCGGCTGCCGCCCAGCCGCCGGCCGCAGGCCCCACGCGTCCACTCAATCGCGGCGGATGGCCGTACGCTCGCGCTCACGTCGGATCTCGCGTTGCCGTCGCGCACGGCCACCGTGCGCATCGAGTACGGGACGGTGAGCCTGTCGTCGGCGTCGAAGCTGCGCTACCGCTATCAGCTCGAAGGATACGACGACGACTGGGTCTACGCAGGGCAGCGTCGCGACGTCACCTACGCCAACCTGCCGTCGAACCGCTACCGCTTCCGCGTCAGCACGACGCACGACGGCCAGTGGACCGAGGCCGGCGCCTGGGGCTTTGCGGTGTCGCCGCCGTTCTACCGCACGCGCTGGTTCGTGACGGTGGTGGCCTTGGGCCTCACGTTGCTGCTGGCGCTGGCGTGGTGGCTGCGCATGCGCGCGCTGCGGCAGCGCTACGCGCTGGTCTTTGCCGAGCGCGCACGGGTGAGCCGGGAGATCCACGACACGCTGCTTCAGAGCCTCGCGGCGCTGGGCGTCGAGATCGAGGCGATCGCCAGCCAGCTCGATGGCGCGCACGCCTCGGCCCGCGACGATCTGCGGCGGGTGCGGCGCCAGGTGGGCCACTCGCTGCGCGACGCGCGCGAATCGATCCTCGAGCTGCGCCGCGACGGCATGAAGACGCCGGACGTGGTGGACTCGCTCCGCGAGGTGGCCGAACGCACCGAGCGCACCTACGGCGTCCACGTCGCGGTGTCCGTCACCGGCCGGCGGCCCCCGCACTGCTCCTCGGATGTCGATCTGCAGCTGTTCCGGATTGGCCAGGAGGCGATCACCAACGGCATCCGCCACGGGCACGCCACCGAGGTCCGGATCGTCATCAGCTACGAAAAGGATCGCGTGCGCTTGAGCGTCTGCGACAACGGCTGCGGCTTCACGCCCGACGAGCAGCCCGCGCGCGAGACCGGCGAGCACCTGGGGTTGCTGACCATGCGCGAGCGCGCGGCGCGCATCAGCGGCCGCCTGGAGATCGTCAGCTCCCCGGGCTCGGGCACCACGGTCGAAACCCTCATTCCCGTGCCAGCGGAGTAAACCCCAGTGAGCCCATCCCAGTCCGCCCGTTCGTCCAGCCCGTTGGCCGCCGCCGTGGCGCCCGTCCGCGTGATGTGCGTGGACGATCACCGCCTGATGCGCGAAGGCATCCGCCGCATCGTGGACCTGCAGCCGGACATGGAGGTGGTGGCCGAGGCCAGCAACGGCGCCGAGGCCGTGGAGCAGTTCCAGCGCCACAAGCCCGACGTGACGCTGATGGATCTTCAGCTGCCGACGATGAACGGGCACGAGGCGATCAAGGCGATCCGGCGGCTGCAGCCGGACGCGCGCATCGTCGTGCTGACGATGTATTACGGCGACGAGGACGTGTACAAGGCGATTGCCGCGGGCGTGATGGGCTACCTGCTCAAGGACGCGGTGCCCGACGACCTGATCCACGTGATCCGCGAGGTGCACGCGGGACGCCGCAGCGTGCCGCCCGAGATCGAGGCCGTGCTCGACGCGCGCGCCATGCAGCCGTCGCTCACCCAGCGCGAGCTCCAGGTGCTGCAGCTGCTGGCGACGGGGATGCGCAACAAGGAGATCGCCTCGGCGCTCGGCATCAGCGCCGACACGACCAACGCGCACGTGAAGAGCATCTTCCAGAAGTTCAACGTGCACGACCGCACGGCGGCGCTGGCCGAGGCCATCCGCCGCGGCATCATTCACATCAACTGATTAGATGTGGGGGCCGCCTTCAGGCGGCCCAGTACGTAGGGGCACGTCTTTAGATGTGCCCGACCAGTGATAGTCGCTCGACTCACGTCCGCCGTCCTCCGGCATATCTGCCTACGCCGGCGCGACTTCGATGTACAAGCACGCCGGACTTCGGCAGATATGCCCAAGGCCGACGGCCGAACCCTCGCACGAGCGTGCGTGTCGGCAGTCGTTGCGCGTATCGAACTGCAGCCACGGCCAAGCCGAACGGGAGGCATGTGGGTGCTCCGCGACCGCGTTCGAGCGGCGCCGATCGACTCAACGTGAGCCCGCGAGAAGGCAATGGGGACCAGCGGGGTTTGAGGACGACGAGAGTCGTCCGATTCCCGCGTCCAGCGGATGGCTGGCCGTCGCAGCGGGCTCCGGCGCCGTCGAGAAGCGGCTCGCGGAGACCCACATGCCTCCCATTCACGCCGTGGCGCACGGTCGGCGGGTCTAAAGACCCGCAACTACGTACAGCTGGCCCGGGCCGCCTGAAGCCGGCCCCTACGACAGTGGATCGCTGCTCCAGGGCGCGCGGCTCGGCTGCCGGCGTTCGTAGCGGCGCAACCCGTCCGCAAGCGAGGGGCTCTCGACGCGGCTCGCGCGTTGAAACAGGTCGATGGCGTCTCGTTGCGCCGCGACGGCCTGCATCCACTGTCCGGTTTCGGCGAGCGCCATCGCCTGCGCTTCGAGCGTTCTCCACGTCCGGGCCTGGCGCACGAGACGGGCGCCGAGGTCGGCCGCTATGCGCCCGTCGCGCACGCTCGCGTCCGGCGCCGCCGCCAGGATGCGCACGAGCAGCTCGGTGAACTCCAGCCGCTCGGGGCTCGCGCGGCGCGCTTCGGTCAGCCACGCGCGCGCCATCCGGTAGCGCCCGGCGTCCGCCAGCGCCACCGCATAGCCAAGCCGCGCCTCGACGAAGCGCGGGTCCACTGACAGCGCGCCTTCGTACGCCGCGAGCGCTCGCTCGAAGGATCGCGAGCGACGCAGCGCGTGGCCCAGCTGCAGCCGCGCCTGCAGGTAGCCGGGATCGGCCCGCACGGCCGCGGCGAACTGCTCGATCGCCGGCACCAGCTGGCCGCCGCCCAGAAAGAGCGCGCCGAGGCTGTAGTGCGCTTCGGGAAAATCGGGATCCTGCGCCAGCAGCTCCTGATACAACGCCACGGCCGCGCGCACGTCGCCCGCGACGGCCAGCGCCGTCGCCAGCTTCTGCTTGACCGCGCGCCGATCTGGCGCGAGCGCGAGCGCCTGCCGGAACGCCTCGACGGCGGCCGCCGCCTGACCCGCGGCCAGCGCGCGATCACCGCGCGCTTCGTACACGACCGGACTGCGCAGGATGTCGGCGAGCTCGCGCATCAACGGATCCGCCAGCGGCGGCTGCGCGTCGCCTCGCGCACGCAGGCGCGCCTCGGCCTCCTCGAGGCGTCCAACCTGGCGGTACGCCATCGCCAGCGGATAGTTGACGGCGGTCGCGCGCGGCTCGGCGGCGCTCGCGGCCTCGAGCCGCGTCACCGCCACATCCGCCTTGCCGCTCACGAGGGCCGCGCGCCCCAGCCCGAACACGGCCGCGAACAACCCCGGTTGGTGCGTGAGGGCCCGCTCGTACAACGCCGCCGCCGCGTCCGGCCGGCCTTGATCGAGCGTGACGTGGCCGAGCCACACCAGGGCGGGTACGTCGTCGGGGCGAAGCGCGACCACGCGCTCGAAATACGACGCCGCGGCTTCGGCATCGCCTTTCATGCGAGACAAGTGACCCAGGTAGTAGGGCCAGCGCGGCTCGTCCGGCACGAGCGCCATGGCCTGCGTGAGAAAGGGCTCGGCGGCCGGCACCGATTCGGCGGCCATCAGCAGCACGCCCATCCTGCCAAGCTCGCCGGCGCGCATGTCATCGTCGCCCGACGTGTGCGCGCTCGTCAGCCGGTCGTACTGCTCACGGAGCTGTTGCTGCACCGGCGGTGCCATCGCGCCAAGGTGTGGCAATGGCGGCACTGGAGGCACGCTGGGTGCGCGCTCCGTCCGGCACGCGCTCACGCTCGCGGCAATCGCCAGGATCGCCACGACGCGACGGGCCCGGCTGCCGCTCACGGCGTTCCTCCTCTGCCTTCCACGAGCGTCGTGTAGCGATCGATCTCCACGCGCGCTTCGTCGATGCGTCCGCCAGGCCAGATCACGCGGACGCTCACCGGGCCGGCGCTGCTGCCCAGGCCGACGAGCACGCGCGGATCGTTGGCCGACGCGTAGCTGCCATCGGCTCGCGCCCGCCGCCATCGTGTCCGGCCGTCGGCCGCCGTCACCGCCACGCGCGCGCCAAGCGCGTCGGATCCAGAGGCTGTTCGCAGCCGCAGCCCCACCCAGTGCTGCCGCTGGCCGATGGCGTTGAGCAGCAGCTGCGCCGGTCCGCCGTTGTTGCCCACGACGACGTCGGTGTCGCCGTCGTTGTCCACGTCGCCGAACGCCGCGCCGCGGCTGGCGTCGGAGCGCAGCAGCGCGGGGCCGCCTGCCCGCGTCGCCTCGTCGAACCGGCCGTTTCCCAGATTGCGAAACAGTTGCTGCGCCTGTCCGAGCGGCGCGAGGGCGCCGTCGGCGGCGCCGGTGTCCGGGATCTGGACGGCGCCGTTCACCGTGAGCAGGTCCAGCCAGCCGTCGTTGTCCACGTCGATCCACCCGGCGCCGAACCCCGTGTAGGGCAGGCTGCGGTGGCTGATGCCCGCCACCGCGCTCGCGTTGACGAACGTGCCGGTGCCGTCGTTGACGTAGAGGTCGTGCCCCTCGCCGGTCAGGTTGGTGACGACCAGATCCTCGTCGCCGTCGTCGTCGATGTCGCCGGCGTCGACGCCCATCCCGGACTTCGGCTGTCCGAACGGCCCCAGCGCCGTGCCCGATAACAGCCCGAGGTTGTCGAACGTCCCACCGTGCCGGTTGATCCAGAGCTGGTTTTCCTCTCGATCGTTGGCCACGTAGATGTCGATCCAGCCGTCGCCGTTGAAGTCGGCCGTCGAGACGCCGAGCGCCGGACCGAACTGCGTGGCCAGCCCCGCCGCCACGGTCACGTCCGAGAAGCTGCCGTCGTGCTCGTTGCGATAGAGATGGCTCTGCTGCGCGCGATAGACCTGCGGCGCGCAATACACCCGCCGGCCCGACGTCCCGAAGCACGGCGTGTTGAGCGACGGGTCCCACGTCAGGTAATGCCCGACGAAGAGATCGAGCCAGCCGTCGCGGTCGAAGTCCACGAACGATGCCGACACGCTCCAGCCGGTCGGTGCGAGTCCGCTGCGCGCCGAGATGTCGGTGAAGACGCCGCGGCAGTCGTTGCGGAGCAGGCGGGTGCCGTCGAGCGACGTGATCAGCAGGTCCACGCATCCGTCGTTGTCGATGTCGCCGGCGGCGACGCCCATGCCGTACCCCGAAAGAGTGAGGCCGCTCGCGGCGGTGGCGTCGGTGAACGTCACGCTCCGCGTGCCGTCGGGCCGCACGCGCAGATCGTTGCGGTAGAACCGGCTGCCCGGCGGCGGCGAGGCCTGGCCGTTTCGTGGGCCGAAATCCCCGCCTTGAATCAGGAGCACGTCGAGATCGCCGTCGCCGTCGCCGTCGAACAGCGCGACGCCGGGTGCGATCACCTCCGGATAGTAGAACTGTCCGGTTCTGGCATTGTGGTGAGTGAAGGCGAGCCCCGATGCCATGGTGGCGTCAACGAACCAGGGATCGTCGGCGGACTCACGCGTGCCGGCGCACGTCGCGCTCACCCCAGCCAGCACGGCCGCGCAGGCGAGCACCCCCCATTTGGGGCAGGTTCTTGTCTCGAAGCCCATGCTAGAGTCGCGGCGTTTTACCACAGACTTTCAGTCGAGGAGAGATATGACTGCTGCTGCACGAAGGGTAATGCTCCTTTGTCTTGCGTGCGCGCTCGCGGCTCCTGCCGCGGCACTGGCGCAAGGTGCCTTTGCCGGTGTTGTGAAAGACGCGTCGGGCGCGGTGCTCCCAGGCGTCACGGTCGAAGCCAGCAGCGCCGCGCTCATCGAGGGCGCCCGCTCAGTCGTGACGGACAGCGCCGGTCAGTATCGCGTCGTCGATCTCCGGCCCGGCATGTACGTCTTGACGTTCTCGCTTCCCGGTTTTTCGACCGTCCGGCGAGAAGCGCTCGAGCTGACGGGGTCGCGCGTGATCAGCATCGATGCGCAGATGGCCGTCGGCGGCGTGCAGGAAACGGTGACCGTCACCGGCGAGACGCCGGTGGTGGACGTTCAGAGCAGCCAGCGCCAGGCGGTCATGAGCGACGACATCATCGCCGCGCTGCCCGCTGGACGCAGCCACTACGATCTTGCGGCCCTTCTGCCGGGATTGAACGGCATCCAGTTCGGGCGCGCGGGATGGCAGGACGTCGGCGGCACCAACAACCTCCAGATTGCCGCGATGTCGATCCACGGCGGCAGCTTCCTGGATACGAAGGTCGCGATCAACGGGCTCAGCTCGCGCAACCTGCTGTCGTCGTCCTGGGCCAGCAACTTCATCGCCGATACCGGAACCGCGGCCGAGTGGACCATCAGCTACGCCGGACAGGGCGCCGAAGCCAACAGCAGCGGCGTGGTGTTCGACATGATCCCCAAGGAGGGCGGCAACCGGTTCAGCGGCGCGATCTTCGCGACCGGTGCGAACTCGGATTTCCAGGCGAGCAACTACACGCCCGAACTGGCGGCCAGAGGGCTGCGCGCCGCGGGCGGGCTGGCCCGCATGTACGACATCAACCCCTCGGGCGGCGGTCCGATCGTCTCGAACAAGCTGTGGTTCTACGTGTCCGGCCGCTGGCAGACCAACCAGTTCTACATCCCGGGCTCGGTGGGCAACACGAACGCCGGCAACGCGAACAGCTGGATCTGGGAGCCGGACGACAGCGTTCGCGGCAAATTCAACACGACGCAGAACAGCGGGAGCTTCCGCCTCACGTATCAGGCCAACCCGAAGCACAAGTTCTCCGTGTCGCACGAGCCGCAGAGCCGGCACTGGATCGACGCTACCGCGGTGACGTCGCCGGAGTCGTTCACCGACTACCAGTTCCACATCCAGCGGTTCACGACCGCGAGCTGGACGGCGCCGCTCACCAGCAAGCTGCTCGCGTCGGTGAAATGGGCGGATCACGGCGAAGGGTTCGGCGACCGTATTCCGACCGAGGCGCCGTACGACACGCTGATCACCGTGCACGAGCAGGGCGGCCAGTTCATTCAGCCGCAGCACTACCGCGGGCGCGGGCATGGTGGTAATCAGGCAGTCGCTCCCGGCTACAACGAGGCGCCGCACATCCAGCAGTATCAGGCGTCGCTGGCCTACGTGACCGGGTCGCACAACCTGAAGTTCGGCATCCAGAACGAGTTCGGGCAGATCGATCTCTACTCGCAGACGGTGCCGGCCAACGTGGACTACTACTTCGTCAACCGCGTGCCCGATCGCGTGCGCATGTGGGCGCTGCCGATCCACACGGCGAACAAGCTGTCGGCCGAGATGGGGATCTACGCGCAGGATTCGTGGACGCTGAAGCGCGCCACGATCAACATGGGCGTGCGGTTCGACTATTTCGCCAACTCCTTCCCCGAGCAGACGCTGGGGCCGGGCCTGTTCGTGCCGAACCGCAACATCACCTTCGCGCCGACCGACTTCTACAGCCTGAAGGATCTGACGCCGCGTCTCGGCGTGGTGTACGACCTGTTCGGCACCGGCAAGACGGCGCTGAAGGCGCACTGGGGCAAGTACGTCGGCGGCCTCTCGGCCGGCACCGGCAACCCGGTGGGCAACCTGTCCACCAACGCCACGCGGACGTGGACCGACAACGGGAACTTCCAGGTGGACTGCGATCTGAAGAACATCGCGGCCCAGGACAACCGTGCCGGCGGCGGCGACTTCTGCGGTCCCAATCCCAACGCGCTGTTCGGCCTGAGCACGCCGAGCACCGTGAACCACCCGGATGTCTACACGGGATGGGGCAACCGGCCATGGAACCAGACGTTCTCCGTGGGCGTGCAGCACGAAATCGCGCCGCGGATGTCGCTGGACGTGAGCTACTACCGTCGCTGGGCCGGCAACTTCACCGTGACCGACAATCTCGCGGTGGCGGCAACCGACTACACGAGGTACTCGGTCACCGCTCCGAGCCAGGATGCCTTGAACGCCGCTGGCGCCAAAATCCCGCTGCCAGACGACGCGGCCGGCCGCACGACGAACGGCTTCTACGATCTCAACCCGAACAAGATCGGGCAGGTGAGCAACCAGATCGATCTGGCGCGCAAGTATGGCGATCAGTACGAGAAGTGGCAGGGCGTGGACTTCACGGTGAATGCACGGCTGCAGAACGGCCTCACCGTGCAGGGCGGCCTGGCCACCGGCCGGCAGGTGACCGACAACTGTGAGATCCGCGCGGCGCTGCCCGAATCGACCTTCCCGTTCGGCGCGCCGACGCCGGACGACTACTGCCACGTGGAGCAGGGGCTGCAGACGCAGGTGAAGTTCCTCGGGACCTATCTGGTGCCGAAGGTAGACGTGCAGGTGGCGGCCACGTTCCAGAACAACCCCGGTCCGCTGTATTCGGCCACCTACTTCGTCCCGGCGGCCAACATCACCGGCCTGGGCCGGCCGCTGTCGAGCGGCGCGCCGACGGTCTCCTACAACCTGATCGAACCGAACCGGACGTTCGGCGATCGCGTGACGCAGCTCGATATCCGGATGTCGAAGATCTTCCGCATGAGCACGTCGCGGGTGGCGATCAACTTCGACCTGGCGAACCTGCTCAACCGCAACGACATCCTGGGCGTCTCGACGACCTACGGCGCGGCCTGGCTGACGCCGACGGCGATTCTCGACCCGCGGCTGTTCAAGCTGGGCGTGCAGTTCGACTTCTAAAAGGTCAGGTGGGCCGGGTAGGTCAGGTGGGTCAGGTAGGTAGGAATGTAGAGGGCGGTCTTCAGACCGCCCTTTACGTTTCAAGCCCCCACCATTTCTGGGTACATCCTGCGCGGCGCGTGATCCTGTAATCTCAACAGACTGATGAAGTTCCGGTCCGTCCGGTTGACCGCGCTGCCGGTGTGTCTGCTGGCGTGGGGTGCCTCGCTGGCGTCGCAGTCGGCCGCACCTGCCGCACGTCGAGGCGCACCTTCCGCCTCCGCCCAGGCTACGGCGGATGTCCGCCAGACGATCGACAAGTACTGCGCGAGCTGTCACAACGCGCGCGTGAAGACGTCGGCGACGGCGGGTGGCGTCGTCCTCAGCGACGTGGACCTGGCGGCGGTGACGAAGGATCCGGTCCTCTGGGAAAAAGTGATCCGCAAGCTCCGCACGGGCGCGATGCCGCCGGCGGGCATGCCGCGTCCCGAGACGGCGGCGCACGACGCGCTCGTCGCGTATCTCGAGACCACGCTCGACCGCGAAGCGGCGGCGCATCCCAATCCGGGGCGGTCCGGGCCGCATCGTCTGAACCGGGCCGAGTACGCCAACGCCGTCCGCGATCTGCTGGCGCTCGATGTCGATACCGCCACGCTCCTGCCGCCGGACGACTCGGCCGAGGGCTTCGACAACATTGCCGACGTGCTGGGCGCGTCGCCGGCGCTGCTCGAGCGCTATCTCTCCGCCGCCGCGAAGATCAGCGCGCTTGCCGTGGGGAGCTCGTCGATCACCGCGGAGCAGGAGACCTACCGTGTTCGCGGCGACGCGTCGCAGACCGACCAGAACGACGAGCTGCCGCCGGGCACGCGCGGCGGGCTGCTGGCGAGCCACTTCTTTCCGCTCGACGGCGAGTACACGTTCAAGGTCAAGCTGTGGATGACCAACCTCGGCTCGATCCGCGGCATCGAGGACACGCACCAGCTCGAGATCACGGTAGATGGCGAGCGCGTGCTGCTGGCCCCGGTCGGGAGCGAGAAGGAGTACACCGACGCGGTGAAGAACGCCACCGATGTCGTGAACCTGCTCGAGGCGCGGCTGCAGGCGCGCGTCTTCGTCAAGGCGGGCGAGCGGCCGGTGGGCGTGGCGTTCCTGGCCAAGACGGCGACGCTCGGCGACACGCGGCTGCAGAACTTCGAGCGCAGCACCTTGATTGCCACCGACCACCGCGGCCTGCCGCACGTGGAGAGTGTCACGATCTCGGGGCCGTTCAATCCCAAGGGGCCGGGCGACACCGCGAGCCGGCGTGCGGTGTTCGCGTGTCCGCCTTCGCCCTCCGGGCTTCGGCGCGACAAGCCGCAGAGCACGGCAGAACGCGCGTGCGCGCGGACGATCGTGTCGCGCCTCGCGAAGCGCGCGTATCGCCGTCCGGTGACCGAGGCGGATCTCGCGCCGCTGATGACGTTCTACGACGACGGCCGCCGCGAGCAGGGCTTCGAGCACGGCATCGAGAGGGCGCTGCGCGGCATCCTGGTGAGCCCGAAGTTCCTGCTGCGTATCGAGCGTGAGCCCGGCGCGCCTCTCGCGCCCGTCACCGACATCGACCTGGCGTCGCGTCTCTCGTTCTTCCTGTGGAGCAGCATCCCGGACGACGCGCTGATCGATCTCGCCGCGAGGGGGCAGCTGTCGCAGCCGGCCGTGCTCGACGCGCAGGTGAAGCGCATGCTGCGCGACCCGAAGTCGTCGGCGCTCGTCGACAATTTCGCGGCGCAGTGGCTGCACGCCCGCAACCTGCGCAACGCCACGCCCGACAAGGGGGACTTTCCCGACTTCGACGACAACCTGCGGCAGGCGTTCGAGCGCGAGCTGAAGCTGTTCGTGGCGAGCATCATCCGCGAGGACCGCAACGTCCTCGACCTGATGACCGCCGACCACACCTTCCTGAACGAGCGGCTGGCCCGCCATTACGGCATTCCCAACGTCTACGGGCCCCAGTTCCGCCGCGTCACGCTGGCCGCAGACGCCCGCAAGGGGCTGCTGGGCAAGGGCGCCGTGCTGCTCGTGACGTCGCATGCCGACCGTACGTCGCCGGTGGTCCGCGGCAAGTGGATCCTCGATAATCTCCTGGGGGCGCCGCCGCCGCCGGCGCCGGCCGTGGTGCCGCCGCTCGAGGACTCGCCGGCCGCGGCCACGCTGACGATGCGGCAGCGGATGGAGAAGCACCGGGAGAACCCGGTGTGCGCCAGCTGCCACAAGGTGATGGACCCGATTGGCCTGGCGCTCGAGAACTTCGACGCGATCGGGCGCTGGCGCGACCTCGACGGCGAGTCGCCGATCGACGCGTCGGGCGTGTTGACGGACGGGACGAAGGTGAGCGGCGCCGTCGATCTGCGGCAGGCGCTGCTGCAGCGGCCCGAGGTGCTGGTGGGCACGATGACCGAGAAGCTGCTGACGTACGGGCTCGGCCGCGGCCTCGAGGCCCACGACCAGCCGGTGGTGCGGTCCATCGTGCGCGCCGCCGCGCGCGACCAGTACCGGTTCTCGGCGCTCGTCAAAGGGGTGGTCACCAGCACGCCGTTCCGGATGCGGCGCAAGGAGTCCTGATGTTCGTCCACAAGCTGCACCTGTCGCGACGGACCGTGTTGAAGGGTGTGGGCGCGGCCCTCGCGCTGCCGTTCCTCGACGCGATGGTGCCGGCGCTCACGGCGCAGGCGCGCACCGCCGCGACGGCCCGCAAACGCCTCGCGTGCATCTACATCCCGCACGGCGTCATCCTCGATCAGTGGACGCCGGCCACCGCGGGCGCCGACTTCGAGTTCAAGCCGATCCTGAAGCCCCTCGAGCCGTTCCGTCAGCAGGTCACGCTCGTCAGCAACCTGCTGCGGCCCGAGCGCGGCTTCGACACCAACCACGCCGGCGCGCCGTCGTCGTGGCTCACCGGCGTGCCGCCCAAGCGCACCGCGGGTCCCGACTTCTCGCTGGGCGCCACGCTCGACCAGTTGGTGGCGCAGGAGATTGGCCAGGAGACGACGCTGCCGTCGCTCGAGCTCGCCACCGAGGACTTCACCGGCCTGATCGGCGACTGCGCGCCGGGCTACAGCTGCGCGTACATGAACACGCTCAGCTGGAAGAACGACACCACGCCGCTGCCGATGGAGATCAACCCGCGGGTGGTGTTCGAGCGCCTGTTCGGCGGCGGCACCACGCGCGAGGCGCGGATGGCGCGGATCAAGACCGACCGCAGCCTCCTCGATTTCGTGGCCGGCGATCTCAAGCAGCTCTCGGCGAGCATCGGTGCCCGCGACAAGGCGCGGCTCGACGAATACACCGAGCACGTGCGGGAGATCGAGCGCCGCGTCCAGCTGGCGGAGCGCCGGACGGACTCGCTGATCGATGTGCCCGAGGCGCCCGTGGGGGTGCCGGAGTCGTTCGAGGAGCACGCGCGCCTGATGTTCGATTTCATGGCCATCGCGTTCGAAGCGGATCTCACCCGCGTGAGCGCCTTCATGCTCACCCGCGAGCTCAGCCAGCGGACGTATCCGAACATCGGCGTCACGCAGCCGCACCACACGATCTCGCACCACGGCAACAAGCCGGATTGGATCGAGGCGCACGCCAAGGTGAACCTGTACCACGCGGACCTGTTGGCGAAGTTCGTGGAGCGGCTGCAGAAGACCGCCGACGGCGACGGCTCGCTGCTCGATCATTCGCTCATTCTCTACGGCAGCGGCATGGGCAACGGCAACGTGCACGCCGCCGACCACCTGCCGACGCTGCTCGTGGGCGGCTGCGCCGGCGCCTTGAAAGGCAACCGCCACATCGTCGCGCCGGAGCGGACGCCCAACGGCAACATGCTGGTGAGCGTGGCGGAGAAGATGGGCGTCAACATGGACAGCTTCGGAAGCAGCACAGGACGTGTGGCGCTCTAAGTTCTGCGCGGGACTCGTGTGCGCGTCGATGGCGTGGGCCGCCGCGCTCGCCGCGCCGGCCGACACGCGCGTCATCGACGCCGTGCGCAGCGGCGACGCGGCGTCCGTGCGCGCGTTGATCGGCAGGAAGGCGCCGGTAACGGTGGCCGCGGCGGACGGCACCACCGCGCTGCATCTGGCCGTGAGGAGCGATCGGCTCGACCTCGTGCAGGCGCTGCTCAAGGCCGGCGCGGCGCCCAACGCCGCGACGCGCTACGGCATCACGCCGCTGGCGCTGGCCGCCACCAACGGCAATCCGGCGATCGTGGCGGCGCTGCTCGAGGGCGGCGCGAACCCGAACGCCGCCAATCCCGACGGCGAGACCGTCCTGATGGACGCGGCGCGGAGCGGCAACCTGGCGGTGGTGGAGCGGCTGCTGGCGGCGGGCGCCGACGTCACCGCGCGCGACGCCTGGCGAGGCGAGACGGCGGTGATGCGGGCCGCCGCCGAGAACCATGCCGCCGTCGTGACGCGGCTGGCCGCGGCGAAGGCCGACGTGAACGTGCGCTCCAAGGCGCTCGCGTATCCCAACATCCGCGAAGACTTCTCGACGATGGTCTTCACCGCCATCCCGAAGGGCGGCTTCACGGCGCTGATGCTGGCGGCTCGCGAAGGCGCGCACGCCAGCGCGGGCGCGCTCGTCGCGGCCGGCGCGGACCTCGACGCCACCGACCCCGACGGCACGACGGCGCTCGTGATCGCCATCATCAACGCCCACTACGACCTGGCCGCGTTGCTGATCGACAAGGGCGCGAATCCGAACCTTGGCGACACGTCGGGTATGGCGGCGCTCTACGCGGCGGTGGACATGCTGCACCAGGCGCCGATGATCAACCGGCCGCTGGCGAAGCCGTCCGGGAAGCTGCGGGCGATGGACGTGATTGCGCGGCTCCTCGACCACCGGGCCGATCCGAACCAGGGGCTGAAGACGCCGCTCCTGATGCGCCAGCACGAGTTCGGCGACGCCCAGCTCGGTGAGGGCGCGACGCCGCTGATGCGCGCGGCCAAGGCGGCCGATGCGGCGGTGCTGAAGCTGATGCTCGAGAAGGGCGCCGATCCCAACCGCGCGATGAAGAACGGCACGAACGCGCTCATGGTCGCCGCCAGCCGTCCGGGCCGCGCTGCCGGCGGCGCGCCGCGGACTCTCGAAGCGCTCACGGTGCTGCTCGAGCGCGGCGCCGACGTCAACGCGGCAACGCCCGACGGCGCCACCGCGCTGCACCAGACCGTCGGCCGCCCGAACGAGGTGATCAGATTCCTGGTGGAGAAGGGCGCGAAGCTCGATGCCAAGGACAAGTTCGGCCGCACGGCGCTCGACATCGCCAACGGTGTCCCGGGTGGTGCCGGCCGCGGCCGCGGCGGCGCGCCGCCGGAACCCCCGACGGTGTATGAAGGAACGGCGGCCCTGCTGAAGGAACTGGCCGCCGCTTCGGCCCTGGAGACTCTTCAATGAAACGCCTGGCTGCGATCGCGGCGCTCCTGATGCTTGCCGGCGCTCCGCTTTCCGCGGAGCTGCTGAAACCCGCTGCCCGGAAGCCGGCAACCGACTTCAGCCTGCCCGGCAGGGACGCCAAGCCCGTTCGGCTCTCCGCGCTCAAGGGCAAGGTGGTGCTGCTCGATTTCTGGGCCACGTGGTGCGCCGGCTGCAAGGTCGAGATCCCGTGGTTCATCGAGTTCGACAAGGCCTATCGCGCCAAGGGGCTCGCGGCCATCGGCGTGTCGATGGACGACGAGGGCTGGAAGACGATCGAGCCGTATCTGAAAAAGAGTCCGATCAGCTACCCGATCGTGGCGGGCAACTTCGACACCGCCGCGCCGTACAACATCACCGCGCTGCCGGTGACGGTGCTGATCGACCGCGCCGGCCGGGTGGCCGCGAAGCACGTCGGCATCGTGAACAAGAAGTCTTTCGAAGCCGAGTTGAAACAGCTCCTGGCCGAGAGTCGATAGCACCGCGCGCCTCTCAACGTGGCGCCGGCGGAATCGAGCATCACACCGTCAGCAGAGTGATCCCGGCGCAGCGCGGGGCGACCAGGCGGCATCGTCCAGTCGCTCCAGCTGCTGGAGACCGTGTTTCGAGAGACCGTGGACTGAAGCCGTAGGTAGACGCGCTCGGTTATCGGTTCGCACGGTCGCGCTCGCGATGCTGGCTCCATAGGACATCGATCGCGTAGCCCACGTTGAATCGGGTGCCGTCCCAGCAGCGCAACGAGCGAGCGCCGACGCGACTGTCCACGGCCAGTGCTCCACGGCTCGACAGCGCGGGCGCTGTAGCCAGCCGACGACCGTCGGGTCGAATGAACGTCACCTCTCCCGCGCTCAGTTCGAGATCCCAGCCACCCTCGTGCACCAGCCTGTGGTGACGCCGGCATACGAGGACCAGGTTCTGGAGCGCTGTTGCACCCCCGTCGGCCCAGTGTTCGATGTGATGGGCGTCGCAGCGTCTCGCTGTACACCCCGGGAACCGGCAGCGCCCATCGCGGGCGTCGAGCGCGCGGCGGATGGCCGTCGGAATCGTGCGGGTCTTGCGGCCGACGTCCACGGCCGAGCCGTCGGGGCCCTCCCGTATGACGACAACCGAGGCGTCGCACGTCAGTCGCCGCGACGTTTCCGCGGAAACGTGTATGCCACCGTCCGCGAGTTCGAGGACCGCCTGATCAGAGCCGGCCGGACCTTCGACGTGCATCACGACCTGGTAGCGGTCGGCTGTCGTTCCGCGATCCAGACCGTGATCGAGCGCCGACTCCGCGATCAGCGTCAAGGCATCGGCCCGCCGCTGTGCAGACGTCACCTCCTCGGCCACCGATTCGGGCGCGGCAGCGTGCCTCGACTCCTGATACAGCCGTTCGCTGGCCGCATCGAGCGCGCGCTGGACGACCGCTCCGAGCTCCGGCGTCAGGCGCGCGCGCAACACCACCATTCCTTCCTCATCGACGTAGGTCGTAACGGATCGACTGAGGTGCGCGCGTTCCCTGTCACGAGCTTCCATGACGCGGTCGCACCGCCGCCACGCGCGCGCCAGCCGTTCCACCTGAGCCGCCGTGCCTGCGTACGCGATGTGCAGGAGCCGTGCCTCGTTCTCTGGCGTCGCGACGCGGGTGAGGGCGCGCACCTTGGCGTAGGAGATCTCACCGCGTTGGAGCGCACCGCTCAGCAGCGGCAAACTGGGGAGCGCCTTGGCGACGCGCACCTTCTCGCGGGCCGCGCCCAGGTCGATCCCCGTTCGCCAGTGCAGCCAGTGGGCGCAGGACATGAACCCGTTGGTCCAGCCGTTCCGTTCGTCGAACTCCCTGAGCATGACGAGCAGATCGTAGGTGGCGGCGTGAATGCGCGCGGCCAGGTCGGCGATGGTCTCGCCGAGTTGCTCGACCGGGGTAGCGGGCGCCAGTGTCAGGGCCGTCGATCGAGGGGCACTATGCGCGGACGGACAGAGTTGTGAGGTCATGGGGCGATGGTAACCCCACGATTTCAGGCGCGCTTGACGCGCGCGTGCGAGGCGATCACGCGCTGCTGCGATCGCGCTCGTGTCGTGGTGATCGAACGCGCCCAATAGCGGTTCCGGTTGCGTCTGAGGGCCATCGCAGCGGCGCTCTCGTCCTCGTCGCCGCGTGCACGCCGAAACGCTGTCAAGCAAGAAGATCGTGCCAGCGCCGATGCGATGTTGCTGGCGTCGCCGCTTAATCCGGGTCGGGTCGCTCGATGTGGTCGATGACCAGCCGATCGAGCGGCACCTTGGCGGGCGCGAGCTTCAGGCCGAGCTGCTCCTGCACGGCGGTGA
>DASRPM010000002.1:0-2588 GCA_035646375.1 Vicinamibacterales bacterium
ACGAGTGCATGAACGACTGGTGCATCGAGCCCTCGACCACCTTCCGGAACGCGGTGCGCTGCATCAGTAGCGCGTGCACGTTGAGGCCGTTCGCGTAGAGCGAGACGTGCGGCGGGCCGGCGAGCGTATCGTCGGCCGTCACCAGCAGCAGATCGATGTCGGATTTGGCCCAGACCTTGTCGTGCGACAGGCTGCCGCCCAGGATCGCCGCCAGGATCGACCGGTCCTGCCGGAGCTGGGGCAACAGAGCATCGAGCGCGGCGGCAAATGCGGCAGCGCTGTTGTCGCGGGCGGGTACCTTCATGTCGCGCGGCGAGCGGGTGAGGGCCCAGTCTATCGCGCCGCCCGGCGCCGGGCTATTTCGCCGGCGGCAGGCCTATCCGGAGTACCCTGTATGCCAGGTGGCACAAATAGTCGAAATCAGTCTGAGAGTTCCCTCGCTCCGCGTCCGCAAGGAGGGGCAGGAGAATCCGGAAACGATCTCCAACGCCGACATTCGCTTCATCAAGCGCGTCGAGGTCGAGTCCATTCCCAAAACCGGCGCCGTGCTCGAGATGACGATGGGCGGCTCGCAGCCGTTCCAGTGCGAGGTCGTGCGGAGCGACTGGCACGAAACCAAGAACTGCTTCGTCATCGCCTGCCGCTATTCCAAGCGTTCGATTTCGCCCGTCGAGTACCAGGCCCTGACGGAGTCGTCAGACTGGACTCTGACCCCACTCCTGCCGGTTTAGCGACTCACGGACGCGGCGCCCGTCAGGAGCGAGACGATTTCCTGGCGGCGTGGCGTGGTGCCGCCGTCGCCTTCGCCTCTGGCCGCGTCGAGCGGCGTCTTGCCGGCGTCGTCTTTCACGTCGGTCCTGGCGCCGTGCTCGAGCAGGTACTTCACCACCGGCGTACGACCGATCCCCGCGGCGTGGTGGAGCGTCGTCTGGCCCTGACGCTCGGTCAACGTGTTGGTGCGCGCGATGCGCGCGGTGAGGCTCGTCACGTCGGTCACGCGGGCGTTGATGTCGGCGCCCGCCTTCCGGAGGATCTCCATCGTTTCGAGCGACAGCGCCACCACGTTGTCGGGTGCACCGGGGCCCAGCACGCTCGAGCCGGTGCGGCTGCCGACACCCGCCGCCGCCATGAACGGCGTGACGCCGGAGGCGTTCGGCAGGTCGACGAGCGCGCCGCGGGCCAGCAGCTCGCGCACGACGTCGTTGTCGAACGTCTGCGCCGCGCGCAGCAGCGGCGTGGCGCCGGTCGTCAGCAGATCGTCGCGGAACCGATTGTCGCGGCCGCCGCGGCTTGGCTCCTTGAAGGCGAGCTGCGGGTTCGGGTTCACGCCCGCCGCCAGCAGTGATTTGATGAACGCCAGCGATTCCGGCGGCCGCGGGCCGGATCGGCTGTCGGGCCCGCCGCGCATCGTGACCGCCACGTAGAGCGGCGTGCGTCCCCACCAGTCCCAGGTGTGCGGGTTGGCGCCGCGGTCGAGCAGGTACTGCGCCACGGCGGGCGCCCCGTTGTCGAGCGCCATCATCATCGGCGTCATGCCGTCCGGGTTCGGCTTGTCCAGGTCCGCCCCGGCGCCGGCGATGGCCGTGACGCACCGCAGGCAGCCGGCACGTGCGGCGTAGAGCAGCGGCGTCAGACCGCCGGTGGGGCGATACTGCACGCGCGGCTCGCTCGAGATCTGGGTGTCCCAGTCGGTGGACTTGGCGCGGATGTCGAGCGCCGCCTTCTGCGACACGAGGAACTCCACCATCTCGCCGTGCGCTTCGGCCGCCGCCCACATCAGCGCCGACTGATCGCGATACGCCTCGCGCCGGTTGACGTCGGCGCCGTGCTGCACGAGCAGCTTCGCCATCGGAAGATGGCCCGTGCGCGCCGCCAGCATCAACGGCGTCTGCCCGTCCTGGTTCGACACGTTCGCGTTGGCGCCGGCCTCGAGCAGCATGCCGGCCAGCTCCACGTTGGCCACACGCGCCGCCTCGGCGAGCGCACTGGCGCCGTACTTGTTGACGACGTCGGCCCTGGCGCCGCGGCGGAGGAGCGCCGTGACGAGCTCGCGATCGACGCGATACACGGCCCAGTGGAGCGGCGTCGAGCCGTCCGGCTGCGTCTGATTCACGTTGGCGCCCGAGGCGATGAGCGCCAGCGCGGCCTTCCGATCGCCGGCCTGAATCCTGTCGGCGAGCGCGCTCTGCGCCTGAGCGGACACCGCCATGGAGAGCGCGATCACAAACGACGCGACGAGATGCCTACACGACATTGGGTGACAACTTGTTGTGATGGGCCCACAGGCCTTTCTGCACGTCATACAGGAACCTGCGCGGATCGCTCAGGGTGCGGGCCAGCCCCTTCAACACGCCAGCCTCCAGCATGTCGCCGGCGCTGTCGCCCTCGCGCACGCGATCGACGGTGCGATCGTAGACCGTCTTCATCATGTCGCGTTCGGCCTGCAGCTCCGCGCGGGTCATGACGGGGCCGACGCCTGGCACGATCTTCGTCTCGGCGTTGGCGAGCTCCACGAGTCGCGTAAGCGCGTCGGCGCGGCCGCCGATCCAGGCGCCCGTGAGGTAGTCGAGTTCCGGATCGCGGGCGGG
>DASRPM010000003.1:0-16189 GCA_035646375.1 Vicinamibacterales bacterium
CGCCGAGCGGCCGAAGGAACCCGGCGATGAATGTCCGGATCGATGCCGTCTCGGGCGGGGCGCTCAGCGCCGCCGCCAGCTGCGCCACATGGCTGCCGAGATCCGGCGCGTAGTGCACGAAGCCGCCGTGCTCGCGCAGCAAGTAGTTGAAGTGGATCGTGTTGGCCTGCCCGTCGGCGGCGCCGTCGGTGGACAGCACCGTGTAGACCGGCCGGCCCACGATGCCCGCCTCGAGCTCGGCGCTGGTGTTGAGCGCCACGACGGCGTCGGCATGGTGCAGGCACTCGAAGAACGCCTGCGGCGTGCCATAGGTCGTGCGCAGGACCAGGGCGCGCGGATCGTCGAACGGGCGCTGCACCCAGCCCGTGGCCTGACGCATGGCCGGCCAGGTGACGGCCTCCGCGTCGGGGCCGCCGTCCACGAGCACGACGTCGGGGTGGGGCCTCACCACGATGTTGCAGCGATCGAGCGGCGAGCCCGACGCCCGCAGCGCCGCGAGCCAGCCGCGGATGAAGGCCAGCTCGCGCGCCGCAATGAACCGGGACGAGCAGAGATAGAGGAGCGTCTGCCGATCGGGGTCGAACCCGAGCGGCGCGAAGAACGCGTCGCGTGGCACCCGAGGCTCGAGCGCGAAGAATTCGTCGAACCGGGGCGCGCCGGCCACCACGACGCGATCGGCGGGGAAGTCGTGGAGCTCCGTGGCCTCCTGCCGCTGACGCTGGTTCCACACGAACATCAGGTCGGGCCACTCGTGCAGCGCCCCCTTCGTACTGAGATTGTCCCAGCTGAAGAGCAGCATCCACACCGGCAGCCCGCGCGCCCGCGCCGCCTTGATGTAGTCGGTCTGCCCGCTGCCGAAGTGGAGCCCTGGCGTCACCAGGACGACGTCGGGGCGATGCCGGTCGAGAAACTCCTCGTGCAGCGTATCGGAGGGGATGGCCTTCTCGATGTGCGCCAGCGCGTCGCGCACGCGGGCACCGGCGGCGGCCCCCAGCGGCGGGGCCTCGCCGCTCGCCGCCGCTCCGAGCTCGCGCAACAGCCGCTCGACCGCCCGGCGATGGAGCTTCGACGCCGTCCGGTAGGCGGGGCGGGTGTACTGCGCCCAGTCGCGCGCCGTCCTGACCAGGGGCGCCGCCGCGCGCCACGCGTCCGTCCGCTCGTCCGGGCACGGCACGAGCGCGAAATGCTCGTGGTGCAGCCGTTCCGCCAGGCGGCCGTCGCGCTCGGGGTCGCGCTGCTGGATGGCCAGCGTGACCTCCTGCCCCAGCGTGAGCAGCTCTCCGAGGACCGTTTCGAACGTATCGACGTTCTTCTTCTGCTTGGCGATGAGGAGAAACTTCATCGACGCGTCTCAGGACGATATCATCGCTCCGTGCGATTGAGCGTCTTCTCCTCGCCGCGTTTTGCCGATCACGTCACGCCGCCCGGACATCCCGAGCGTGTCAGCCGGGCCGAGGTGCTGCTCAGCGTGGCGGCCGACTTGAGGGCCGCGGGCGCCGAGGTCGTCGAGCCGCGGCAGGTCACCGACGACGCACTGCGGCGCGTACATGACGGCGACTATCTGACGCTCCTGCGCGAGACGGCCGGCCGCGCGGTGGCTCTGGATCCGGATACCTTCACCTCGCCCGAGAGCTACGAGGTGGCGCGGCTGGCGGCCGGCGCCGCGACGGGCGCCGTAGATGCGGTGCTCGCGGGCGGTCCGGGCGCGCGGGCCCTTGCGCTGGTGCGGCCGCCCGGCCACCACGCCGAACGCGCCCGGGCGATGGGGTTCTGCCTGCTCAACAACATCGCCGTGGCGGCCGCCCACGCGCGCGCGAGCGGCATCGCCCGCGTGGCCATCGTCGATTACGACGTGCATCACGGCAACGGAACACAGGCCAGCTTCTACGACGACCCGAGCGTCCTCTTCATCTCGTCACACCAGTATCCGTACTACCCGGGCACGGGCGCCGCGGCCGACACGGGAGCGGGACGCGGGCGTGGTTTCACCGTGAACCTGCCACTTGCCGCCGGCGCAACCGATGCCGACTACGAGCGTGTCTTCCGCGAGATCGCGTTCCCCGTGCTCCGGCAGTTCGCGCCTGGGCTGATCCTGGTGTCCGCGGGCTTCGACGCGCACGCCGACGATCCGCTCGGCGGCATGCGCCTCACCGCCGGGGAGTTCGTCAGGCTGACGTCCGCCATCGCCACCGTGGCCGACGAGTGCTGCAAGGGGCGGGTAGTAGCGCTCATCGAGGGCGGCTACGACCTGAAGGCCCTCGCCGATTGCACCCGCGCGGTCGGGCTCACGCTCGGCGGCGAGGCGCCGGAGGTGCCGCCGCCCGACGGCGACACCGCTCGCGCCGCGGCCACCTGCGCCGCGGTCGTACCGGAGCTCCGCGCGTACTGGAAGCTATAATCCGATGTGGGGGCCGGCTTTGGCCGGCCCAGGGCCGCCTGAAGGCGGCCCCTACGACTGATCCGCGCCGCATGTCCGACTATCACCCACAGACTCTCGACACGAAGTGGCAGGAGCGCTGGCAGCGCGCGCGGGCGTTCGAGGTGGCCGTCGATCCGTCGCGGCCGAAGTTCTACTGCCTCGAAATGTTCGCGTACCCCTCGGGCCATGCGCACGTGGGGCACGTCCGCAACTACATCATCGGCGACGTGATGGCGCGCACCAAGCGGATGCGCGGCTACAACGTGCTGCATCCCTTCGGCTGGGACGCCTTCGGCCTGCCGGCGGAGAACGCCGCCATCAAGAGCGGCATCCACCCCGAGGAGTCGACGCGCGCCAACATCGCGCACATGAAGGGGCAGTTGCAGCGGCTCGGCATCAGCTACGCCTGGGAACGGGAGCTCGCCACCTGCGACGCCGAGTACTACAAGTGGAACCAGTGGCTCTTCATCCGCATGTTCGAGAAGGGGCTGGCCTACCGGCGGAAGTCGTCGGTCAACTGGTGCCCGGTGGACAACACGGTGCTCGCCAACGAGCAGGTGGTGGACGGCGGCTGCTGGCGCTGTGGCACGCCCGTCGAGACGCGCGATCTGGAACAGTGGTTCTTCCGCATCACCGCCTACGCCGACGAGCTGCTCGACGCCACCGAGGGGCTCTCGAAGTGGCCCGAAAAAGTGCTGACGATGCAGCGCAACTGGATCGGGCGCTCCGAAGGCGCCCGCGTCACGTTCGCGCTCGCCGGCGACCCGGCGACGTCGATCGAGGTGTTCACCACCCGCATCGACACCATCTACGGGGCCACGTTCGTCGTGCTCGGTCCCGAGCACCCTCTCGTGCAGACACTGGCCGCGCGCTCGACCAATCCTGAGGGGCTGCGCACGCAGGTGCAGGCCTTCCGTACGCAGGACCGCACGGCCCGGATCAGCGGCGAGCTCGAAAAGCAGGGCGTCGATACCGGCTTCAAGGCCATCAATCCGTTCACCAACGAGGCAGTGCCGGTGTGGGTGGCCAACTTCGTGCTCGGCGACTACGGCACGGGCGCCATCATGGCCGTTCCCGCGCACGACGAGCGCGACCACGAGTTCGCCACGAAGTACGGCTTGCCCATTCGCCCGGTAGTCATTCCGATGCCCCCGGCCGACGATATCGCCCAATGGGAAGCGAAGGCCGAGGCCGAGATCGAACGGGCGCGAGCGGACGCGGAAGCCTCGGGCACGGGCTCGGGCGGCTTCGGATTCGCCCACGGTGAGTTCTCGATCGAGCAGCCGATGCCGATGACCGAGTACGGCGTCAGCGTCGACTCCGGCGAGTTCAGCGGCCTCCCCACTGCCGAGGCGCAGAAGCGGATGACTGCCGCGGCGAAGCAGCGCGGGTTCGGCGAAGGCACGGTGCAGTACCGGCTGAAGGACTGGGGCATCTCGCGCCAGCGGTACTGGGGCACGCCGATTCCGATGATCGTCTGCCCGGCCGACGGCATCGTGCCGGTGCCCGACGATCAGCTGCCGGTGGAGCTGCCGCGCATCGCGCAGTTCACCGGGCGCGGCGACTCGCCGCTGGCCTCGGTGCCGGAGTTCGTCAACACCACGTGTCCGAAGTGCGGCGGCCCGGCGCGGCGCGAGACCGACACGATGGACACGTTCGTGGACTCGTCCTGGTACTTCTACCGCTTCGCCGATCCGCGGAACCAGAACCAGGCGTTCGATCCGGCGGCCGTCAAGTACTGGCTGCCGGTGGACTTCTACAGCGGCGGCGTCGAGCACGCCATCCTGCACCTGATCTACTCGCGTTTCTTTGCGCGCGTCTTCCGCGACGTCGGCCTGGTGTCGCACGACGAGCCCTTCACCCAGCTCCTGACGCAGGGCATGGTGCTGAAGGACGGCAACGTGATGTCCAAGTCCAAGGGCAACGTAGTGGACCCGGACAGCATGCTGCAGAAGTTCGGCGCCGACGCGCTCCGGCTCTATGTGATGTTCGTCGCGCCGCCCGAGAAGGAAGTGGAGTGGAGCGACAGCGGCCTCGAGGGCAGCTTCCGCTTTCTCGGCCGCGTGTGGCGCCTGGTGGATCATTGGGGGGCGTCGATTCGCACGGCCCCCGCGGGTGCCATCGACGCTGGCGCGCTCAACGCGGCCGAAAAGAATGTCCGTCGCAAGACGCACGACACCGTCCGCCGCGTGACGGCCGATATCGAGCAGCGCCAGCAGCTCAATACCGCCGTGTCCGCGATGATGGAGCTCGTCAACGAGCTCTACGCGTTCAGCGAGCACACCGCCACCGGCCAGCCTGGGCGGAGGGCCGAAGGCGCGGCCCCGCCGGCGGAGCGTACCGAAGCGCAGCTCGTGATGCGCGAGGCGGTCGAAGCGCTGGTGCGGATGCTGTCGCCCTTTGCGCCGCACACCTGCGAGGAGCTCTGGGAGCAGCTGGGCCATCGGGATGGGCTGACGCAGGTGGCGTGGCCTGCATTCGACCCCGAAGTGGCCAAGGCCCACGAGGTCGTGATTCCCGTCCAGGTCAACGGCAAGGTCCGGGGGCGGCTGACCGCAGCCGCCGACGCCAGCGAACAGGAGCTGGAGCGCGCCGCGCTCGCGGACCCGGGCGTGACGGCGTACACTGCCGGTAAGACCGTGGTCAAAGTCGTCGTGGCGAAAGGCCGCCTCGTGTCCGTCGTGGTGAAGTAGGAGAGCAGGCATCGCACACATGCGTTGGCTCGCCGCCGTCCTCTTGTGCGCCTGTGCCGTCACGTCCAACGGCTGCGGCTACGCGCTGGCGGGACGCGGGTCGTTTCTGCCCACCACCATCAAGACGGTCGGGATCCCGAAGCTCGAGAACCGCAGCACGTTCTTCCAGGTCGAAGACCTCCTCACCGAGAAGATCCGTTCCGAATTCATCGGCCGCGGCAAGTACACGATCATGCCCGAGGCGGCCGGCGCCGACGCCGTGCTCACCGGCGAAGTGCTCGGCATCTCGGTCGTTCCGGTCGGCATCAGCGACCAGCAGCTGGCGTCGCGCTACCTGTTCACCGTCGCCATGAAGATGGAGTTCACGGACGTCCGCAATCAGGACGTGCTGTGGTCGAACGACAGTCTGATCTTCAGGGGAGAGTACGATCTGCAGACCCGCGGGAACGTGGCAATTCCCGGCGAGACCTTTCTCGACCAGGAGCGCAGCTCGGTGGACCGCATCGCCACCGACGTGGCCCGTACCGTCGTGACCGCCATCCTCGAGGCGTTCTGATGCCGGCGGTGACCGCGTCGGCGCTGCGCGCCCAGCTCAACGCCGGAGCGGCCGGGCCGCTCTATCTGCTGCTCGGCGAGGACGATGCCGAAAAGGCCGAAGTCGCCGGCGCGTTTACCGACCTGGTCGATCCCGGCCTGCAGGCGTTCAACGTCGATCGCCTCTACGGCGGCGAGACGTCGGTCGATACGCTGCTCGACGCCGCCAATACCTTTCCGATGATGGCCGAGCGCCGGGTGGTGCTGGTGCTCGAAGCCGAGCGCCTGCTCATTCCGAAGCGCGAGTCGAAGGCGGCGGACGAGGAGCTGGCCCGTCTGGAGGGGTTCATCCAGAGCCCCTCCCCGCACGCGACCGTGGTGTTCGTCTGCGGCTCGCTCGACATGCGGCGCCGCATCTCGAAGACGCTCGCGCGCGAGGCGCAGGTCGTGGACTGCGGCACCATCGAGGACACCGCCGACGCCGAGCGCTGGATCAAGGCGCGAGCGGCGCGCGACAAGGTGCCGCTCGACGCGGCGGCCATCCGGGCGCTGGTGGACCGCGGCGGCACGAGTCTCACGCGGTTGCGCTCCGGCCTCGAGCGGGTGGCGCTCTATGCGATGGGGCAAGCGACAATCTCGGCGGACGACGTCCGCCAGTCCGTGCCGGCCGGTCCGGATCAGCACCAGGATTTCGGTATTGCCGACGCCATCCGGCAGGGCGACGCGGGGGGAGCGCTCAAGCAGCTCGGGGCGGCGCTCGAGAACGGCGCCGCGCCGTTCTTCCTGCTCGGCCAGCTGCGCTTCGTGGCGGAGCGCACGCCTGGTCCCCGCCTGCGCGACGCCGTGAGCGCCGTCTTCCGGACGGACCTCGCGCTCAAGTCGAGCGGCGGCGATCAGAAGCTGCTGCTCGAACGGCTGGTCGTGGAGCTGTGCGGCGAAGCCCGGCAGGGAAGGCCGGGAGCGGGCCCGGCGCGCTGGAAAGCGGCCGGGCGACGGTAGGACCTGCGGGCGCCTGAAGGCTTTCGCTGGTCGATCCGCCTAAAGGCGGACCCTACTTGGAGGCGCGCAGCACGTGCGACGCCAGGCGCGACTTGTAACGGCCCGCCGTGTTGCGGTGGATGATGCCCGTCTTGGCCATCCGGTCCACGATCGACACCGTCTTGCTCAGAGCGGCCTTGGCCCCGTCGAGATCCTTCTCGTCCAGCTTGGCGCGGATGGACTTCAGCGCCGTCCGCAGCGTGGAGCGCATCTGCCGGTTGTGCTCGCGCCGCGTGATGTTCTGCCGGTTTGCCTTCAGAGCTGATTTCGTACGCTTGGCCACGTTATTCGAATCCTTTGTGCTCGTTGTCCCGCCCTAGCGGCAGGATCGCCGCGCGAAGCGCGGCAAAGAGATAGGGAAACTAACCGATGGATCTGCCGAGAAATCCAGGGCGGAAACCGTCGGTTAGTTTAGCACGTCGAGCACGACCTTCCACTGGCCGCTCCGGTCGCGCACCCAGACCCGGGTGTAGAAACCCGATTGCACCCGCGCGGCGCCGCCGCCCTGGCCCTGCCGGGCAGTGTTGCCTTGGCCCTGCGGGACAGTGGTGCTCTGGCCCTGCCGGGCAGTGCCGGCTTGGCCCTGCGGGACAGTGGTGCTCTGGCCCTGCCGGGCCGACGGCGGGGCGCTCGCGGGCGCGCCGGCGCGGCCCCGTGCCGGCGGCAGGCGGCGGCTCCAGGTGCCCCACGTGTAGCCGAGGTCGCCCGATTGCGCGCTCTCGGCAAACCGGGAGTCGGCCTGGTCGTAGCGCGGCTGTGTGGCGAGAAAGCGGAGCACCGCGGCCTCGCCCAGCACCGGCATGGCGAGCGGCCGGTGGAAGCGCACCCCCGGCGCCAGACGGCCGCGGTAGGCCTGGACGGCGCTCGTTCGCAGATCGCTGTTCAGCACGCTGTCGGCGACGCCGAGCGGCGGCGTCCGATCGCTGAGGTCCCCGGTGAAGCGGTTGGCGGCCGGCGCGCGGGTGAAGCCCTCCGCAAAGGTCGCCGCCCGCGGCGTCGTGACGCCCAGGTCCACCAGCACCCGGAACGTGCCGTCGCGCTCGCGCTTCCACACCGACGCGTAGACGCCGTGCCGCGGCTGACCGTTGTTGCGCGAGGGCAGGATGTTGCGCGACGGGCCGGTGAGGTAGCCGAGCTCGCCGCTGCGCGCCACGTCGCCGTAGCGCGGCTCCCACAGGAGTTGATGGCCCTTCGGCGGATCCGGATTGGCGCGGATCTGCTCCTTCGCGAGGCCGACCTCCTCGCCGTCGTAGCCGATGGCGGACTCGGAGAAGTACTCGAGGAACGCCTGCTTCCAGCCCACGACCGTCGCGCGGTGCGCGAACTCGCGTTCGGCGTCCGCCATCGCCTCGAGCGCGGACGGAATCGGCTCGGGCTTGCCCGCGCCGCGCTGGGCCACGGCCGGAGCGCCGGCGGCCAGCGCCAAGACGCAGGCCACGCCCAGGCGACGGATGCCGGATGCCCGCAGCGCCATGCTTGGAATATACGCCGGAAGCCGGCGCCGCCTGTCAGCGCCGGATGATTTCGAAGGTACCGCCGGCCGGACGCTGGGTCGAATAGCGGGGAATCGCGCGGCCGTCGATGATCTCGATCGACTTGTAGATGACCACCTTGTTCCGCGAGCCGGTACCCGCGCCGGCCTTCAGCCCGACCTTCTTCACGTAGTCGCGTGTCTCGCGGTAGGGCGGCACGTTGCGGCCGTAGCGGTCCACGGCACCGGAGCCGGCGTTGTACGCCGCGAGCGCGAGCTGCTCGTTGCCCTCGTAGCGGTCGAGCAGCTGGCGCAGGTACGCCGTGCCGCCGCGGATGTTTTCTTCCGGGTCGTAGGGATTGCGGACGCCGAGCTCGCGCGCCGTGGCGGGCATCAGCTGCATGAGCCCCATCGCGCCTTTCGGCGAGGTGGCTGCCGGGTTGTAGCCGGACTCGACCTGGATGACGGCGCGCACCAGCTCGGGCCGCAGCGCGTGCCGCTGCGCGTGCGCCACGACGATGTCGTCGAAGCGCGGCGCCGCGGCTGGGCGCCCGTCCGCGGTCGTGGCGGTCGTCGTGCGATACGACGGTGCACCGGGCACTTCATAGATTTTGGTCGGCGCGTTGAGCTCGCGATCGGAGAGCACGAGCGTGCCGCTCGCGTCGCGCCACGCGTAAATCTGCGCGCCGGCCACGGCCGGCACGAGCGTCAACACGACGGCCAGCGCCGCCACCGGGAATACAGAGATCTGAGGCACCTCCCCGTCTATCGGCACGGGCCCGACCGGGCCGCACCGGGGCAGCCGCCGCGGGCGCGGTCAAACCGCGCGCTTTCGTGCGGCGGCGCGCACGATCCGCGGGTTCCGTGCAGAACTGGTGTACAACTTCCCCGTACGGGCCTGAAGGCCCGCAACTACGTACGGAGCACCCGGGGAACACCGGCATGAGCGTGTGGACGAAATGGATGCGGCAGCCGCAGACCGTGTGGCTGCGCCGCGCGATGTTCCAGATTCACCTGTGGATCGGCCTCGGCCTCGGCCTCTACCTCGTGATGCTCAGCCTGAGCGGCAGCGTGCTCGTCTACCGCAACGAGCTCGACGCGTACTTCCGCACGCCACGCCCCGCGTTCGACGCCAAGGCTACACGGCTCTCGGCCGACGAGCTCACGGCGCTCGCCGGGCGCGCGTATCCCGGTTACACCGTGACACGCGTCGGCGATCGCATCACGCGCCGCAATCCGACGATCGAAATCTGGGTGGAGAAGGGCGCCGAGCGGAAGGAGCGCCTGTTCAATCCGTACACGGGCGCCGACCTTGGCGATTCCGTGACGCAGGGGGAGTACTTCGTGCTGTGGCTGGCGCGGCTGCACGACGAGCTGTTGTTCGACCGGCCCGGGCGCTGGTGGAATGGCATTCTGAGTCTGGTGACGGTCGTCCTGACGGCCACGGGCCTCGTCGTGTGGTGGCCCGGCGTCTCGCGTTGGCGGCGGAGCCTCAAGATCAAGGCCTCCTCGGGCTGGCGGCGGTTCAACTGGGATCTCCACAGCGCCGTCGGGTTCTGGCTGTTCCTCTTCATGCTGATGTGGGGCGTCTCGGGCTTCTATCTGGGCGTGCCCGACCCCTTCTCGAATTTCGTCGACGCGATCTCCGACCCCGACGCCTATCTCGGCGAGCGGCCTGGCGACATCGTGCTGATGTGGCTCACGCGTCTCCACTTCGGCCGCTGGCGCGAGATGCCGTGGCTCAAGGCCGTCTGGGCGCTGGTCGGCCTGATGCCGGCGTTGATGTTCGTGACGGGCGCCGTGATGTGGTGGCAGCGCGTGATGCGGAAGCGTCAGGTGCGCCTCGAGGTGGCCGGCACCGAGGAAGCCGCCTGATGCGCGCGTGGGTCGTGCCGGCTGGCTGCACCGATCCGGCCGGGCTGCGCCTGACCGAGAAGCCCGACCCGGTGGCCGGCCCCGGACAGGTGATCGTGCGGATGCAGGCCGCCTCGCTGAACTACCGCGACCAGGCCGTCGTGCGCGGGCAGTACTTCGGCGGCGCCGTGCCGCGCGACCTGGTACCGCTGTCGGACGGCGCCGGCGAGGTCGTGAGCGTCGGCGACGGCGTCGCCTCCGTGGCGGTCGGCGACCGGGTGGCCGGCACGTTCTTCCAGCCGATGCCGCAAGGGCCCGCCGCGCTCGGCTCCCCGCTCGACGGTGTGCTCGCCGAGTACGCCGTGCTGGCCGATCGCGGCGCCGTGCGGCTGCCAGAGCCGGTGGACTACGAGGCCGCCGCCTGCCTGCCGTGCGCCGGCGTGACGGCGTGGCACGCGCTCTTCGCGCTCGGCCGCTCGATTGCACCGGGCGACACCGTCCTCGTGCTCGGCACCGGCGGCGTGTCGATGCTTGCGCTGCAGCTCGGGCGCGCGGCCGGCGCGCGTGTCATCGTCACGTCGTCGAGCGACGACAAGCTGGAACGCGCGTTCGCGCTTGGCGCCACCGACGGCGTCAACTACACGCGCACACCGCAGTGGGAGCAGGAGGTGCTGCGGCTCACCGGCGGCCGCGGCGCGGACTGTGTCGTCGAGGTCGGCGGCGCCGGCACGCTGGGACGCTCATACCATTCGCTCGCGAGAGGCGGCAAGGTCGCTCTCATCGGCTTCCTCGCCGGCCCGCAGGGCGACACCGCGCCGCATCCGCTGATGATGAAGGCGGGGAGCGTGCACGGCGTCTTCGTGGGCGACCGGCCGATGTTCGAGGCGCTGCTGCGCGCGGTCGTGGTGAACCGGATCACGCCTCCCGTGGACCGCGTGTTCGCGTTCGAAGATGCCGCGGCCGCCTACGCGCATCAGGCGTCGCGCGCCTTCGTCGGCAAGATCGTCATCCGATTCTGATGCTCCGCCGCGTCCTGTCGTCGCCACTCCTGTATTGCGGCTGGGCGGTCGTCGTCGTACTCGCCCTCGTGTTCACGTATCCGGTCGATCCCTACCTGTACGGGTTCACCGCGCTCGGGCTGGCGTGGCTGACGGGTGCGGTCGCCATCCTGGCGGTGGCGGCGCTCGGCTTCTGGGGCTGGGAGTGGACGTGGGGGCGGCGGCTGCTCGTGGTGGCCGGGGTGGCGGTGGCCGTGGCCGCGGTGGCCCGCGCCCTCGCCATCCTGCAGACGTTCAAGTGGGCGTAGGGACGTTCCCCGGGCCTGGGCCGCATCGCTTGCTCGAGGACGCTGCGCTTTAACCCGCCGTGGCGAGCTTCTCGACGACGGCGCGGCTCGCGATCAGGAGCTCGCCGATCTTCGACGGGTCCTTACCGCCCGCTTCGGCGAAGTCGGCCCGGCCGCCCCCGCCGCCCCCGACGATGGGCGCGAGCTGCTTCACGACCTGCCCGGCCGGGATCCTCTTGACGAGGTCCGGCGTGACGCCGGCCACGATGAGCACCTTGCCATCCGCCGGCGCGGCGAGCACCACGACCCCGCTCTTGATCTGATCGCGGTGGCGATCGACGAGCGCGCGCAGGCCGTCCTTGTCGAGGCCTTCCACCTGGCGCGCGATCAGCGTGATGCCGGCCACCTGCACCGACTCGGGCGCGCCGCCGCCGCTGCCGCCGCCCATGGCCGCGTTGGTTTTTGCCTGCTGCAAGTCGCGGCCAAGACGCTTGAGCTCGTCCTGAAGCGCCGTGACGCGCTGTGTGAGCTGGGCCGGGGCGGCATTCATCAGCCCCGACAACGCGCCCAAGGTGTCGCGGGCCGTCTGGAACTCGCGTAGCGACAGGGCGCCGGTGGTGGCTTCGATGCGCCGCACGCCGGCCGCCACGCCGCTCTCCGAGGCGATGGCGAAGAGACCGATGTCGCCCGTGGCGCGCACGTGCGTGCCGCCGCACAGCTCGGTGCTGAAGCCAGCCACCGACACCACGCGCACCGTGCTGCCGTACTTCTCGCCGAAAAGCGCCATCGCGCCGGCCGCGATCGCCTCCTCGGTGTTCTTCACGTCGGTGGTGACGGGGGTATTTCTCAAGATCTGCGCGTTGACGATCGCCTCGATCTCCAGCCACTGCTCCCGCGTGACGGCGCTGAAGTGGGCGAAGTCGAACCGCAGCCGATCCGGCGCCACGAGCGATCCCGCCTGCTTGACGTGCGAGCCCAGCACCTGCCGGAGCGCCGCGTGGAGCAGGTGCGTGGCGGTGTGATTGCGGCGGGTAGCGTCGCGCGTCTCGACGCTGACCTCGGCGGTGATCAGATCCCGCGCCGAGAGCGTGCCCTCGGTCACATCGATCGCGTGCGCGCGCGGCCACTGCGCCACGCGGACCACGCCGGTCACGCGCGCCGAGCCGCCGGGCGCGGTGATGGTGCCGATATCCGACACCTGCCCGCCGGCTTCGAGATAGAACGGCGTCTCGCGGAGGACGACGAATCCCGAGCGCCCGGCCGGCAGCGACGGTACCTCCGCCCGCGTCTCGTCGAATACGGCCAGCGCCTGCGTGTTCAGCGATGTCGCGTCGTAGCCACGGAACACGGCCTCGCCGACCGCCTCCAGCGCCAGCCGGGCCGCGTCACTCGCCGTCCACACGGCGTCCTTCGCGGCGCCGCCCTTGAACGCGCTCTGGGCGCGTGCCTTGGTGCGCTGCCCCTCCATGGCGGACTCGAAGCCCGCGACGTCGAGCTGCAGCTTGCGGGCCTCGACCATGTCTTCGATGAAGTCGCGGGGAATCCCGAAGGTGTCGTAGAGCTTGAACGCCGCGTCGCCCGGTACCACCCCGCCGGCCGCGGCCGCCTGGTCGAGCACGTCTTCGAGCTTGGGCAGCCCGTCGGTGAGGACGGTGTCGAAGCGCTCTTCCTCGCCGCGGATGACGCGGGCAATCGACTCGCGGTTGGCCGTCAACTCCGGGTAGGCATGGCCGAACTCGGCGACCATCGTGTCCACGAGCGAGTGGAGGAAGGGCTCCGTGATGCCGAGGTGCTTGCCGTGGCGCATGGCGCGCCGCATGATCTTGCGCAGCACGTAGCCGCGCCACTCGTTCGACGGTACGACGCCGTCGGCGATGAGAAACGTCATGGCTCGCGTGTGGTCGGCGACGACGCGCATCGAGATGTCGCGCGTCTCGTCGTCTCCGTATTTCAGACCGCGCATCTCGCCGATGCGGGCGAGCAGCGGCGTGAAGAGATCCGTGTCGTAGTTCGACTGCTTGCCCTGTAGCACCGCTGTCACGCGTTCGAGGCCCATGCCGGTGTCGATGCACCGCGCGGGCAGCGGCGTGAGCGCGCCGTCCGCGCTGCGCTCGAACTCCATGAAGACGTTGTTCCAGACTTCGATCTCCGGATCGTGGCCGCTGCCGCCGCGCACGTAGTAGATCTCCGAGCACCGCCCGCACGGCCCCGTCTCGCCCATCGACCAGAAGTTGTCGTCCTCGCCGAGCTCGAGGATGCGATCGGCCGGGACGCCGAGCGTCCGCCAGATGTCGTACGCCTCGGCGTCGCGCGGGATGCCGTTCTCGCCCTTGAAGATCGAGACGACCATCCTGTTCGGGTCGAGCTTCCAGACGCCGGTCAGCAGCTCCCACGCAAAGGGCAGCGCTTCGGCCTTGAAGTAGTCCCCGAAGGAGAAATTCCCGAGCATCTCGAAGAACGTGTGATGACGATGCGACGGCCCGACGTTGTCGAGGTCGTTGTGTTTGCCGCTGACGCGCATGATCTTCTGCGACGTGGCGGCGCGCGTGTAGTCGCGCTTCTCGCGGCCGAGGAAGACGTCCTTGAACTGGTTCATCCCGGCGTTGGTGAAGAGCAGCGTCGGGTCGTCGTGCGGGACGAGCGGCGAGCTGGCCACCACGCGGTGCCCATGCTTCGCGAAATAGTCGAGGAACGACTGGCGGATCTCGGCGGAGGTCATTGGAAGCCATTTTACTTGCAGGCCCCCGGCTCCCGGCCTCCGGCCTGGACTGCTTCCTGACGCCCGAAGAGTACGGCCTGCAACCCCGGGAGCCGGGAGTCGGGAGCCTTCAGGTCTTTCTGCGCTTGCGGAGCGCGGCCATGGCCCGATCGCTCTCGAATCCCTGGCCCACGAGATACCGATAGAGGCGCGCCATCTCGCGGTCGTCGTCGAGGCGCCGGGTGCCCAGACGGCGATCGATGGCGGCCGCGAGCAGTGCGTCGGCATCGACCTCGCCGTAGACCTCCGCCACCGCGCGATCGGCGAGCGCCGAGGCGATGCCGGCGGCTTCGATCTCGCGCCGCACGCGGCGCTCGCCGCGCTTCTTCAGCGACAGCTGGCTGCGGGCGATCGCCGCCGCCGTGCGCGCGTCGTCGAGGCTGCCATCCTGGCGGAGCCGTGTGACGGCGGAGTCGATGTCGTCGGGTGTGAATCCGCGCCTCGAGAGGCGCTGGCGGAGCTGGGCTTCGGAAAGCTCGCGGCGGGCGAGCTGCCTGAGGGCGGTCAGATAGGCGTTGTCAGCCAAACCTCGTGATCTCGGGCTTCCGGCCGGCGCCCACGCCGGCCATCTGATCCCGCGCCATCTCCGACGTGTTCGAGATGCCCCCGACCTTCAGCTTGAAGTCGTCCACGTTCGACGCCCAGCGCAGCGCCTCGTCGAGCTCCACGAGACCCTGCTCATAGAGGGTGAAGATCGACTGGTCGAACGTCTGCATCCCGTACTGCGACGTGCCTTGGGCGATGGCGCCGTGAATCAGGTGCGTCTTCTCGCGGTCGGCAATACAGTCGCGGATGAAGGCCGTCGACGTCAACACCTCCACCGCGGGCACCCGTCCGGCGCCGCCGGGCTTCGGCATCAGGCGCTGCGACACGATGGCGCGTAGCACGCTGGCCAGCTGCAGGCGGATCTGCTTCTGCTGGTGCGGCGGGAACACGGCGATGATGCGGTTGATCGTCTCGGTGGCGTCGAGCGTGTGCAGGGTGGAGAACACCAGGTGGCCGGTCTCGGCCGCCACGAGGGCGGTCTGGATCGTCTCGAAGTCGCGCATTTCGCCGACCAGGATGACGTCCGGGTCCTGACGAAGGGCGCTGCGCAGCGCCAGCGAAAAGCTGTTGGTGTCGACGCCGATCTCGCGCTGGTTGATGACCGCCTTCTTGTCCCGATGCAGATACTCGATCGGGTCCTCGATCGTCATGATGTGCGCGGAGCGCGTCGAGTTGATCTCGTCGATCATCGACGCGAGCGTCGTGGTCTTACCGGAGCCGGTGGCCCCGGTCACGAGGACCAGGCCGCGCTCTTCCTTGCTGATCTTCTTGAGGACCTGCGGCAACGCCAGGTCGTCGATCGAGGTGATGTTGCGCGGGATGACGCGGAACACCATGCCGATGGTGCCGCGCTGCTGGAAGGCGTTGCAGCGGAAGCGGCCCAGTCCGGCGACGCTGTAGGCGAGGTCGACCTCGTGGTGCTCTTTGAACTTGTCGCGGTAACCGACGGGCAGCACGGCGGCCGCCATCGACACCATCTCCTCGTGCTCGAGGCGCTTGTCCTCGAGCGCCGGCACGAGCTCGCCGCGTACCCGCATCATGGGGTGCGTGCCGACCTTCAGGTGCAGGTCCGAGGCGCCGCTGTCCACGGCAATCTTGAGCAGGTCGTTGACGTGCATCCCAGGATGACCGGCGGCACGCGCCCCCTGCGCGGCCCCGCGCAGACCTGCACCCTGCCGCGCCGCGGCAGGGCCGATCCGCTACCGGAAGCTCCCGGTGTCCCTTATCGGCGGGTGGAACCGCCGGATGTAGCAGCCTGGGGCGTTTCCAGGTACTGCAGCCAGCCGTGGGTATCCGGGGCGTCGCCGCGGACGATGTCGAAGAACCGCTGCTGGAGGGCCTCGGTGATCGGGCCCCGGCGCCCGCGGCCGACCTTGATCTTGTCGACCGACTTGATGGGGGTCACCTCGACGGCGGTGCCCACGAAGAACACCTCGTCGGCCACGTAGAGCATCTCGCGCGGGAGCACCTGCTCGCGCACCTCGAAGCCCATGTCCTTGGCGATGGTGACCACCGAGTCGCGGGTGATGCCCGAGAGAATCGACGACCCCACGGGCGGCGTGTGGATGACGCCGTCTCGCACGATGAAGAT
>DASRPM010000004.1:0-17951 GCA_035646375.1 Vicinamibacterales bacterium
CGCCGCCGCTGATCTGCTCGGCGAGCAGCACGCGCGGGTTCCGGCGCCGGACGTAGAGCGCGCCGACGCCCTTCGGCCCATACAGCTTGTGCGCGCTCAGCGACGCCAGGTCCACCTTGTTCTGGTTGACGTCGAACGGCACCTTGCCCGCCGCCTGCACGGCGTCGGTGTGGAACAGGATGCCCTTCGCCTTCGCGATCGCGCCGATCTCGGCAATCGGCTGCAGCACGCCAATCTCGTTGTTGGCCGCCATGATCGTGATGAGGATGGTCTTGTCGGTGATCGCGGCCTGCAGCTCGTCGAGGCTGATGCGCCCGTCCTTCTGCACCGGCAGGTAGGTGACGCGCGCGCCCAGCTTCTCGAGCTTCTTGCAGGTGTCGATGACCGCCTTGTGCTCGGTGACGCAGGTGATGATGTGGTTGCCCTTCTCGCGATACATCTCGGCGGCGCCCTTGATCGCGAGGTTGTTCGCCTCGGTGGCGCCGCTCGTGAAGATGATCTCCTTGACGTTGGCGCCGATCAGGTCGGCCACCTGCTTGCGCGCCGTCTCCACGGCCTCTTCCGCCTCCCAACCGAACGAGTGGTTGCGGCTGGCGGGATTGCCGAAGTGCTGCGTGAAGTACGGCAGCATCGCGTCCACGACGCGCGGGTCCACCGGCGTCGTCGCGTGATAGTCCATGTAGATCGGAAGCTTCATCGTGAGTACTCCGCCTGCGTCAGGCGTTGGCCCGCCGCATGATGGCGACGGGCGCTGAAACGGTTTCAGGGTCGGGCCGCAGCCCCTCGCCCTTGATCTGGTCGGCGGCCAGCTCCGCTACCGACACGGTGGCGAGCGCCGCGGCAATGCGCTCCCGGATCTGCCACAGCGGATCGCGCACGCTGCACTTGCTGTACTGCTCGCAGCCGCTGTTCTCCGTCGAGCACGCGGTCACGCTGAACGGTCCGTCGATCGCCTGGATGACGTCGGACACGCTGATCGACGCCGCCGGCCGGAGCAGCGTGTAGCCGCCGCGCGTCCCCTGCGTGGACACCAGCAGCCCGCTCCGAACGAGCCGCTGCAGCACCTTCGCCATGAGCTCGATCGGGATGTCGTACTGCTCGGCGATCTCGCGCGCGCTCACCGACACCGCCCCGTCCCGGTTGAGGGCCAGGTGCTTCATCGCGATCAGCGCGTAATCCGCCTTCTTCGACAGCCTCAGCATGGGGAATTTTTCTAAATCCGACTCTTACAGTCGTAATTCTACAGCCCGGGGCCGAACTCCGTCAATATTGGTCGGACTTGGTGAGCCTTTGGCCTCTGGCCTCTAGCCTCTGGCCGGCTAAAGCCTAGAGGCTAAAGGCTAAAGGCAGAGGTCGATCCCAGCCTCAATACTTCGGTTGGCTCGGATCGACCTGGTCAATCCAAGCCAGAATCCCGCCCTTCAGGTTCAGGACGTCGTTGAACCCGACGGTCTTCAGGAAATCCCTCGCCTTGCCGCTCCGCGCGCCCGTCTTGCACTGCGTGACGATCGGGCGGTCTTTCGGGAGCTCCTGGTAGCGCCGAGGCAGCTCACCCAGCGGGATGAGCGTCGAGCCCGGGATCTTGTTGATCTGGTACTCGTTGGGCTCGCGCACGTCGAGGATGAACGGCGTCTCGCCGGCGTCGAGCTTCTTCTTCAAGTCGACCGGGGTGATTTCGCTGGTGCTCACGGTCGCTCCTGTCGCCTGCTCGTGAACGGGCTGGACTATGCCGCAGAACTGGTCGTAGTCGATGAGCTTGGTGACGGTGGGATTCGTCCCGCACACCGGGCAGTCCGGATCCCTCCGCAGCTTCAGCTCGCGGAACTTCATGTTGAGCGCGTCATAAATCAGGAAGCGCCCGATGAGCGGCTGGCCCACGCCGGTGAGCAGCTTGATCGACTCCGTCGCCTGAATCACGCCGATCACACCGGGCAGCACGCCCAGCACGCCACCTTCGGCGCAGCTCGGCACGAGACCGGGAGGCGGCGGCTCCGGATAGAGGCAGCGGTAGCACGGGCCTTCCTTGGCGGCGAACACCGACGCCTGCCCCTCGAAGCGGAAGATGCTGCCGTAGGCGTTCGGAATGCCCATCAGCACGCAGGCGTCGTTCACGAGGTAGCGCGTCGGAAAGTTGTCGGTGCCGTCGAGGATGACGTCGTAGCCCTTGAACAGCCGCATCGCGTTGTCCGACGACAGCGCCTCGTCGTAGGTGTCCACCTGCACGTGCGGGTTGAGCGCGTTGATCTTGTTCCTGGCCGATTCGAGCTTGGTGCGGCCGACGTCGTTGGTCGTGTGCAGCAGCTGGCGCTGCAGGTTGCTGTAGTCCACGACGTCGAAATCGACGATGCCGATGCGCCCCACGCCCGCGGCGGCGAGATACATCGCCGCCGGCGAACCCAGGCCGCCCGCGCCGATGCACAGCACGCTGCCCGCTTTGATGCGGCGCTGCCCGTCCATGCCGATCTCCGGCATGATCAGGTGGCGGCTGTAGCGCTTGATCTCCTCGGCGGAGAGCGTCGGGAGCTCCACGTCAGTAGCGGTGGCCATTACCGTGCCCCTTCCGCCTTCGCCCGCGGCTTCGGCGAAACGGCTCCGCCGGCGACGGACGGCACGATGCTCAGCTGATCGCCCGGCTTCACCGGCGTCTGTTCCTTCTGCAGGTAGCGGATGTCCTCGTCGTTCAGATACACGTTGACGAAGTTCCGCAGCCGCCCCTCGTCGGTATAGAGGTGCTTTTTCAGCCCGTCGTGACGGGTGGTGAGGTCCTTGAGCAGCTCGCCGACGGTGGCCCCGGACACCTCCACCGACTCCTTCTTGTCGGTGAACGGCCGCAACGGCGTCGGGATGTGAATCGTGTTAGGCATGAGTCAAATTTTCCTGATCGAAGGCTGAGCGGTCTTCCTGCAGGCGCCACGAGGTCATGTCCTCGGGCACACCGGATTTCACGGACACGATGACGTAGGAAAAGAACGGCCACGCGTGGTCGAGGTCGTACTGCGACGGCCGCGCGGGATGATCGGGGTGCGAGTGGTAGAACCCCAGCAAATCGGCGCCCATCGCCGAGGCGCGCTTCTCGGCCTCGCGGTAGTCCTGTGGCCGCACGAGAAAACGCCGCCGCGGCCCTTCTTCGGTGGTATTGGGGAGCGCGTAAGTGGCGGTGACCACGCCGTCCTTGCCGTACAGCGCGCCGCAGCATTCGTTCGGGTAGGTCTCGACCCCGTGGGCACGAATCGCCTCGGCGACACCGTTCTGGAGTGTCAGCGCCATCAGCGAGCCCCCGTCTCGTCCCAGAAGCGCTCGGACAGATACTTCTCGCCGCCGTCACAGAAGATCACGACCACCACCGCGTCCTGAGCCCGGCGCGCCACGTCGAGGGCACCCGCCAGGTTGCCTCCGCTCGAAATCCCCACGAACAGCCCCTGACGCGCGAGCTGCCGCGTGTAGTCGAAGGCCTCTTCGGTACTGACGCCCAGGTCCTCGTCCGCGAGCCCGGGATCGTAGATGCCCGGCACGATGGCCGTGGCCATGTGCTTCAACCCCTCGAGTCCGTGGAGCGGCGAATCCGGCTGCACCGACGTGAGCCGGACGGCCGGCTTGACCTCGCGGAAGCGACGGCCCACGCCCATGAACGTGCCGCTCGTGCCGAGGCCGGCCACGAAGTGCGTGATGCGCCCCTGCGTCTGCTCGAGGATCTCGGGGCCCGTGGTGTCGTAGTGCGCGCGCCAGTTGCCAGGGTTGTTGTACTGGTCCGGATAGAAATACAGATCCGGCTTCTCCGCGTACATCGCCTTGGCCTTGATGATGGCGCCGTCGGATCCTTCCATCGGGTCGGTATAGACCACCTCGGCCCCGAAGGCCTTGAGAATGCGCTTCCGCTCGGGCGTGACGTTCTCCGGCACGCAGAGCCGCACGCGGTAGCCGCGCGCCGCGCCGATCATCGCGTAGGCGATGCCCGTGTTGCCCGATGTGGCGTCGAGCAGGATTTTGTCGCGCGTCAGCGCGCCCGACCGTTCGCCGTCGGCAATCATCCGAGCCGCCGCGCGGTCCTTCACCGACCCGCCCGGGTTGCGCCACTCCGCCTTGGCGTAGAGCTCGACGTTGCGGAGCCCCGCCTCGAAACTCGACAGCCGGATGAGGGGGGTGTTTCCGATCAGGTCGACGACAGACGAGACGCTCGGGGACTGCCCTGGGGTGACGACCGCCATATCCGACTGTTCCAGTCCGAGATTACCACAGAAGAACGGTCAGGGAGGTCTGGTAGGTCGGGTGAGTCAGGTAGGGAAAAGCCTTCCCCACCCGGCCCACCTGGCCCACCTGACTTACCTGACCTTCAGCGTTCAGTTCACCTTCTTGCCGTCCGCGTCCCACACCTCGACAGGACCCAGACCCAGCTCACGCAGCGGCATCTCGATCTTGGAGCGGTCGCCGACCGCGATGACCACCATCTTGTCCGGCACCAGGTACTTACGGGCCACGGCCGCGGTCTGCTCGATGGTGACGGCATTCACCTGCGCGGCGTACTTCGAGTAGTAGTCGAGCCCAAGATCGTAGGTGAACACGTTCGAGAAGTTGTTCACAGCGTTGGCGCTCGACTCGAACGCGCCGGGAAGCGAGTAGGCCATGGAGTCCTTGGCGCGCTGCAGTTCGTCTGCCGTCATCGGCCGCTGGGCCATGCGGAGCACTTCCTTGAAGACCTCGCCCACAGCCGGCGCGGTGACGTCGGTGCGGATCCCGGCGGCGACCTGGAACGGCCCCGGCGTGCGGCGGAACGTGAACTGCGACTGCGCGCCGTAGGTGTAGCCGTTCGCCTCGCGCAGGTTCATGTTGATGCGGCTCGAGAACGACCCGCCGAGCACCGTGTTCATCACCTGCAGTGGGCGGAAGTCGGGCGAGGAGCGCTCGGCACCTACCGCGGCGACGCGAAGCTGCGTTTGCGGGCTGTCCGGCTTGTCGACGATGACGACGCGCGCGGCGGTCGTCGCCGGTGCGGCGAGCTGCGGCCGCGTGGGCGCCCCACGCGGCCATGCGGCGAACGCCTTCTCGGCGAGGGCGCGCAGCTCGGGCATGGTGATGTCGCCGGCCACGACGAGCGCCGCGTTGTTCGGAACGAAGCGCTCTTTCCAGAACGCCTGCATGTCGGCGCGCGACGTTGCCTTCACCGACGCCTCGGTGCCGATTTCACTGTAACCGTAGGGGTGCGCGCCGCCGTAGACGGCCTGCATCGCGATCTGGCCGACGAGCGCGGCGGGGTTGTCGCGCTGCTGCACCAGCTGCCCCAGGCGCTGGGCGCGCTGCCGCTCGATTTCGTCGGCAGGGAACGCCGGGCGCAGCGTGACGTCGGCCACCAGGTCGAGCGTCGCCGGAAAGTTCTTGGCCAGCGAGCGCGCCGATACTGTCATCGCATCCATCGAGCTGCCGGTGCCGAGCGACGCGCCGAGACGGGCGAGCTCGTCGGCGATACCGAGTGCGTTGCGCGACGCGGTGCCCTCGTCGAGCATCGCGGCCGTGAAATTGGCGAGCCCGGATTTGTCGGCGGGATTGGAGTCGCTGCCGCCGCGGAAGACCAGGTTGGCGGCCACGATCGGCACCTCGTGCTTTTCGCTCAGGATCAGCGTGAGGCCGTTGGCCAGCGTCGCCGTCGTCGGCGTCGTAAGCTGCAGCGGCTTGGCGGCGCCGGCCTTGGGCTGCTGGTTCCGCCAGGGCTCATCGACGTTGACCGCTTCGCCGGCCGCCCCCGGCGCGCCCTTGCTCTCCGACGATGATGGCAGCTGCGTGGGCGCCGCGGGCGTTCCAGGCACCGCGTGCACGATCGCGCGCGACGTCGGTGTCAGCTGCGACTTGGCAAACGCCATAACCGATGCCGGGGTCACCGCGCGATACCGAAGGATGTCCTGTTCGAGGTAGCCGGGATCCTTGAGGTAGTGGTTGTAGCTGTTGAGGCGATCGGCGATGCCGCCGAATCCGCCGAGACGCTCGAGACCGCCGATGATGTTCGTCTCGATGGTGTTGCGCGCGCGTTCCAGTTCGTCCGCGGTGGGGGGCGTCGTCCGGAACGCCGTCAGCTCCTCGTCCAGCGCCTTTTCGAGCTCCTCGGCCGTGTGCCCCGGCCTCGCGGTGACTTCGATCTGAAAGGCCGACCCGAGAATCAGCGACTGCTGCTGGACCGTGACGTTCTGCGCGATCTGCTTTTCGTAGACCAGCTTCTTGAAAAGGCGGCTCGAACGCCCGCCGCCAAGAATCTGCGCCGCCATGTCCGCGTCGGCGTCGCCCGCCTTGAAGATCGGCGACGTGATCCACGCCATGGCCAGCCGCGGCAGCTGCACCCGCACCGGCACGACCTTGCGCCGCTCCTCGGTGATCTTCGGGGTGTCCGCGGAGATGGGTGGCACCGCGGCTCCGCGCTTGAACGTGCCGAAATACTTCGTGACGAGCGCCTTCGTCTGGGCCGTATCGAAGTCGCCGACGATCGCGAGGGTGGCGTTGTTGGGGGCGTAGTACTGCTTGAAGAAGCTCTTCACGTCCTCGAGCTTGGCCGCCTGGATGTCTTCGTGTGAACCGATGACCATCCCGTAGTACGGATGGCCCTTCGGATACATCATCTGGATCAGCGCCTCGTCGGCGAGGCCGTACGGCTGGTTCTCCACGCTCTGGCGGCGCTCGTTACGGACGACGTCCTGCTGGTTTCCCAACGACGTCTGATCCAGCTTGTCGAGCAGGTAGCCCATGCGGTCCGACTCGAGCCACAGCGCGAGCTCGAGCTGATTCGACGGCACGGTCTCGAAATAGTTGGTGCGATCGAAGTCCGTCGTGCCGTTGATGTCACTGGCACCCGCGGCCTCGAGCAGCTTGAAGTGCGAATCCTCGGGCACGTGCTTCGAGCTCTGGAACATCATGTGCTCGAAGAGATGGGCGAATCCCGTGCGCCCCGGCGCCTCGTTGGCCGGGCCGACGTGGTACCACAGGTTGACGGCCACCATCGGCAGCCCGCGTTTCGGGCTGAGTATCACCTCGAGCCCGTTCGGCAGCGTGATCTTCTCGAACGTGAGCTGCGGAATGTCGGAGGGGCGCCGCGCCTGCGTGCTCGGCTGGGCGGTGGCGAACGCGAGGCCGGCGACGACGAGCAACGCGATCGAAAGCGGGCGGCGAATGGACGATCTAGGCATTGAGGCTTCTCCACAGATACCAGCACGCAACCGAACGATACGGACGCCAGGATTCGCCAATCCTGTTCAGGCGATCCGGCGACGGCGTTTTGCGAAGGCCGTAGGCCTTCTGCACCGCCTTGACGATGCCCAGATCGTCCACCGGCAGCACGTCGGGCCGGTGCAGGCGGAACATCAGAAACATCTCGGCGGTCCAGCGGCCGATGCCTTTCACCTGGGTCAGCGCCGCGATCACCTCGTCGTCGGTCATCACGTCGAGCCCGTGCAGCGGCAGCGAGCCGTCGTGCACCCTGGCCCCGAGATCGCGCATGTAGCGCAGCTTCTGGCCGCTCAATCCCACGCCGCGCAACTGCCCGTCGGTGAGCGCCGCCAGCGCCCGCGGCGTGGGCGGCCCGTCGAAGAGCGACATCAGACGTCCGTAGATCGTGTGCGCCGCCTTGGTGGACAGCTGCTGCGACACGATGGCTTTCATCAGCGCCCCGAACGGCTCGGCGTTCTGCGCGTCCGCCAGGCCGCACTTGCCGTGCACGCGCATCAGGTCGCGCAGAACGGGATCACGCCGGGCCAGGTGCCGGCGGGCGCGGGCATAGTCGGTGGTCATTCGGGGGAAGCGCGCTCGCCGCGATCCTATTTCAAGCTGAAGGTGACCGTCACTTGGGCACGGACCTCGATCTGGCCCACCGCGACGGGCGGAGCGCCCCCGCCGGATTCGGCCGCCACGGCGCGCACGAACGGCATGGGCGTGGGCGGCGGCGCGCCGCCGGTTTCGTCGATTCGCACCAGCCGATCCAGCGTGCGGCCGGCGCCGGCGGCCGCGGCCTCCGCTTTCAGCCGGGCGTTCACGACCGCCAGGCGCACGGCCTCGCGCTCGAGCTTGGCGTGGTCCTTCATGTCGAACCGCAGGCCGCTCACCGACGTGGCACCCTGGTTGACCACCGCTTCGAGCAGCTCGCCCACGCGGCTCACGTCGTCGACGCGCACCTCGATCGAGTTACGCGCCATATACCCCCTGGGCACACGCTTGCCGTTGGTGAAGTCGAACTCCTGCTGGAGGTCGTAACCGGTCGTCCGCACGGCGTCGTCCGGCACTCTCGCCTTCCGCAACGCCTCCAGCACCGGCCGCATCAGTTCCGCCGTCCTTCGCTGCGCCTCGCGAGGGCTGGGCGCGCGCGATTCGGCGCTCACGGAAATCCAGGCGCGATCGGGCGCCGCCTGCGTCAGGCCTTCGCCGGACGCCACGACGAGCGGTTCCTGGGGCGACGCCGCGGGAGCCTGCGCTCGCAGGGGCGCGGCCGCGAGAAGGGACACCAATACGAGCGCCGATCCCACGCGAAGCATGAAGGCCTCCTTCTTCATGGCGTAACTAAAGACGTTCGATCCCGCCGGAGAGTTGCGCCTTCCAGCCTACTAGAATGGCCGGATGGAAGTTTCCCAGGTCAACAAGCGCGTCCAAATTGCCATCGAGCAGGCTCGAGGCCGGGCCCAAACCCGGCGGCACGCCGCCGCCTCGGCTGACAAGGCCTATGCCCTGTTTCTCGAAACCGTCGCGACCCCGGTCACGCGCCAGGTCGCGAACGCGCTCAAAGTGGCCGGCATCGCGTTCACCCTCGGCACGCCCGGCGGCGGCTTGCGCCTCGCCGCGGACCGCGGCCGTGACGACTTCATCGAGTTCGTCCTCGACGCTTCCGGCGACGTGCCGCAGGCGGCCGGGCGCGTCAGCGTCACGCGCGGTTCACGCACCATCGACCAGGTCGTGCCGATCAAGCCCGGCACGGCCATCGAGGATCTGGCCGACGAGGACGTGCTGGACTTCCTTGTGAGAGCGCTCGAACCTTGGCTGGAGAGATAGGTCAGGTGAGTCAGGTAGGTCTGGTGGGTCAGGTGGGGGTCGGGTAGGTAAACCCACCTGACTCCCCACCCGCCCTACCTGACCCACCCGACCCACCAGACCCTACTGGGCTCTTAACAGGAGCACCGGCACCTTCACCATGTGCCGGACCTTGCTGACGGTCGTGCCGCGGACCAAGTCGTTCAGGAAGCGGTGGCCATGGGTGGACATCGCGAGCAGGTCGGCCTGCCGCTCCTCGACCAGACGAATCAGCTCGTTGGCCGGGTCGCCCATGGCCAGCTCGGTGGACACCTTGAGGCCGGGCAGGCTGGCGGCCAGCTGTTCGAGGTAGGCGCGGTCGGTCTTGATCTCCTCGGACTCGCGCAGCTGCAGATCGTTGAAATGCCGCGCGGCCCAGCCGTCGGCCACGTGCACGAGCAGGATCTCGGCGTTGGTGAGCGTGGCGAGCTGCCGCACGTGATCGAGGATCGTGCGGTCGGCCGCGGAGTTCTCGACGGCGACGAGGATCTTCCGGTACATGGCGCGTTGAGGATCAGCCCACGAACGTTTGGTACAAGAGCCAGACGTTCAGGGCCGCAATGATAACCGCGACCACCCAGGCCAGGCTCCGCATCCAGAGCGGCGCGACGAACACCCCCATCTTGCGCCGGTTGCCGGTGAAGCTGACGAGCGGGAACACCGCGAACGGGAGCTGCAGGCTCAGGATCACCTGGCTGAGGATGAGGAGCGAACCGGCGCCGCGCTCGCCGTAGAGCAGCACGACGATCACCGCCGGCACGATGGCCACGAGGCGCGTGATGAGGCGCCGCAGCCAGGGCCGCAGCCGGATGTTGATGAACCCCTCCATCACGATCTGCCCCGCCAGCGTGCCGGTGAGCGTGGCGTTCTGCCCCGCGAAGAGCAGCGCCACGGCGAACAGCGTGCTCGCGGCGCCGGCGCCCAGCAGCGGCGACAGGAGCTTGTAGGCGTCGGAGATGTCGGCCACCTCCTCGTAGCCGGTGCCGTTGAACACGGCCGCCGACACGATGAGGATGGCGGCGTTGATGAAGAGCGCGGACATCAGCGCGATCGACGAGTCGATCGACGCGAAGCGAATCGCTTCGAACTTGCTCGCTTGCGTGTCTTCGTACTTGCGCGTCTGCACAATCGACGAGTGCAAGTACAGGTTGTGCGGCATCACGGTGGCGCCCAGGATGCCCACCGCGATGTAGAGCATTGCAGGATCCTGCAGAATCTGCGGGCTCGGAATGAATCCCGCGGCCACGGCGCCGGGCGACGGACGCGCCAGCCACAGCTCCACGGCAAAGCACGCGGCGATGCCGATGATGAGCGCCACTACCAGGGCCTCGACGTAGCGGAAGCCCTTGTTCTGCAGATACAGCACGACGAGCACGTCGAGCGCGGTGATGCACACGCCCCAGATGAGCGGAAGGCCGAAGAGCAGGTTGAGCGCGATCGCCGCGCCAATCACCTCGGCGAGATCGCACGCCGCGATGGCCACCTCGCAGAGCACCCACAGCACCCAGGTGGTCGGACGCGAGTAGCTGTCGCGACACGCCTGCGCCAGGTCACGCCCGGCGCCGATGCCGAGGCGCACCGAGAGCGCCTGCAGCAGGATGGCCATCAGGTTCGAGATGAGGATGACGCTGAGGAGGGCGTAGCCGTAGCGCGCGCCGCCGGCGAGGTCCGTGGCCCAGTTGCCCGGGTCCATGTAGCCGACGGCCACCAGATAGCCCGGCCCGGCGAACGCGAAGAGCTTGCGCCAGAAATTGGCGTCCGTCGGAACGGCGATGGAACCGTGGACTTCACGGAGGCTGGGCGCGTCGGGCGTACTCCGCCAGCCACTCGCGCCCTTTTCCCGTCGGACAGCGGTGGAAGTCTCTGACTCGGAAGGCATTTTGATGAGTCAAAATTTAAATTGATCGACTATCAAAAGTCAAGTTACACTGCCGTCCAAGATGCTCCCGTCGAGCACCGTCGAGAACTACCTCAAGGCGATCTACCAGGGCGCCGGGACTCTGACACCGCCTCAACGGCTTCTGCCGATGGGCCAGCTGGCTTCCGCGCTCGGCGTCGTGCCGGGCACGGCCACCACCATGGTGAAGGCGCTCGCCGAGTCGGGCCTGGTCGAGTACGAGCCCTACTCCGGCGTGGCGCTGACGCCCGCCGGCCACAAGCTGGCGGCGCTCGTGCTGCGCCGGCACCGGCTGATCGAGCTCTTCCTCGTGCGCGTGATGGGCTACGCGTGGGACGAAGTGCACGACGAGGCCGAGCAGCTCGAACACGTCGTGTCGGATCGGCTGATTGATCGGATGGATGAAATGCTTGGACGTCCCGAGGTCGATCCCCACGGCGACCCCATTCCCGACGCCGAGGGGCAGGTGAAGCCGCAGGAGTCGCAGAGCCTCATGACGTGCCCGATCGGCGCGCCGGTGACCGTGACGCGCGTCGTCGATCAGGACAGCGCCTTCCTCCGCTTCGTCGACCGCCACCACCTCAGGCCCGGGGCCGCGATTCAGGTCGAGGAGCGCGACAGCTCCGCCGACAGCGTGCGCGTGCGCGGCGAGGGCGACCGGCTGATCACGATTGGCACGCGCGCAGCCTCGAAGCTGCTGGTGCAGGTGGCCCGGACCGCCCTGTTTCTGCTGCTCGCCGCGGTCCCGGCGCTGGCGCAGGACACGCCACAGCCCGCCCCAGCGCCTGCCACGACGGCAGCCTCGCGCGCCCCGCGGACGAATCTCTCGGGCTACATGGACTTCCACTACAACAAGCCCCAGTTCAGCGACGGCGTGCTCGATTTCCACCGCTTCGTGCTGCTGGTCACCCACTCGTTCAGCGATCGCATCCGCTTCGTGAGCGAGGTCGAAATCGAGCACGCGCTCGTCGAGGGTGGCGAAGAGAAGGGCGAGCTCGAGCTCGAACAGGCCTACGTGGATTTCCTGCTCTCGCGCCGCTTCAACGTGCGCGCCGGCATGATGCTGATGCCGGTGGGCATCATCAACGAGCGCCACGAGCCGCCGGTGTACTACGGCGTCGAGCGGCCGTTCGTGGACACGGTCATCGTTCCCACCACGTGGTTCGAGACCGGAGCGGGCATCCACGGCGAGGTCGGTCGCGGCTGGCGCTACCGCGCGTTCGTGACGGCCCCGCTCAACGCCGCGGAGTTCAGCGCGGACGAGGGCATCCGCGAGGGCAAGCAGAAGGGGTCGCAGGCCAACGCGGGCCGTGTGGGGACGACGGGCCGTCTGGAATACGTGGGGCTGCGCGGCCTCACGGTGGGCGCCAGCTGGTGGGCGGGCCGGTCGGGATTCGAATTCCGGCCGCGATTCGACGTGCCCGTGACGCTCGCCGAAGCCGACGCTCGCTACAGCCGCAACCGGTTCGAAGGGCGGCTGCAGTTCGCGCAGGTCTGGATCGACAACGCGGACCTGCTGAACGACGCGCTCATCCGCCGCGTCGGCGTGGACCCGAACATCGCGCGGGTGCTGCGCGGCTTCTACGCCGAGGGCGGCTACCGGTTCATCGAAGCCGCCCGCTTCGGCGACGTGGGCGCCTTCGCGCGCTACGAGAACTTCGACACGCAGTACCGGATGGCCGGCGGCGGCATCCCCCTGCCGCAGTTCGATCGCGACGCCTGGGTGTTCGGCGCCACCTACTGGCCCGACCCCGACATCGCCATCAAGACCGACTACTCCATCGTGCGCAACCGGAGCACCTTCATCCAGGTGCCCAACTCGTTCAACCTCGGTCTCGGATGGTGGTTCTGATGCGTCACCTGCGTGCCTCGCTCCTCATCGTCGCCGTGGCCGGGGCGCTTGCCGCCGCGCCGGGCGTGACCTCACGCGCGCGTGGTGCGCAACAGACGGAGACGCCGCGGCAGGTCGTGGAGATCACGGCCGAGCGATTCACGTTCACACCGTCCGAGATACGGACGAAGGCCGGCACGACGCTGGAGATCCGGCTGCGGAGCGACGACACCTCCCATGGCTTCCACATCGTCGGCACCAACGTCGACATCGAACTGCCCAAGCGGGGCCGGGGCGTGGCCACCGTGACGTTCACGCCGAAGGCCGGCCGCTACACCTTCGAGTGCTCGCAGCTGTGCGGCGCGGGGCACGAGTTCATGCGCGGCGTCATCGTCGCGAGCGAGTAGACATGAGGCGATCGCTCTTCCTCGTCACCGCGCTTGCGTTCGCGGGCGCGATCGTCGCCGCCCAACTGCGCGCGCCAGCGCCCGGCGAGCCGCTGCCTGGTGTCACACCGCACGAGTTCGAGGAGTTCCGGCTGGGCCTCGACGATTTCCTCGAGGTGGAAACCGCGGAAGAAGGGCTCGGGCCCGCCTTCAACGGCACGAGCTGCGCCGCCTGCCACAACGTGCCCGCGATTGGCGGCGCCGGCACTATCGCCGAGATGCGCGCGGGACGCCGCGACGCGACTGGACGCTTCCAGACGTTCGATGCCACCGGCGAGACGCTCTTTCAAGTCTTTTCCATTCCAACCCACGGCTGCCAGGCGATCGTGCCGCCGGAGGCGAACGTCTTCGCCCGCCGGGTGCCGATTCCCCTGTTCGGCGCCGGTCTCGTGGAGGCGATTCCCGACGACACGATCGCGGCGCTCGAAGATCCGTCCGATCGCGACCGCGACGGGGTGTCCGGGCGCGCGGCCCGCATCGTGGACCTCGCCACGGGCGAGCGCCGCATCGGCCGGTTCGGCTGGAAAGCACAGCACGCGACGCTGCTGACGTTCGGGGCCGACGCCTACCGCAACGAGATGGGGATCACGAACGACGTCTTCTCGGCCGAACTCGCCTTCGGCGTGTCGGCCGAGCGCATGCGGGCCTGCGATCGGATCGGCGATCCGGAAGACGTCCGCGACCCTGTCACGCGGCGGCGCGGCATCGACAACTTCGCCAGCTTCATGCGCTTTCTCGGTCCGGTGGCGCGCGAAGGCTCGAGCGAGCTGACCCGCGCCGGCGAGCAGGTGTTTGCCGCCATCGGCTGCGCCACGTGCCACCATCCGGTGCTGATGACGGGACCCAGCAGCAACCCGCTGTTCGACCGCAAGCCGGTGGCGCTCTTCTCCGATCTGCTGCTGCACGACGTGGGCACCGGCGACGGCATCGTGCAGGGCCCGGCCGAGGAGGAAGAGATCCGCACGCCGGCGCTCTGGGGGCTGCGCCTGCGGCGCCCGCTGCTGCACGACGGATCGGCGGCGACGGCCGAAGACGCGGTGCGGCGGCATGCCGGCGAGGCCGAGCTCGCCAGGCGCGGGTTCGAGCAACTTTCCGACGCCGATCGCGCCGCGCTGCTGGCGTTCCTGCGATCGATTTAGGGCGGTCTAAAGACCGCCCTCTACAAAGGCTTCGATCTCGCGGACCAGGGTGGCGACGTCCTTGACGATCGTCTCGCCCTCGATGGGCGCCTTGTCCACGCTCTCGAAGCCGTAGCCGAACGACACCAGGCAGCAGCGAACGCCGGCACGGCGCGCGGTGTCGAGATCGACCTTCGAGTCGCCCACGAGCATCGCCTGCGCCGCGGCGACGCCCGCCGCCGACATCATCGCCAGCAGCGCGTGCGGCTCGGGCTTGCGGCCGAGCGGGTTGTCGCCGCCGACGACCTCGTCGAAGAGCGGCGCCCACCCGAGCGCGTCCACGATGCGGGCGGTATGGTGGAGCGGCTTGTTGGTGAGCATCGTGACGCGCGCGCCCCGCCGCGCCGCCTCGATCGCCGCTTCCACGCCCGGATACGGACGCGTGTGGTTCAGCAGCCGGGTGTCGTAAATCGCGAGAAATCGCGGCAGCGCGTGGCCCGGGTCCGCGAGCCCTGACGCCGCGAGCGCCCGCTCCACCAGTACGCGCGCGCCATCACCCACCATGCGCCCCACCGCCGCTTCGGGCAGCGGCGCGCCTCCCAGCTCGGCGATCAGCTGGTTGGCCGAGTCCGCGAGATCGCGGCGGGAGTCGATGAGCGTGCCGTCGAGGTCGAAGGCGATCAGGCGCTGTACGTGGCCCACGAGTCCGGCGTTTCCCACACGGTGACGCGCGCGACGGGGAGCCCCTGCTCGCGCGCCACGTCGAAGATGAGGCGGGCGATCCGCTCCGCGGTCGGATTGCTATCCAGCTTGTAGACCGGCTCGCCGAGGCCCTCGAGGATCGGCGTCAGCGGGTCGTCGGCGCGCAGGATCATCTTGTGATCGAGCTCGCGATCGACCCAGGTCTTGATGGCGCGCTTGATGTCGCCGAAGTCCATCACCATGTTGCGCCGGTCGAGCGCCTCCGACTGAATCTCGAGCTCCGCCACGGCGTTGTGGCCGTGCGGGTGCGCGCACATGCCCTCGTAGTCGAGCAGGCGGTGCCCGTAGCAGAACTCGATGCGCTTGGTGACGGAGAACATGCAGGTAATGTTACTGTCGATGGCCGCAGTCGGCCTTGGACCTTGGGCCTTAGGCCTTGGGAAGAACGCAGTGACCAACATCTCTCGTACTGCCGTCCTGCTGTCGGCGGGTCTCGACAGCGCAGTCCTCGCAGCGTCCGAGGCGCGCACGTCGCGGGTGCAGCCGATCTATGTGAGCACCGGGCTCGCGTGGGAGGCCGAGGAACTGGCCGCGCTCGAGCGCCTGCGTGCCGCGCCGGCGTTTGCCGGCATGGACGCGCCGGCCACGCTGACGTTCACCGTGCGCGATCTGTATGCGCCCACTCACTGGGCGTTGCGCGGCGAGCCGCCGGCGTTCGACACGCCGGACAAAGACGTCTATCTCACCGGCCGCAACGTGATTCTCCTGACCAAGGCCGGCATCTACTGCGCGCAGCAGCGCATCGGACGGCTGGCACTCGGGCCGCTCGCGGGCAACCCGTTCCCGGACGCCACGCCGGAGTTCTTTGCCGCGATGGCGCGCGCGCTGTCGTTGGGCCTGGCCCACGACCTCGTGGTGGACACGCCGTTGGCCCGCATGCACAAGGACGAAGTGATCCGGCTTGGCGTCGAGCTGGGGGTGCCGCTCGAGCTCACGCTGTCGTGCATGAACCCGAAGGACGGCGCGCACTGCGGGCAGTGCAGCAAGTGCCGCGAGCGGCGCGATGCGTTTCACGAGGCCGGCGTGCCCGATCGCACCCGGTATGCTGCGGTGCCGGCCCGATGAAGCGCGCTCGATTGATCCTCGGCATCGCCGCAGGCGTCATGCTCCTCGCGAGCAGCGTGGCGCACACCTGGCTCGGATGGAAGAGTCTGGCCGAACAGCTGGCGCGCACGAACGTCTCGCCCGCTCTGCAGTCCGGCCTCCACGTCGGATGGGCGTTTGGCGGCACCGCCATGGTGATTCTGGGAGTCATCGTCATCGCCACGTTCGCGGGCCGGCTGCGCGGCTCGAAGCCGCCGCTGCTGCCCGTGGCGGTCATTGCCGTCGTCTACATGGCCTTCGGCGCCTGGGCCATAGCCGCGAGCGGCGGCGACCTGTTCTTCCTGGGCGTCTTCGTGATTCCCGGCGCGATGCTCGGGATCGCGGCCAACGGTCACGACCGGTGACCCTCCGGCGCCTGGGCGCGGCGGCCGTTCTGGCGGCGGTGACACCCCTCGTGCCCGTGGCGCAAACCGGACCCATCGCGGCGGCCGCGCCGCACGAGTGCGCCGTCCTGCAGACGCTCGACGGCTCCGCGCCGTTCGTCAGCGACCCCGCAGAGTGCGCGGTGAAAACCGCGCCGGCCTCCACGTTCAAGGTGCCGCACGCGCTCATCGCGCTCGAAACCGGCCTCGTCATCGACGCCAAGGCGGCCGTGCCGTGGGACGGCACGAAGCAGCCGTTTCCAGGGTGGGAGAAGCCACACTCGCTCGACTCGGCCATGAAGGCGTCGGTGCTCTGGTTCTACCAGAGGACGGCGTCGCTCATCGGCCGCGAGCGGATGCTGGCCTCGTTGAAGCGCCTCGGCTACGGCAGCGACACCTACGAGGGCGAACAGACGTCGTTCTGGGTGAACGGCGACCTTGCCGTGTCGCCGATGGAACAGCTCGCCTTCGTGTCGCGGCTCGTTCGCTACGAGCTGCCGGCGAACCGCCGCCACATGGACGCCGTCAAGGCGGCGTTCGAGATGCCGCCGGGTGCCATCACCAACGCCGCGGGCACGCACCCGTTCGGGCTGACGTGGCCGGCTCCGCTCGTGGTCCGCGCCAAGACCGGCAATACCACCGTCGCCGGCGAGCGCATCAGCTGGATCGTGGGCCACGTCGAGTCGCGGCGGCGCGACTACGTGTTCGCGGCGCGGGCCCGCGGGCAGGAGCTGTCGATGCAGGCGGGCGCCGAGCTGGCGCTGCGAACCCTCAACGCGCGGCCGCCCCGGTAGGTCAGGTGGGCCTGGTGGGTCAGGTAGGTCGGGTGGGTAAGACCACTTGTTCTCTTGCGAGTGCTCTCCCTACCTGACTCACCTGACTCACCTGACCTACCTGACCCTACTGCAGATGGATGATTCCGCGGCGCAGGGCCACCGGAATCACCGCGGCGCGGTCGCTGACCCCCAGCTTTGCCAGGATGTTCTTGACGTGCACCTTTGCGGTCTGCTCGCTGATGCCGAGCGTGACCGCGATCTCCTTGTTGCGCATGCCTTCGGCGATGAGCCGCACCACCTCGACCTCGCGGGGCGTGAGCGGCGGCTGCTTGAGGCGTCCGGCGAGCGCCATTTCGACGTCGCGGCCAAGCGGCTTCCCACCCGAGTGCACCTCGCGAATCACGCGCACGAGATCTTCCGAGAGCGCGTCCTTCAGGAGATAGGTGGCCGCGCCGGCTTCGAGCGCGCGGTAGATGTCCTCGTCGCCCTGATACATCGTCAGCACCACGATCCGCGCGTGCGGGTCGGTCTGCCTGATCTTCCGGATGGCGTCGAGGCCGCTCACACCCGGCAGCTGCAGATCCATCAGCGTGACGTCCGGTTTCATCCGGACGACGCTGTCGAT
>DASRPM010000005.1:0-9678 GCA_035646375.1 Vicinamibacterales bacterium
GCCGCTCGAAGTAGATGGCCGAATCGCCGAACGACGACCCGGCTTCCGAGCGCGCGGCACGCACGGCGCTGGCGAGATCCTCGGCGCGCGCCACGACGCGCATCCCCTTGCCGCCGCCACCGGCGACGGCCTTCACCATGATGGGATAGCCCACGCGGCGTGCGGCGGCGGCGATTTCGGCGTCGCCCGCCTCGGGCCCGAGCGCCGCGAAAGTGCCCGGCACGATCGGGACACCGGCGGCGCGCGCGGCTTCGCGCGCCGCGGTCTTGCTACCCATCAGCTCGATGGATCGCGCGGAGGGGCCGATGAAGGTCAGGCCGGCATCGGCGCACGCGGCGGCGAAGCCGGCGTTCTCGGCGAGGAAGCCGTAGCCGGGATGCACGGCGTCGGCGCCGGTGGCGCGCGCCGCGGCAATCAGGGTGTCGATGCGAAGGTAGCTGTCGCGCGGGGGGCTCGGGCCGATCGGCACGGCCTCGTCGGCCATGCGCACGTGGCGGGCACCGCGATCGCTCTCGGAGAAGACCGCCACCGACGCCAGGCCGAGGTCGCGACAGGCGCGGACGATCCGCACCGCGATCTCGCCGCGGTTGGCGATGAGGATCTTCTGCAAACTACGGCATCGTAGCCTACTTGAGCACGGTCGCCGTCACCTCCACGGTCACCGATCGATCGGTCTTGGGGCTGACCGCACGAGAGATCCGCAGCGGCCGTCCCGACTCGAGCAGCGGCTGCGCGCGCACCTGAACGAAGGGCACGTCGTCACCGCCCGAGAACTCGAGGCCAATGCGCGTCAGCACCCGTCCATTCGCCTGCACCACGGGCCGCGCATCCACGTTCAGCGAGCCCGGCGCGCCGGGTCCGCGATCCATCGAGCGCACCGATCCTTCCTGTTTGTCGGCCAGCGTGAGCGTGACCGTCTTGCGTGCCGGCTCCTGGGTGCCGCCCTCGGACAGAAGCGTGATGTCGATCTGAATGTTCACCAGCTGGCCGGGCGGATCGGGCTCGACCCTCACGAACGGCGCGGACCCGGGCGGCGGAGCCGGCGCGGGGGCCGGGGCGGGCGAAACCGGGCGCGGCGCCTGGGCCGGTGTAACCGGTCGCGCTGGTTGCGGGGGGCGCGCGGCAGTGGCCGGCGCCGGCGCGGTTGGTGCAGCCGGCGCCGCGGGCGCTGGCTGTGGCTCTTGTGCGGACGCTCCCCCGGTCGCGACCAGCGCGAACACGATGGCGGTGACGGCTACGGCTCTCATGAAGGCTCCTCTTCTCTGATGTTGCGCTACTCGACGAGCTCGAGCCCGTTGATTCTCACGGGCTCCACGTCGATCGGCGCGATCTCGACCACGTGCGACAAGGTCAACACAGTGTCTTCGTCGTCCTCGTCGTCTCCTTCCAGCGGGACGATCGCTACCGGGCTGATGTCAACGATTCCGGCAACTTCGGCGTCGTCGATCGTCTGGCGCGCGACGGGGCGCGACGCGCGACGAATTGCGCCGGCCTGCATCTCTGACGACGTGAGCGATTGCGGCGCGTCGGGCACGGCCCCCACCGGCGATGTCGCAGCGCGTGCGCCGCCCGTGTCGGCCACCGTCTGCGAACGCTGCGGCTCCGGAGCGGGCCGCATCACCACGGCGACCACCACCAGCGCGGCCACGGCGGCGGCGGCCACACCGGTGCGCCAGCCGATCGTCCATGGCGCCGGGCTCGCGAGACGCGATGCGACCGCGGACCGCAGATCGCGCGGAACATCCGCGCCCGTCATGCGGCGCGCAACGTCGTCGATGACGCCATCCAGGTCCCGCGAATCGAGTGGATCCATCGTCAGTCCCCGTCCATGTACCCCAGCGCCGCGAGCTGCTGCTTCACCCGGCGCCGCGCGTCGGACACGCGCCACTTCACCGTCCCGACTGGCACCTTCAGCATCGCCGCCACCTCGTCGTAGCCGTAGTCGCCGGACTGCGCGAGGAGCAGCGCGTCACGCAGTTTGGGCGACAGCCGTTCGATGGCCGCGGCCACGTGCCGCGCCAGATCCTGCCCCCGCAGCACCTCGTGCGGACCGGCTCCGTCGCCACGCACGTGGTCGGCGGCCTCGATGGGCGCCCGCCGCGCGAACCACGCGCCGATCGACCGGCGGCGGCTGAGCGCCCGGTTCCACGCGATGCTCAAGAGCCAGGTGCGAAACGCGGCGTCGCCGCGAAACGCGCCGAGGTTCTGCCACGCGCGCACCAGCGCATCCTGGGCCGCTTCTTCCGCTTCCTCGCGCACCCGCAACGCCGCGAGCGTGGCGCGAAACACCGCCGCCTGGTGACGAACGACCAGCTGGTCGAAGGCGCCGGCGTCCCCTGCCCTGGCGAGCCGCACCAGCTCGTCGTCCGTCACACATCCAGTAGACCTGCCCGACGCCGTAACGGTTGGGTACAAAAGGAAAAGGGCCGGCGCAAACGCGCCGGCCCCGCTTCTTCCCCGCCCCACTGCCCTACCCGCCTGACCCGCCCTGACGGCGCGAGGCGCCGGCCTTACTGCCGGCCGCGGCCCCGGCCCATCCGGCCGAGCGGAGACGTCGTCTTGGTGAACCCCTCGGGAATGGCGAACGCCGAGTCGGGGAACGTCTGGCGGGCGACGCTGGTCAGCTCGGTGACTATCTGCGTCCCGGCGATCGTCGAGACCCTTCGCACCGGCACGCCCTCGTAGCCCTGCTCCTGCACGCGACCGGTCTGGAACACCTGGTCGGCGCCCTGCGGAATCAGGCCGCGGATGAACGCCGCGAGCTGGCGCGACACTTCGAAGTCGTTGGGGTTGAAGCCGAGCGCGCTCGGGCTCACGGTGCAGACCTCGCCCGTCTTCACGTTGTTCTGGAATGCCTCGTAGGCCTCGCAGGTCCACTTCCCGACCTTCGACGTGCCGCTGCGGCGGTATTCGGTCTTGGCGGCCGCGCCCGGCGCGCCCGGCATCCCGCCCATGCGCCCCTTCATCATGGCTTCCATCTGCGCGCGCTGCGCCGGCGGCAGACCTTCGAGCGTCTTCTGCATCTGCGCCATCATGTCGCCCATCTGCGCGCCGGCGGCGTCGACCTCGGCCTTGGTCATCTCGCTGTAGGTCTTGGCGGCCGGATCGATCATGTAGAGGATCTGCTTGCCGCCGTCGAAGATGACGACCTGCGACGTGCCGTTCTGACCCGCAATCTCCGTACGCATGCGCGTGGGCTCGATCTGGACCTGCGTGGTGCGCGGCGCGCCGTTGACGGTGGACGTTTCCACCACGAGCACGCCCTGCGCGGCGCCGGCGGGCGAGGCGGCCGCACACACGGCCACGAACAAGAGCGCACGTGAGGTGAAACGCATCATGCTGAACCTCCCGGGCGAGTATAGCGCTCAGAAGCGCAACAGGCGGTTCATCTTGACGATGACGGCGCGGTTCAGCAGATCGGGAAATCTCGCGCTCAGGGTGTCGCGCTGCTCGTTGAACACCACGAACAGTTCGCTGCCTGGGCGGTACTCCCAGCGCAGGCGGACATTCGCCGACACCGCCTTGACGCCGGTGTTGTACTGCACGAGCGCGCTCGCGAACATCGTCGGCGTCATCGTGTAGGTGACGCGGGTGCCGCCCAGGTGGGTCGTGGAGCGGCTGTCGGGCAGCGTCACCCAGTTCCCGACATAGGTCGGCTCGATCGAGAGCTGCGGCGAGAGATTCAGCCGCCCCTGGCTGACCGTGACCGTCGTCTTGTCGCCGTGGTAGAACGCGCCGCGCTCGACCGTCGTGGTGCCCGACACCGGGCGCTGCTGGCCGAAGGTGTAGCTGACGCGCGCCGTCGCATAGTCGTAGCCGCCGGCCGGCACGATCAGGCCGACGACGCGCAAATCGAGCGGCAGCCGCTCGAAGATGGATCCGTAGCTGGCGGTGAATCGATCGCTGCTGTGGAACTCGACGGCGAACTCGCCGCGCCAGTCGCGCGTGTCGAGCCGTCCCGCTCCGGTTTCGGCGTAGACCAGCGAGCCGGTATAGGAATACTTCCGCACCAGGCGGCTGTTGCGCGGCCGGGGGCTGAAGCGCGCCAGCGCCAGCGAGCGCCGGATGTCGTCGCGCCGCACGTAGCCGATTTCGGGGCGGAAGTTGTCGCCCACGGCCAGGTGATCGAGCTGCAGCCCGTACCGATCGCCCGTGTAATCGAGCTGCGCACGATAGCTGCTGTCGTCGCCCCGCACGCCCTCGGTGTGCGTACGCGCCCAATAGGTGTTGATCGCCAGGTTGTCGAAGAAGGCGAACGTGCCGTCGAGGCCGTAGGTCTCGTTCGACACGGCATTTCCTGGAGCGGCGTTTCCGAGAGCGGCCGCTCCAGGCACGTGACTGCGGCAGGTGAAGATCAGGCCCACGCTGCTGCGCCGCAGCACGTCGCGCTTCGCCCGCAGCACGGTGAAGTTGGTGCGCGGCAGGCCGGCTTCCTCCTCGCGGTCCGACGCGATGTTGAGCACCCCGAGACTGAAGCGGCCGACACGGCCGGTGAGGCGCCCGCCGGCTTCGATGGGCACCGCACGCCCCTGATCGAACCCGATGCGCCGGCTGTGGAACAGGATGGGGATGTCGCCGCCGCCGGTGGCCCCCACGCCGCCGAAGCCGAACAGGCCGAGGTTCTCGAGGAAGAACTCGCGCTTCTCGGGAAAGAAAAGACTGAAGCGCGTGAGGTTGATCTGCTGCTCGTCGGCCTCAACCTGGGCGAAGTCGGTGTTGTAGGTGAAGTCGGCGGTGAGCCCCCGTGTCACGCCGATCTTCGCGTCCACGCCGACGTCGCCCGACGGATCGTTCGAGACGCGCGGCGTGGCGGTGACGTCGCTCGTGAGACTGGACACCGCGTAAGGCTTCACCTCGAGCACGTGCGATCCGGGCGGCACCTCGAGGCCCGACAGCGGCGCCGCCAGCGAGGCCATGAACAGCGCGCGTGGGCCGATCGAGCGCGGCACGCGGGTGAGGAACGACGTTTCGTTCTTCGTACCGCGGTTGATGCGCCGGACGTTCAGCCCCCACGTCTGCTGCAGGCCGGGCCCGTACCGCAGAGACTTGAAGGGGATTGCCAGTTCCACCGACCACCCGCCCTCGAACCGGCCGACGCGGAGGTCGTAGACCGGGTTCCAGTCGGCGTTGATCTGGTTCTCGTTGGAGATCTGTCCGTCCCAGCGCCCGCCGATCGCGTTGACGGCGAACTCGACGCCGTTGCGGCGGTCGTGAAAGGTGTCGAGCAGGAACGCGACGTGATCGTTCTGGAAGATGTTGTTGTGATCGCGCCGCATCTCGTTGGCGACCATGCCGGCCATGTCGCTTTCCCAGCAGCGCAGCGACACGTAGAGGCGGTCGCGGTCGAAGAACACCCAGAACTCGGTCTTCTCGGTGGCCGGCTCGCCTTCCTGCGGATCCTGCTGCCTGAGATCGGAGACGGCGGCCACGGTCGTGTACACCGCTTCGTCGAGACGCCCGTCGACCTGGAGCGGCCCCTCGAGGCGCACGGCGCGGAGCGACACGCGGCCTTCGCCGTCGCGTGCAACCGTGGCGGGCGCCATCGGCGGCTCGGGAGCATCGGATTGGGCAAACGCCGGTGATACGAACGTCAGCACCGCGGCCGCGGCAGCAAGCAGGGGGAACAAGGAGACGTCGATCGTACTCCAAGGGAAGGATCGATGCCCGCGGGTACCATGGCGAAACGTGTCGACGACCGCCCATTCGCGAGCCTGGCTCCAGATTCACGTGTGCGTGGTGCTCTGGGGCTTCACCGCGATCCTGGGCAAGCTGATCACGCTGCCCGCGCTGCCGCTCGTCTGGTGGCGGATGCTCCTCGTCACGCTGGCGCTCGCCGTGTGGCCGCCGTTCTGGTCGGGCCTGCGGGAGATGCCGCGCCGGCTCGTGGCGATCTATGCCGGCATCGGCGTCCTCGTGACGCTGCACTGGATCACCTTCTACGGCTCGATCAAGCTGTCGAACGCCTCGGTCGCCGCGACCTGCATGGCGCTGACGCCGGTGTTCGTGTCGATCATCGAACCGTCGCTCGCCCGCCGGCGGCCGAACCTGGTCGAGGTCGGCATGAGCGTGGCGGTGCTGCCGGGCGTGGCGCTGGTCGTTGGCGGCACGCCGGGCGGGATGCGCGCGGGGATCGCCGTCGGCGCGTTCTCGGCGCTCGTGGCGGGGCTGTTCAGCACGCTCAACAAGCGCGCCATCGGCAACAGCCCGGCGCTCGCCGTGACCGGGGTGCAGATGGCCGCTGGTGCCGTGCTGCTGCCGGCCATCGCGTGGCTGCTGCCGGCCGGCGAGCAGGTGCTCGTGCGTCCCGATCTGCGCGACGGCCTGCTGCTCGTGGCGCTGGCGATGGCGTGCACGCTCTTGCCGTACGCGCTCGCGCTGGTGGCGCTGCGGCATCTGAGCGCGTTCGACACGACGCTCGCCGTCAACATGGAGCCGGTGTATGCGATCGTGCTGGCGATCGTCCTGCTCAACGAGCAGCGCGACCTCGAGCCAAGCTTCTATCTTGGCGTCGTCCTGATCATCGCGATCGTCTTCTCACATCCCTGGGTGAGGAGACGAATTCGTCCTTAGTCCAGGGTCCTTAGTTCTTGGTCCGTCCCTGGTCCCTGGTCCTTTGTCCGTTCCCAGGACCAAGGACCAAGGACGGACTAAGAACCAAGAACCAGGGCCAAGGACTGCAAGGTTCAAAAATCGATCTGCGCTCCCAGCTTGGCGAAGCGCGCCGGCATGATCAGCGTCGGCGTCCCCCACAGCGACGGGTTGGCCAGCGTGTAGGTGCCGTTGTAGGTCTGCCCGGTGCTGGAGTTCAGCGCGTTGTAGATGTCGATGCCGAGGTTGGCGCGCATACGCCCCCAGCGCACCAGCTTGGCAATCCGCAGGTCGAGCGTGCCGATGCTCTCGTAGAACGCTTCGTTGGTCTCGAAGAGGTTCACCGTGATCGTCTGCGCGCCGCCCGACGGCGCACGTCCCAGCGTCCGCGCGATCTCGGCCGCGGTGTACTGCAGGTTCGCCGCCTTCGGCGGGCCGGGGCGGCTCGTGTACGTGCCCGCCACCTGCACCCCGACCTTCGGAAGCGTGTAGCTGCCGAGCCCCTTGAACTCCTTCTGGATCGGCGAGGTGGTGTTGCAGTTGCGGAGGCTCGGCCCCTCGGGGATGCCGGTGCCGTAGTAGCCGTTCTCGATATACGAGCACCAGTCGTCGCCGGCCGTCGAGAGCACGGCCCCGCCGCGCAGCGTGAGGCCGCCCAGACGCGCGTTCACGTTGAAGTCGACGCCCTGCCACCAGTTGCGCCGGTTCACACCGGGGATGTTGTTCTCGAGGATCGTCTCGTTGTTGATCTGGCCGAACTTGGCCTGCGAGATGTTCCACAGGTCGTCGATGACGCGGCCGCTGGCGACGCCGAGCCGCGGATCCGACGGCGCCGTCACCGAGTACGGGTTGAAGTCGGCGTGCGAGTTCAGCGTGTTCTTTACCAGCGTCCACTTGTCGGCCCAGCGTTTGTGGTAGCCGACTTCAACCGACATGCCCGCCAGAATCTGCCGCTGCACCGACCCGCCGAGCTGCCAGTCCATCGGGCGCGTGTACCACCCCTTGAACATGTCGGGGTCGTACGTGGTGCTGAACACCTCCGTGCCGAACGTGTTGTTGTTCCACGCGCCGCAGATGTCGCCGCCCACCGCGGTGAGGTTCTGCGCCAGCGGGTTCAGCAGGTCGCAATCGGGAGTGAAGTTGGTGTTGCTGTCGGTCCAGTTCCGCGCCACCGTCGTCTGGATGCGGCTCAACGGGTTGCCGAGCGTCCACCGGCCGTCGCTCGACGCCGAGTCGGTGTAACGGCCGGCGTTGAACTTCACCGACGTCTTGCCGTCGCCCGTCAGGTCGAAGATGACGCCGATGCGAGGGTTGATGTCGTGGAAGCCGGTGATGCCGCCCTCGGTGTCGGTCGGGAAATCGAGCACTCGAGGATGGAATTTGCTGCCCCCGAACGTCTGGTGCGGGTAGACGCTCCGCGCGAAGTCGTAGCGCGCCGCGCCCTGCAGCGTCAGCCGGTTCAGCGTCCACTGCTCCTGCACGTAGGCCGACTGGCTGAAGGCCCGCGAGCGGAACCGGATCGGGTTGGCGCCCACCATCGTCAACGACTGCGGGAGGCCGTTGCGGAACGTGTACGAGACGTCGTTGGTGTTGGTGTAGTTGTAGTTGTCCTGCTCCTGGATGAAGCCGGTGTAGCCCACCTTGAAGCTGTGCGCGCCGGTGACGTAGGCCCCCGCCACCTTCCACCGCGGCACGAACGCGTGGTTCTCCTGCCAGTTCATCGAGCGGTAGGTGACCGACTGGATGCCGCTCTGGATGCCGGTGTCGGTGACCCGTACGAGGTCGCGCGTGTCGTTGCCTTCACGCTCGCGGCCGCCGTAGTCGTAGACGCTGGCGGAGAAGTTGGCGTCGAGCAGCAGCCGGCTGGTCCACGGCGACTGCCAGCCCGCCTGCACGAGATGCTGCGGATAGGCGTCGGCGGTGCCCGACGCTTCGGGCGAGACCGTGGCGGTGCCGCCGCCCTCGTGATTGTCCTTGAGCCACTGTTCGTCGACGTAGAGATTCAGCTTGTGACGCTGCGCGGCCTGCCACGTGAGGCGGACGTTGGTCGCGTGAGTCACCGAGTCGTTGAACGCCTGCCGCGAGGGGTCCGCCTCGTACAGCCAGGCGTTGGTGCCGGCGTTCTTGTTGTAGAGCATGATCGGCACTTTCTTCTCGGTGCGCTTGGTGCGGCCGCTGGCGAAGAACCACACCTTGTCGCGCGCGATCGGCCCGCCGATCGAGGCCGTGAAGTCGCGCATGGTGATCAGGTCCTCGCTGGCGGGCCGCGTGCCCTGTGCCGCGAGCTCCGGCGTGAGGTTGCTGCCCTGCAGCCCGCTGTTCGAGAAGTTGAAGAAGACCGCGCCGGCCGGCGTGTTGCCGCCCGACTTCGGGATCACGTTGATCACCGGCCCCCCGGACTCGGCTTCACCGAGCGCTCCGGACGTCGTGACGGCGAGCTCCGCGGCGTTGCCCATGTCGGGCTGGAAGTAGCTCGTGCCGCCGCCGCCCGAGTTGGCGCCCGCGCCACCGGTCGGGCCGCCCACGCCCATGCCGTCGAGCTGCAGCCGGCCGTCGTCGATGCGGCCGCCGTGCGCCGAGAAGTTGTTCACCTCGGCGCCGTTGCGTAAGCCGCCCACGTCGAGCGCGCCCGTGACGGACATACCGGGGATCAGGATGGCGATGTTCTGGATGTTGCGCGCGGCGGGCAGCTCCGTGATGACGGAGCCCTTCAGGACGTCCTGCCGCACCGTGCTCTGCACGTCGACGATGGGCGACGCCCCGGTGATCGTGACGGTCTCCTCGATGCCGCCCACGCGCATGTCCACGTTCACCGTTGCGGTGAACGTGCCCGATAACGAAATGGCATCCCGCACCACCGTCGCGAAGCCCGAGATCGCGAACGTGGCCTTGTACGTACCCGACGGCAGGTCGACGATGCGGTACTGGCCGCTGCCGTCGGTCACTGCCGTGCGTGTTTTCTCGATGAGCGCGTCGCTTCCTGCTTCGACCGTCACACCGGGGAGTACCGCGCCCGAGCTGTCCCGAACCGTTCCCGTCAGCGACGCCTGAGCAAAGGTGCTGGCCGGGACGAGCAACACCGCCAGGAGC
>DASRPM010000006.1:0-7396 GCA_035646375.1 Vicinamibacterales bacterium
CCGTACGCCTCCTGCGCCAGGCCAGACGTGAGCGCGCGCAGTCGCGCGACCGCCCGCGCACGATCGTCTACCTCGCCATAGATCGCGAAGAACTCGGGGCGGGCCCGCGGCGGCAGCACGGTCCAGGCGACGGACAGATCCAGGGCGGCATGATCCAGATGCAGATCGCCGAAGTCGATCACGCCGGCCATACCGCCGTCGTCGTCCACGAGAATGTGGCGCGAGTAGAAGTCGCCATGCACGACGCTCAGCGCACCCGAAAGCGGCAGCGCCGCCAGACCGGCGTCGAGGACCTCGAGCCACGGTGAGGCGTGATCGATGATGCCGCGTGCCAGCAGATCGCTCAGCGCCGGACGGACCAAACGCTCGATCCTGGTCTTGTCGAGATAGCCAATCTTGTCGGGCGGAGCGCCCCACGCCTGCGCCTCCGCGAGCGGCACGTCGTGCAGCGCGCGGAGGAATCGCGCCAGCGGCGCGGCCAGCGCCGCGCGCGCGTGCTCGTCCAGGTCCAGGTCGCTGGCCACCTGCCCATCGAGCCGTCGATAGCCGAGGAACGGCCACTTGTACGTGGCATCGGGCCGGCCGAACCACGCGGGCATCGGGATGGGGCACGGCAGCCGCGGCGCCAGCGCCGGCAGCACACGCGCCTCGGTCTCGAGGAGTGGCACCGCAATGGTGCGGCGAGGAAAGCGGAACACCCACTCGCCGTTGACGAGATACGCGATGTTGTCCCACCCCTCGCCCATCAGCTCGAGCCGCACCGGCGCGAGCGCGGGGCACTGCGATTCGATGAGCGCCGTGGCGAGGCCGGGCGACACCTCCACTTCGGCCGCCCACGGGCGACCGGAGAGCGGCGTCCGGACGATCGCGTAGGGGTCGCCGCTCACAGCGGCCTGAGCCCCTTGAACGACGTGGTCACGTAGCGGCCGCGGCGATCGATCACGCGCGCCACGTCGCCTTGGCCGCGCACCATCAGCACGACCTTGGCGCGGGCGGGCAGCGTGCCGCCGGGCTCGCCGGCCAGCGTCGCGCCGCCATAGAACGGCTGCCGGGCGCGCACTACGTGCGTGAAGCGATTGGGCGGGGGCGACACCACCGGCGGCTCGGACGCGAGCGCCGACGCCGGCATGACGGTCTGCGCGGGACGGAGCACACCCTTCATCGGAAAGACTGTATAGGCGGGTCTAAAGACCCGCAACTACAGACGGCGGCGGCGTACGTCAGTCGATCAGGCTGTCGTCCGGCACGACCATCGGGATGATCGGCAGCGCGTGCGGCTCGTCGTGGGTGCTCGTGGCGCCGGCGGCGGCCAACGCCAGCAGATTCGGCAGCTTGTAGGGCTCGGCCTTCGACAGGTCCACCACGTAGCCCATGTCCTGCAGGCTGGCCACGGTGAGACGGCTCAGCGGGTTGTTCGGCGCGGCGATGAAGCCCGACATCAGCTCGTTGCGGAACACGCTCTCGCGCCAGTGGCCGTCGGCCGTGCCGGGACCGCCGGTGTTCTCCACCGGCACGTCGGCCGCCTTCCCCTTCTTCAACTTGCCGAACTCCGCACGCGCGGCCTTGCCCACGAAGCGCGTGGTGTTGGTGCCGGCGCCCTTCAGCAGCCCCTTGCGCTCCCAGATGGTGCCGATGCCGATCACGTGCCCCATCTCGTGGGTGATGACGTCCTTCAGCGTGCCGTCCGTCTGCATCGACTTCAGGTCGGCGGCGTCGAACGACATGATGCCCTTCACGGGCAGGAACTTGAACTTGCCGGCCGCGGCGGGGCGCAGATGCGTGGGGCCGGCCTGGCCCAGAATGCCGCCCGAGCCATCGATGGCCGTGCCCTGCGCCAGGATCAGGAGGTCGTCGATGATCTCACCGTCCACGCGCACGCTCGGCAGGTCACCCACGATCACCTTGGCCCAGCGATCCGCCGCGGTCTTGAACGCGTTCTTCTGCGCCGTGGTGAGGCCGCCGAGAAACCGCACCTCGATCTTGTAGGCCGACTGCACGGCGGCGCCGGCGCCCACCACGCGGACCGCGGGCGTGCTCGTAGCGATGTAGGTCTCGTAACCGGCGGATTTCTTCTTGGCCATCGGGGAGCTCCTTCAACGCCCGCGCGGAGGGCGGGCAGCTAGACACTGGATTAAACGACGGCGCCGCCCGATTTGCACATGCCCGTGCACGAAGAATCAGCGCCCGGCCAGGATGCGGGCGGTCGTGATGGCCTGCCCCATGTGGCGCGTCGAGTGTTCCGCCGCGTGCACCAGCAGGCCCAGCACGGTAGACGGCAGCCGTCCGCGGCCGACCTCGCGAGCGTCATGGAGCCGATCCGGGTCGATGGCGCGCAACTGAGCGAGGCTGCGGTCGATGACGGCGTTCAGACCGATGACGAGGGTGGACAGGCCGACCGGCGGCTCTCCCGGCGCTTCTTCACCAGCGAGGAACAGGAGCTGGGGCGCGCCGAGCGTCTCGCCGCGCGCGTAGGTCAGGAGGCGATCGAGCGCGCCGCCGGTGTGCCGGATGTGGAAGCCGATCGACGCCGCGCCGCCCGGCCGCGCCCACAGCTGGTCGGGCGTGACGGTGCGCTCCAGGCGCGTCAGGTCCTCGCGCACCTGCAGCAGCGAGTGCGCCACCGGCATCACGGTCGGGTGGTAGCCGTCGAGCGGACCGCGGAGCCAGACTTCGGGTTCTGCCATGGATCCAATATAGAGGCTTGGACTACAAACCGCAGCTCGCGACGCTCGTGAAGCGGCCGCCGGACGGCGACGACTGGCTGCACGAGATCAAGTACGACGGCTATCGCATGGGGTGCGCGATCTCGCCGGACGGCGTGCGGCTCACGAGCCGCAACGGGCTCGACTACACGGCCGCGCTGCCGGAGATCGTGGCCGACGCCAAGGCACTGCCGATCACTTCGGCGCTCCTCGACGGCGAGGTGGCGGTGTTGCTCGAAGACGGCCGCGCCAGCTTTCAGGCGCTGCAGCAGGCGATGGGAGAGGGAAAACGCAGCGGGCTCGTGTATCTCGTGTTCGATCTGCTCGCGCTCGACGGCCACCCGCTGCTCTCCGTGCCGCTCGAGGAGCGGAAGGCTCGCCTGCAGTCGCTCGTGTCGCGCGGCGGCGGGCGGCGCATCCGCTACGCGGACCACGTGGTGGGCCACGGCGAGGCGTTCTTCGAGCAGGCCACCAGGCTCGGCGTCGAGGGCGTCGTGTCGAAGCGCCGCGACAGCGTCTACCAGCCGGGACGGCGCTCCGGCTGGCTCAAGATCAAGTGCCTCCGCGAACAGCCGTTCGTGGTTGGCGGCTACACGGATCAAGAGGGGATGGTGGGTGGCCTCGGCGCGCTCCTCGTGGGGCACTACGAGGACGGGCGGCTCACGTTCGCCGGTCGCGTCGGCACCGGGTTCACGCAGAAGATCAGCACCGGGCTGCTCGAGCGGCTGCGGCCGCTGGCCCGGACGACGAGCCCGTTCGACCCGCCTCCGGCCGGGCCGCTCGCCAGATCCGCCCACTTCGTCGAGCCGGCGCTCGTCTGCCGCGTGGCCTTTGCCGAGTGGACCGGCGACGACAAGATCCGCCATCCGGTCTACCGGGGGCTTGCCGAGGGCATCGCCCCCAGCGGCGTGGTCCGGGAACGCGCCGAGTAGGCGGGTCTAAAGACCCGCAACCACATTCTGCGCGCAGGTGCACGGCGCGGCAGAAGCGACAGGTGCTGAGACGTCAGGTGAAGGAACGGTGGCACCGCGCCGATATTCTGGGCACCTGTGTCCGTAGTTCTCATTGCCGAAGCCGATCAGCTGGGTACCCTGAAGGGCCGCCCCGAGTACACCGACGCGCAGGCGTTCACCGACGCCGAAACGCCGGCCGCGCTCGAGGCCATCATCAGCGGCCGCCCGGACATCGTGGCCATCGAGCGCCTCTTCGCGAAGAAGTCGCGCGGCGCCGCGCTCATCAACCGCATCAAGGCGGACACGTCGCTCGAGACGGTGGAAATCCGCATCGTGTCGGCCGAGAACGGCGCCTCGAAGTCGTCGGGCCGCGGCGGCTCGTCGGCGAAGGAGAGCAAGGAAGCGGCGGCGGGCGACACGAGCGGCGGCACGGCCACGGCGGTGGTGGCGGCGCCTCCAGCGGCCCTCGATCAGAAGGGCACGCGGCGCGCGCAGCGCTTCAAGATCATCGAGGGCATCGAGGTGCTGATCGACGGCAACCCCGCGATGCTGGTCGACCTGTCCACCGTGGGCGCGCAGGTGGTGTCGGGCACGCTGCTCAAGCCGAATCAGCGCGTGCGGCTCTCGTTCATCGAGGGCGCCAAGAACGTGCGCTTCAGCGCCGGCGTCGCATGGTCGGCGTTCGAGCTGCCGAAGGCGGGGCCGCGCTACCGCGCGGGCATCGAGTTCTTCGACGCGGATCCGGACGCGGTGGGCCGCTTCTGCGACACGAACCGCGCCGACGCATCCAAGAGAAACTGATTGTCGTGGGGGCCGCCTTCAGGCGGCCCATGGTCGGGCCGGCTAAAGCCGGCCCCCACGTACTACGTACGTACGGGCACCGTCTCCATCCAGCCCTCGACGACCGAGCCGGGCTTGATGATCGTCTCGCGTCGATCGGATCCGGTGGACACCAGCCCGCACACGACACCGCTCACCTCTTCGAGGCGCGCGACGTAGCGCTGCGCTTCGCGCGGCAGGTCGCTCATGCGCGTCGCGCCCTTGGTGGGCGACGACCATCCCGGCAGCGTTTCGTACACCGGCTCGGCGTTGGCGATCAGCCGCAGGTCGGCGGGGAACTCGGTGAGCACGCCCGACGCCGTCTTGTAGCCGACGCAGATCTTCACCTCGGTCAGCCCGTCGAGCACGTCGAGCTTGGTGAGCGCAATCGCGTCGAGGCCGTTGATGCGCGCCGAGTAGCGCACCACCACCGCGTCGTACCAGCCGCAGCGCCGGGGTCGGCCGGTGGACGCGCCATACTCCTGCCCCGTCTCGCGCAGCCGTTCGGCCAGATCCCCCGACAGCTCGGTGGGCAGCGGCCCCTCGCCGACACGCGTGGTGTACGCCTTGGCCACGCCCAGCACGCCGCCAATCGCCCGCGGCGGCACGCCCAGACCGGTGCAGACGCCGCCGGCCGACGCGTTCGACGAGGTGACGAACGGATACGTGCCGTGGTCGATGTCGAGCAGGGTGGCCTGCGCCCCCTCGAACAGCACACTTTTTCCCGCGCTGATCGTCTGGTGCAGCACCAGCGACGTGTCGGCCACCCACGGGCGCAGCCGCTCGCCGTGCGCGACCAGGTGGTCGAAAACCGGCTTCCAATCGAGCGTCGAATCCTTGATGGCGTGGTTGCGCGCCTTGACGTTCTCGCGCACTTCCGTCGCCAGCGCCTCGGTGTCGCCGAGCAGGTCGCAGATGCGGATGCCGCGGCGCCCGATCTTGTCTTCGTAAGCCGGACCGATGCCGCGCGAGGTGGTGCCGATCTTCCGTTCGCCGCGCCGCGCTTCGGACAGCACGTCGAGCTCGCGGTGGTACGGCAGGATGACGTGCGCCTTCTCGCTGACGAGCAGGCGTCCGTTCACGTCGATGCCCAGGCGGGCCAGCTCGTCCACCTCCTTGAACAGCGCCTCGGGATCGATCACCACGCCGTTGCCGATGATGCACATCACACCGGCATGCAAAATGCCGGAGGGGATCAGGTGCAGTACAAACTTCTGCCCGTCCACGTAGACCGTGTGGCCCGCATTGTGCCCGCCCTGATAGCGCGCCACGGTCGAGAAGTGCGGCGTCAGCATGTCGACGATCTTTCCCTTGCCTTCGTCGCCCCACTGCGCGCCAAGCACGGCGATATTCGTTCTCACCATTCAGTAATATCGTATGCGAAATACGTTGAGTTTCGCGTGTGCGTACGCGCACCGTCGATCGACGGATGCGCGCTGAATGTCAACGAAATTCTTTTCTGAATTTCATTTGACAAGCTCGCCGCCGATTCTTACCTTCTGATCCTTCACGACGACGCAACAGCGAGGCGAAGCACGACATGAATGGCCCACAAGCAGGATTTGAACGGCGGGTGCAAGGCGCGCTCGAGGCGACGCCTTCGAGAATCCCGGTCATCCTGGGCGGCTGCGGCACGGGCCGCACATCGATGCTGCAGCGGCTGCGGGATCGGATGGGTCGCGCCGCGGTGCAGTATCTCGATGTGGAACGCTGCGCCAGTACGCCCGAACGGTTTCTGACCGCGGTCGTCGGCTCGTCGCCGTTCGCGTCGCACGATCACCGGACGCCCTCGTCGGCGCGCGACGCCTTCGACATGACGATGGCGTTCATCAGCACCGCCACCGCGCCCGGCGGCGCCCCGGCCACGTTCCTGCTCGACGAGGTGCTCGAGCTCCGCACGTTCGAAAGCTTCCCCGGGCTGCGTCACGTGCTGCGGGATCTCTTCGACGCGCTCGCCACCAGCAACAACCGCTTCGTGCTCACCTCCCGCTACGTCGCCCGCGCGCACAAGCTGCTGCGCGACGCCACGGCGCGCTTCGAGGTGATGCACGTGCTGCCGCTCACCTCGGGCGAAATCACGGACCTGCTGGCGCCGGCGTTCAACGGCTACGATCAGGTGGCGCCGCCCGAACGGGACGACCTGAGCCGCACGATCGAGGCGCTGTCCAACGGCCGCGCTTGCTATGCGGCGTCCCTCGGCGAGGCCACGGCCCGGATGGCCGGCACCGGCGATGCCGTGGGCGCCCTGGCGGCCCTGCTGTCGCCCGCGGGCGAGCTCGACCGTGCCTGCCGGTTCTCCTACGAGCTTCGGCTTCACCGCGCCCGGGGCTACGGCGCCCTGAAGGCGATTCTAGACATTCTGGCGGCGGAGGAACCGCTCACCCTCACCGAAATTTCGCTGCGCCTGCGCCGCACGCCGGGGTCCACAAAGGACTATCTGTCGTGGCTCGAGGACGTGGACCTGGTGGCGTCGAGCCACAAGAAGTACTCGTTCACGGACCCGCTGCTGCGCCTGTGGGTGCGCCTGCACTGCCGGCCGGTGCCGCCGCCGCCAGAGGACGTGGCGCGCGAGGTGCAGGCCTACGCGCTGGCGCGGCTGCAGACCGTGGCGCCGCCCGCGAAGCCCGCCGCGCCCGAGCGCGCCGAAGCGGCCACGGCCCCGGCCGCGGCGCCGGCGGCCTCTCCCGAGCTCGCCTACGCTGGCGTGGAGGCCAGCAGCGGCGACGACCGCAAGGGCTGGGGCATTATCGAGATCGACTAGCCCCTCGTACGTAGCGGGCAGCCTTCAGGCCGCCCGTCGCAGGGCGGTCTAAAGAGCGCCCTCTACATTTGCATCGAGGCGCAGTAACGCTTGTCGCGCCGCGTCTTGCTCCGCTTCCTTCTTCGCGCGTCCCGTCGCCACGCCGAGCACTTCCCCGCTCA
>DASRPM010000007.1:0-2427 GCA_035646375.1 Vicinamibacterales bacterium
CGCCCTTGAACGTGCCCTTGGGCATCAACTGTGCGACCTGGAACTTCTGCACCTGGATGGCGACGCCGGAGGCGATCTGCAGCGTGACGAAGCTGTCGCTGACCTCGGTGATGCGGCCTAGCAGGCCGCCATTGGTCACTACCTCGTCGCCCGCGGCGAGCTTGCCGATCATCTCGCGGTGCTCCTTGGCGCGCTTTGTCTGCGGCCGGATCAGCAGGAAGTAGAAGACGACGAAGATCAGCAGGAGCGGCAGGATCGTGCCCAGCATGCCGCCCGTCGGCGAGGGTGCGGCCTGGGCCCAGGCGTTGGTAACGAAGAATTCCATGTCCTTCCTCTGCGGGGGCCGGCGGGCCGGCCCGGTTGGGGGGCGCGATTATGGCACAGGGTGCTCGGACGGCTTTGGCCGCGCTTTGCGCGGGAGAGGCCCTCGGGCCGGCACCGACGCGCCCGGAGTTGCAGGCTCCGTCACAATTTTATTGTCTCCGGACTACGTTATGTCAACAAGTGAGAACGCTCCGGGGCGAGTCTATACTCTCCGCCGGATAGGGCAGCGGAACTTCGGTTCCATAGACTGCCTGGAACGAAGAACGATCGAGGGGATGACTGGTGCGCATTGGCGCTGCTCGGTGCGTTTCGCTCTTGTTCGCCGTCCTGGCGGTCGCACTCGCGGTTGCGCCGCCTGCCGCAGCGAACAACACCGTCGGCGCGTGGTCGGCGGTGAAGCCCTGGCCGCTCATCGCGGTGCACGCGGTGTTGATGCCCGACGGCCGAGTGCTCACCTACGGGACGAAGGCGAGCGGCCAACAGACTGCCATCGAGATCTACGATGTCTGGGACCCGGCCGGCGGCCTCGACGGCGGGCACACGGTGTTGCCCAACACCTCGGGCACCGACCTCTTCTGCAGCTCGCAGCTCGTATTGCCCGCTGGCGGCCAGGTCTTCGTGGCCGGAGGCGACAACTGGACCGGCACCGGCACGACGAACACGGGGAACAACAACAGCAACCTGATCGACTACGGCAGCGAGACGATCACCCGCCAGGCCAACATGAACCGGCCCCGGTGGTACTCCTCGTCGATCACGCTGCTGAACGGCGAGACCTACATCCAGGGCGGATCGGGGGGCACGGACCGGCCCGAAGCGCGTGAGACGAGCGGCGCGTTCCGGCTGCTCACGGGCGCGAACACCGGCTCGCTCGACTTCATGTACCCGCGCAACTTCATAGCGCCGGACGGCCGCGTCTTCGGATACGACAGCGCCGGCCGCATGTACTACGTCAATCCTGCCGGCGCCGGCTCGATCACGATGGCGGGCCAGTTCAGCGGACCGATCGGCTCGGACTCGAGCGCCGCCATGTTCAGGCCCGGCCGCATCCTGCAGTTCGGCGGCAACACGAGCGGCGCCCTCGTAATTGACATCAACGGCGCAGCGCCGGCCGTCTCGACCACTCAGTCGCTGTCGGCGCGCCGACGGCTCGTGAACGCCACCATCCTCGCGGACGGCAAGGTGCTCGCGACCGGCGGCAGCGACGTCTGGAACGACATGAGCGGTGCCCAGTACACCGCCGACGTCTGGAACCCCGCCACCGGGCAGTGGACGCGCGGCGCCAGCGCGCTGCGCGCCCGCCTGTACCACTCCAATGCCGTCCTCCTGCCCGACGCGAGCGTGCTGGTGCTCGGCGGCGGAGCGCCGGGCCCGCAGAACAACACGAACGTCGAGGTCTACTATCCGGCTTACCTGTACAACGCGGCGGGCGGCTTCGCGGCGCGACCTGTCATCGACGGTGCACCGACGACGATCGACGTCGGCGAAACCTTCGAGCTGGATCTTGGTGGCACCGCTGCGATCAGCCGCGTCGCCATGGTCAAGACGACCTCCGCCTCGCACAGCTTCAACATGGAGCAGCGCTTCGTCGAGCTCACGTTCCAGCAGAGCGGCGACCGGCTCGTCGCGCAGGCGCCGACCCGCGCGACGGATTCGCCACCCGGGTTCTACATGCTGTACGTGTTGAACGCAGCCGGCACGCCTTCCGTCGCAAGGATCGTCCGGGTTCCGGTCGCGCCGGTGATCAACCCGGCCATCACCCCGGTCCTGGCGAATCCCGGCGCCCAGTCCGGCCAGGCAGGCGTTCCGGTTTCGCTCCAACTCTCCGCGACGGACCCGAACGGCGACACGCTCTCCTATGGCGCGAGCGGGCTGCCGCCCGGCGTCTTCGTCGATGCCGTGACGGGCGAGATTACCGGCACGCCCTCTGCCAGCGGCACTTTCAGCGTCGTCGTGTCCGCGACAGACGGCGTCAACACGGACACCAGGGGCTTCGTGTGGACGATTGCGCAGGGCTCGCCGTTCGTGCTCAACCCGCCGCCGCCTCCGGCGCCGGCCGTGGCCGGCTCGACCGTCACGTTCACGGCAAGCGTCACGGGCGGC
>DASRPM010000008.1:0-16521 GCA_035646375.1 Vicinamibacterales bacterium
GCGGGCCTGGTCTTCCGCGTCGAGTGCCAGGTACGCGTCGGACTCGAACACGCCGGAGCCGGCGACCAGCACGGTCAGCTGGCGCCGCTCCGCCTCGCGGATGGCGCTCCGGACGGCACGCGTCGTGGCGCCGGAGGACTCCTTCACGTGCGACGACGGAGCCGCGGGCGCCGACGCTCCGAGCAGCGCATCCGCGACGTCGCCCGCGCTGGCGAAGCGATCTTCAGGGCGGCGTTCGAGACATCGCAGAATCGCCGCCTCCCAGGCCGCGTCGAGCTCGGGCACGTGGACACGCGGGCTCGGCGGAGCCTCACGCAGGCGCTTGATCATGACGCTGATCGGCGTGTCTCCCGTGAAGGGCCACACGCCGGTCACCATTTCATAGAGCACGACTCCGAGGGCATAGATGTCGGCCGCGGGCGTCACCGTGCCGCCCTCCACCTGCTCGGGTGCCATGTACGCCGGAGTGCCCGAGACCGTGCCCTCCTCCGAGAGGGACAACGAGAGTCCGATGCTGTCGCCCTGCGCGTGCCGCCGCGCGAGACCGAAATCCGTGATGACCGCGCGCGTCCCCTTGTCCCCGCCAGTCGCCGGCACGAGCATGACGTTCTGGCTCTTGAAGTCCCGGTGCACGACCCCGGCGCGGTGCGCGGCCGTGAGGCCGGCAGCCATCTGACGAACGATCGGCAGGACGGCTGCCATGGCGAACGGCCCCTCTCGGCGGAGCTTGTCTGCGAGTGTCTCGCCGTGCAGCAGCTCCATGGCCAGGAGCACGATGGATTCGTGGCGGAAGATGTCGTAGATGCGACAGACGTTCGGATGGGTCACCTGCCGGGCGAGGTGCACCTCACGCTTGAACATCGCGATCGAACGGTCGTTGGCGGCGATATGCGCCAGGATGGTCTTGAGTGCGATCCGTTCCCGCAATTCGAGGTCTTCCGCCTCGTATAGCTCGCCCATGCCGCCTTGGGCCAGGTAGCGCACGATGCGGAAACGCGAGGCGACGACGTCACCTGGCCGAAGGACGGAAGTCGCGGACGTCATTGCGACGCGTGGAGCGCACAACGCGTACCACGTGACGCCGCGCGAACGGCCACGTTCTCCTTCGCAGTTACGACATCAGCTGGAGTCCGATGCGCAACCCGCGCCGTGCTCCTGAATATCGTGACAAGCCACGACATGTCGTGACGGTCTCAGGCGCGCTCGAGATAGTCCTCCCACAGTTCGGCGTGCACCGTGTCCCGTGCGTTAGCCGTTTCGCCCCACAGCTCACGTGCGGTGAACGAGACCGTGTAGACGTGCTGGGGCCGGGCGGGCAGCGCGTAGCCGTCGGCGTCGGTGTCCTGAAAGTCGAAGATGCCGTGGTCCGTCACAATCGTTCCGCGATGGCCCCGCATGTAGCGGGGGAGGCGAGTGTGCCCGACCGGGTTGATGTTACGCGCGCGCACGTCCTGGCCCACCGTGAACCCTGGCTGGATCCGCAGATCGTCTCGCCGCAGCGATCTCCGTCGTGTCGCCTGTTCGGCGATCATCGCTGGCGTGACGCGCGGCTGGGATTTGGGCGAGGCGGGATCCGCCCGGCCGCTGTCGAGTTCGGCCTGCGTCAGGAGCTTCGCTGTCATCAAGCGATCAATGAGCAGCTTGATGAACCGCTCGTAGTACTGCATCTGCAGGTATTGAGCGGGCGGCAGGACTTCATGCTCGTAGCGGAAATTGCGACGGCGCGCCGGACCAAAGGGCCCGGCGGCGCGGATCAGACCCCACGCGCGTCCCTCCCACTCGGCATGGAACGGCCGCTCGTCTTCGCGCACCTGGATTGGCCCCATGCCGTGCATGCCGCCCATGTCGTGGATGCCGTTCATGCGGCGGCTCCGCGCGAGGCGGACACCTTGGCCACGCCGACCATCGCGTCGCGCGTCACGAGGGCGGCGAGCTGCTCTTCGGTCATCCGCTCTGTTCCCGGTGGACGCTCGGGCAGCACGAGATAGCGGATCTCCGCGGTGCTGTCCCAGACACGGACCTGGACGTCCTCGGCCAGCGTGACGCCGAACTCCCGCAGCACGCCGCGCGGGTCGATGACGGCGCGCGAACGATAGGGCGCGGACTTGTACCACGTGGGCGGCAGGCCAAGCACCGGCCACGGGTAGCAGGAGCAGAGCGTGCAGACCACCAGGTTGTGGACGGCCGGCGTGTTTTCCACCACCACCATGTGCTCGCCCTGCGCCCCACCGTAGCCGAGCTCGGCGATGGCGGCGGTGCCGTCTGCCAGGAGACGCTTCCGGTACGCCTCGTCGACCCACGCCCTGGCCACCACACGGGCGCCATTGCGGGGGCCGATCTTCGACTCGTACGTTTCGATGACCGCATCGATCGTGGCCCGATCGACCATTCCCTTTTCGACCAGGATCGACTCCAGCGCCTTCACGCGGAGCGCCACATCCGACGGGGCGGCCTGCCCCTGGCCTTGTTCGCGCGTCTGCTGGTTCGCCTGTTCAGCCGATCCCATGTTCGAAGCCGCCACGATGCCGGCCGTGCCGGCGGCCGCGCCGCTCAGAAATTTTCGCCGTCCCACAGGCGTGTCTGCCTCGTTCGCCATGTTCCGAGTCTACGCCTTCGTTGACGGTCGCGGAGCAGGAGAGTAGCCTGCCCGTCATCGTGGAGGACGGTCAGCCGCTCTTCGACCTTCCGCGTCTTCCTCGTGACGACGGCGGGCCGGTTTTCGCCGAGCCGTGGCAGGCGCAGGCCTTCGCGCTCGCGGTCAAGCTCTCGGAGCAGGGGCATTTCACCTGGAAAGAGTGGGCGGCCAGTCTTGCCGAGGAGTTGCAGGCCGCGGCCAGGCGCGGAGAACCGGACGACGGCTCTCGCTACTACGAGCACTGGCTCACGGCGCTCGAGCGCCTGGTGACGGCCAGGGGGCTGACCGATCAGAACGCGCTGCTCACGCGCAGGGAGGCCTGGGCCGAGGCCTATCGGGCCACTCCTCACGGCACGCCCGTGGAGCTTCATGCCAGAGGAACGCCTGACGCCCGCTGGCTTCTCCTGGGAGTCGCGTGCACGTTCGCCGGGTATTGGCTGATCCACCAGATCAACGTGGCTCCAGCGGCGATCCCGCAGGTGGGATTCGTCGCGAGTGCCGTCCTGGGTTCGCTGCTCGGGATGCAGCACGCGTTCGAACCGGATCATCTGGCCGCCGTGGCGACCCTCATGACGGGCGAGCGCTCGAGCGCGAAGGCGGCGTGGCTCGGCGCGTGGTGGGGACTGGGCCATACTCTGACGTTGTTGGCCGCGGGCACGGCACTCGTCGTGTTGCGTGCCGACATGCCGGCGCCGGTCACGATCGCCTTCGAGCTATCAGTGATCGTGCTGCTGATCGCCTTCGGCGCGCGCGCGATCTACCAGGCCGCCGCTGGAACACTTCCGCGTCGAACGCACTCGCACGCGAGCCCGGCGAGGTGGAGCCCCGCTCGTTTCGACCGCTTCACGGGTGCGCGGCCTCTCATGGTCGGGGCCGTACACGGGCTCGCGGGAAGCGGCGCGCTCACCGCGCTCGTGGTGGCTACGCTTCCGTCGACGGCGACTCGGCTCGGGTACCTGGCGCTGTTCGGCGTTGGCTCCACGGTGGGGATGGTGGCGCTGTCGGGCCTCCTGGGCTGGCAGATCGCGCGGATGGGATCTGATCGTTCGGTCGTGCGCACGTTCTCACTGGCCGTTGGCTGCGTGTCGACCGTGCTCGGTCTGTTCTGGGGCTATCCGCTCTTCAGTCAGTTGCTCTAGACGCTGACGATGCAAAAAGCTGGCTCTCGAGGTAGTCGACGACGCGTTCGAACGGGTCGAAGCCAAATGCCGCGGCCACCGATGGGCGCAGGTTCGAGTTGGCGTTGATATCGTAGAAGACCCGCCGGCCGGTGAGCGTCTCGAGGTACTCGATGCCGCCGACGTCGAGCTTCGCCGCGCGCACGATCCGTGTCGCCGTCTCCACCGCATCACGCGGAACGTCTGGATACGGTGAGAACTCCACCGGTGGGGCGTCGGTCACCTGATGCGCCGGCACCGCGCACACGCCGTCTCCGTCCTCCGGATTGCACACGGGCGATGGACACAGGTTGAAGCGTCCGTGGGTCTTCACGCGCATCGCGTACAGGAGCTCACCGTCCAGAAATTCCATCCGGACGATGCCTTCGTCGGGATCGTGGGCCAGATACTCCTGCAGCAGGAAGAGGTTATCCGGGAGCCAGATCGACGGGTCGCGGAAGATCTCCTCGACCTGCTGCATCGACTCGACCACCTGGATGCGCGCGCCGCTGCCACCCTGGTCCGGTTTCAACAGCGCCGGCCATTTCACCTCGCTGGCGTGCGCGTGCAGGGCGCGGACGTCGTTGAACGTGATCGAGCGCGGAGTGTCGATCCCGAGCGTGCGCAGCAGCGTCGCCTGTGCGCTCTTGCTCAACTCGAGCGCGAACACGTCCGCGCCGTTCAGTACTCGGGCGCCATCGAGTGTCAGCGATCGCATGTAGGCGAGCGCAAGCGGAACCGCACGCGCGTGTCCCCGGATGTAGGCGCTGGGGCTCGCCTGATTGAAATAGAGCCGGGCGCGGGGCCGTTCCACATTGCTGAACGCCGCACGGGTGACGTCGAATGGCTGAAACGACACCCCGCGGCGCTCGAGCGCGGCGAACAACGGCTTCTGCCATTCGGGATGCTCGTGCAGGACGATCAGATCGGGTCCGGATGGCGCCATGCCGTCGATCGTACGTCAACGGTCGCCGAGCTGGGCGCGGCCTTCGGTGATGGCGGGCACCGTCGACCTGATGATCTTCCAGCCTTCCTTCACACGGCGCACCACGTCGTTCGCAGTGCCGGCGGTGATGCCGCACGCTACGTTGTGGGCTTTGCACGCCGTCAGAACCCGCTGAAAGGCCGCCTCGACTTCGGGTGAGCTGGCGGGGACACCCATCGAACGTGACAGGTCGGAGCCGGCCCCGAGAAACAGCGCGCCGACACCGGGGACGCCGGCGATCCGGTCGAGGTTCTCGAGGCCTTCCACCGACTCGATCATGATGACGGCCAGCAGATCGCCGTCGGGGTTCAATGGCCACACGTCGGCGCGCCGTTCGTACTCGGCGGCACTGACACCCCAGGCGAAGCTGGCGGCCGCGGTCGAATAGCCGCGGATGCCGACCGGCTCTCGCCGCGCGGCGCCACGCATCGGCGGGTACCGCATCGTGCGCACCGCGATCACGGCCTGGTCCCGCGTGCCGACGCCGTTGAAGATCACGCCCATCAGCCCGATGTCCAGCGCCTGCTTGACGACCCACTGGGATTGATCGGCCTCGGGAGGAAACCGCGCGAACAGCGCGACGTTCGGCTGCGCGCTCCTTTTCGCGACGATCGCGGCCTTGTCGGTGAGGCCGGCCAGGAAGATCGCCAGACCGGGAAAGTCGAGCGGGCTGTGCTCCATGTCGGCGTAGACGAAATCGACCGGCGCACGCGCCGTCTCGCGGGCGTGTGCCAGCGAGAGGTCGCCGGTATTGATCAGGCCGTAGACCGTCCTGCCCGCGGCCAGCTTTGCAATCACCGGGTTGAGGTGACCGGCGGATTCCTGTGCGGTGGCCGGCATGAGGAGGCCCGAAGCGATCAGGATGGTGGCGGAGAGGCGTCGCATGGCGGGAGCTTACCGCGCGCGAGGCCCAGCGCTCCAGGCGGCCGGGTTCTGGTTGAAGTACGACGCCAGGAACGCGTAGAGGTCGCGATGTCTGGCGGCAACGGCCACCGGGTCTTGGAAGAACGCCTCGACGGCAACCGCGAACAACTCGGCCGGGTTCGAGAGTCCATACGGATCGAGGACCGAATCGCCGCGCTCCAGACGTTCGCGCTCTTGTTCCATGAGAACGGTCCACCGCCGGACGCCGTCGTCGGGTAGATACGAGGGCACGCCGTCGAAGCTGGAGCGCGACAGGTCCAGCAGGTGCGCGAACTCGTGGAAGCCGACGTGGCTGGCGGGCAGGCCCGTGCCGGCGAAACTCTCCTTCAGCGCGGGGTGCGACAAGACGACGACACCCCACGCGTGCGCCTGGCCTGTAAAGACGGGGTCGGGGTCCAGCCCCGACGAAAAATCGCCCTCCGCTGATCGCGTCGAGGCGAACTGATAGTCCCGATCGAAGTGGTCGGGGTAGACGAGTACCTCGCGCAGCTGGTTCCACGTGTACCCGGGCCAGCCGGCGGTGAGTGTGATGGCCGATGCGGCCACCAGCAGCCGCGCTTCGCCGGTGAGGCGGGTCTCGACGGGTGTCACCTGCTTCTCAGTCAGGAAGACCTGAACCTGACGATTGAACTCCTCGCGCACGTCCGGCGGCAGGCACCGGTAGTGCGCCGATTGCCGCATCAGCAGGTCTCGCATCGGCCGCGGCAAGGGTTTCGCGCGCAACTCCCGTCGCCGTGTCGAAGCCGGCGCCAGGAGCCTCTGCGCCTGGGCCGCCCATGCGCTGAGCCGCGCCCAGACCCCCCGGATACGGATCGAGCTCACGTCGTCACGCGAGGCTTCCGCGACTCGGCGTCACGCAACCTCGAGGGCATCATGCCGCGATTGTGCCCCGAAATCCTGTGTTCGCCGACACAGGCCGTCGACACTCGCTCTGGCGCGGCTCAGGTCGTGTCGCGGCGAGGTGAGTTGGCCGCGCAGGGCCGTTCGCGCGCGCGACAGGCGTGACATCACGGTCCCGATCGGTATTCCGATTGAGTCGGCCAGCTCACGGTACGTCAAGCCCTCGAGTTCACGCAGCACGAGGACGCGGCGAAGCGGTTCGGGGAGGCGGCACAAGGCCTGCCTCAGCGCTGCCGCATCGTCGATCCGAAGCAGGAGCGTTTCGGGATCCGCGTGCGGCCACTCGCGAGTGTGATACTCCTCGTCGAACTGCGCGGCAGTGGCCGTGTCGCCGCGACGGCGGCCGTAGCAGGTGTTGCGGACGATTCGGAGGAACCACGCCCTGGCATCGCCGCCGACAAAGGTCCGGAAGTGGCGGAAGGCCCGCAACGACGCTTCCTGAACAGCGTCCTCCGCATCGTGCTCGTCGCGAATGAGCCAGCGTGCCAGCCGGTTCGCGGCGGCGAGGTGCGGGAGAACGACCTCGTCGAAGCTGTCAGCGGTGGCCGGCAGCGCCGCACGACCATCGCGCCGGCTACTCATCGAGCGCTCCAAGGATCTGCCGGAGCCCCTGTTCGAGCGTGCCGTACAGGAAGCGGAACCCGAGGCCGCGCAGGCGGATGTTGGACAGCACGGCATCGCTCTGCCAACAGTTGGCCAGCGCCGTTCCCACGACGAGCGGCGCGAGCGCGGCCGGTATCCGCCAGACGCGAAGCTGGCGATGGGCCAGCCGGGCGAACGCAACGGCGAACTCCTCGAGCCGGATGGGATCGTGGTTGGCCACGAAGTACCGGCCACCGGACGCGCCGTGCTCGGCCAGATGAATCAACGCACGGGCGCAGTCCTTCACATGGATCGGTGACAGCCACGGTCCCGTCCTTCCGAACATGAGCACCCGGCGTCCGGAGAACACCGGCTCGATCACGCGTTGACGAAACCAGCCGCCGTTGCCGTAGACCCATCCGGGAAAGGCGCTGACGATGGGATGTCCGGCCACCACGTAGCCCTCGATCTGCTCGAGTGCGGGCGCGAGGTGACGCCCCCAGGCCGAGGGCCGCAGCAGCGCGTCTTCGGTCATCGGCTGTGGTCCGCCCGTTGCGGTGCAGCTGGTTTCCGCCACGTAGACGATCCGCCGCGTCACCCCTGCCGCTACCGCGTCGAGCAGGTGGGCATCCATCCGGAGGCGGGCGCTACCCATTGCGGCGGCGCTTCGCGCGCCCACGCGGCGCCCGGGCACGACGTGCGGCGGAACATGGAACACCCAGTCGGTGGACACCTGGTCCTGCCACGAGCCCGGCTCGAGCAGGTCGCCGATGACCGGCGTCCCGCCGGCGCGCCGCACGCGCGCCGCTGCCTCCGCGGAGCTCGCCAGGCCGAAAACGCGGTGGCGCCGTGCGACGAGCGCCTTCACCAGTTCCCCGCCGACGAAACCGGCAGCTCCAGTGACAAATGCCGTCGCACGCGTCTCCGTGGTCATAGGGCCAGTGTGCGCCGCCAACGAAATGACGCCCACCGACAAAGCCCGCACAGTATTCGTACGAGGGCCGTACGAATGCGCGGGACGGCGAAATCCGGCCCGCGAATCAGGGCAACGGCCGCTGGACGGCAGTAAGATCGCCGGGTAATGCAACCCGGCCCTCACGGGTCGTTCGGCGCGCAGCTGAAGGCGCTCCGCGAGGCTGCGGGCTTCACTCAGGAAGAGCTCGCCACCATCGCCGGTCTCTCAGTGCATGGCGTGAGCGCGCTCGAACGCGGCGAACGGCGTCGGCCCCACGTGGAAACCGTGCGCGCGCTGTGCGGTGCGCTCGATCTCACCGGCGCGAGTCGAGACGCGCTGCTGCGCAGTGCGCGGGCGCCCGTCGTTCATGTGGCGGCCGACGAGCTCGGCGCACTGTCGCTCCCGCTGCCGCTGACGGCCCTGCTGGGTCGCGACTCCGACGTGGAGACGCTGCAGCGGTGGCTCGCCGATCCGGCCGCCCGGTTGATCACCTTGACCGGACCCGGCGGCGCTGGAAAGACGCGCCTGGCGCTCGAGATCGCCCACACCATCGCCGCCGATTCGCCGTCACGCGTCGCGTTCGTCTCGCTGGCGACCACACGCGATTCGTCGTTCGTCGCATCCGTGATCGCGGAAGCGCTCGGGCTGTCGGACGTGATCGCGGTCGATCTGCCGGCCCGCGCGCGAGGTGCGTGCGGCGATCGTCCGACGCTGCTCGTGCTCGACAACTTCGAGCAGGTGCTGGACGCGGCACCCCTGGTGGGGGAGTTGCTGGCAGCGGTCGCGGCGCTGCGGATACTGGTCACGAGCCGCGCGCCGCTCCGCGTGCGCGGAGAACGCGAGTACGCCGTTGGGCCTCTCGAGCTGCAGACCGGGTCCGAGGGGCTGTCGCCGGCCGACCTCGCCCGCTGTCCAGCGGTGCGCCTCTTCCTGGAGCGGGTTCGCGACGTGCAGCCCGGGTTCCGGTTGACTGCCGCCAACGGCCCTGCCGTCGCGGCGATCTGCCGGCGGCTCGATGGCTTGCCGCTGGCTCTGGAACTCGCGGCTCCCTGGATGAAGGTGCTGACCGTGGACGGGCTGCTCCGGCAGCTGGAGCGCGACGTGCTCCTGTCCTCGGTCGGCGCGCGCGATCTCCCCGAGCGCCAGCAGACGATCAACGCGACGGTCGCGTGGAGTCATCAGCTGCTGCAGCCGAGCGAACAGCGCGCGTTCCGCCGCTTCGGGGCGCTGCCAGGTCGCTTTCCAATCGAGGCGGCTGCCGCGGTTCTCGGCGGCGGCGACGACGCACTGGCCGCGGCCGCCAGCCTCATCGACAAGAGCCTGCTGCTGCGGGCCAAGACGTCGGTGCCGGCACGGCCGATGTACCAGATGCTCGAAACCGTCCGCGCCTACGCGGCGCTCGAGCTCGCGGCGTCCGGTGAACGCGACGAGGCGTTCGAAGGGCTCGCCGCGTACTGCACCTTCGAGGCCGCCCGTGCCGGCAAGGGGCTGATGGGCGCGGCCCAGGTCGAGTGGCTGGACCGCGTGCGCGACGACATCGACAGTTACCGCGCCACGCTGGCCGGACTCATCGCACGCGGCCGGCCGGAAGAGGCGTCCGACATCGCGTGGGCGCTGAAGTACTTCTGGCTGATTCGCGGACATGCGGCCGAGGGGCTGCGATGGTACGAGCAGATCCTGAAGCTGCCCTCGCTGCCACCAGGCGCCGAGTCGAAAGCGCTGCTCGGCGCCGCCGGGCTGTGGTGGACGCAGGGTGCGCTCGATCGCGCACGCCCCGTGCTCGACCGCGCCCTGACGCTCGCTCACAGCGTCGGCGACCTGGAAACAGTGGCGCAGGCGGAGCACGTGTCCGGTCACGTGGAGCATGCGCTCGGCAACCACGACGTGGCGCGCGAGCGGTTCACGCATAGCGTCGCGCGGTTCCAGGCGCTCGGCATCCCCTCGGGTACCGGCAATGCCTTGAATGGAATGGCGGTGCTGACGCTCGCGACCGGCGACGCCGCCCAGGCGGAGGAATTGCTCGATCAGGCAACCGCGATTCTGCGTGAGGCCGGCCCGTGGTTCCTGACCTGGGCCCTGTACGTGCGGGCGATCCTGGCGGTGCGGCGAGGCGACGCGGAGCTGGCCATTGCGTTGATGCGTGAGAGCCTGACGCGCGTGCGCGAGCTCCATGACAAGTTCGCGTTCGTCTACGCGCTGGTGCCGCTGGCGGCCGCCGCCGTGCTCAAGGGCGACGATGCGTGGGTCGCGAGAATCCTCGGCGCGCGGGATGCCGTGACGGAGCGCACCGGGGTGACAGTCTCGGACAAATCGGTGCAGGACCTGCGGAATCAGGCGGAACGTGATTCGCGCGCGCGCCTCGGACCCGATCGGTGGGCCATCGCCTACGCCGCCGGACGTACCAGCTCGATCGATGCGTTGCTGAACGACATCGACGGCTCGCCCCGGAGATCGCAGCAGCCGCTCGGGAAGCGGCGGCGCCGCCCGGCGGAATCGTAATCAGAGCTGGTGATGCGCTGCGTCGGGGACGCGGACATTCGTCCGCGCCTCCCTTGTTCGCGATGATACGGGTGCTGACCGCCGTCATCGGACGTGTGGCCTTTCAGTACGGCAGCGCGGTGCCGGGATCGACGCTGGCGCCCCCACCCTGCAGCTGACCGCGAATCGCCCCGGCGGGATTCAGGCCCGTGTGGACGTTGAAGTAGTGCCCCGCGGGGTTGGCCAGGATCGCCGCTGCCCGGTCAGCCGGGATGCTGATTCCGTTCTTGGCGATCGACCCCCTGCCGTCCACCAGCGTCAGTTCACCGGCGGAGAGCCCGGCGCTCACGAAGATGCCGCCGTTGGCCCCCGCCGCGGCGTTGTGAATGTGCGCGTCGGTAAACGTCGTGCCCGGCTGAAAACCCGCGACGCTGATCTGAACGTTCGCGGTGGCCGACGTGATGGTGCCGGTGCCGTCCTTGATCGCCGTCAGGGCAATCGTCGCAGTGCCGGAGCCGCTTGCGTCCGCGTTCGTGATGGCGGGCACTTCGTTCGCGGGCGAGAGCGGCACGGTGAAGGTCGTCGTCGTGCTGGTGCCCGGTGATGGCGACGGCGACGATGGCGACGAGGGAGTCGACTCCGAGCATCCGACGGCAAGAACGCTGAGGCCGACGATCAGTGCTGACATTCGATACATGCTTGCTTTCCTCCAGGAATCGCTCAGAAGAATTTCCGGGCGAGGTTGAAGCCGAGGTAGAGACTGTCCGGAGAGCCGCCGCGTGCGAGCTGTCCGAACGTCGTGCCCTGGCCGTTGTTGAAATTGAGTTGAAACAGGTGTCCGCCGGCCTGCTTTTCGATGGCGAATCCGTACGCCGCCGTATCGGGACGGTAGCCCCCGACCCGAGGTGCCATCTCGGCGACGACGTACACCGTGGAACTGATGCGCGCGCGTCCGCCGACTCCGACGACGACGGTGTCGCGATCGACGTTCAGCAGCGCGGCGGTGTTGTGCACCCACATCGGCGTCGCGTAGAGAGCCAGCCGATTGCCGGCGTGTCGAGAGACCACGACGCCCAACGCCGGCGAGTAGCGTTCCTGGAAGTTGTCCGTGCCTTCGATCGAAACGAGCGCCGACAGCGACACCGGCAGCGCACCATGCTGGCGCACCGCATCCCACTTGCCATGGAACTGGAACGCCTTGTCGATGGCGGTGCGGTAGACGGCCGCCTGGAGCCGCCGCGCGATGCCGAACCGGTACTCGAAGCCGACCGCCGCACCTTGATCGAGCCCGAACAGGTTGCCGGCGTTGCCGCCGAGTGTGCCGCGCCGCAGATTGCCGTTGAACCGGTGCGTGAGCTGGAAATTCGATGCGTGGCGAGGCAGCCGTAACGTGGACGGCAGGTTGAGGACCCGGAAATCGGGCTCGGCCGCCACCGGCGCCGCGTCGTCCTCCTCGGCCCCGGCATCGGCCACGGCCGTCGAGTCGTCCGGCGGCGGAGTGGCCGTCGCCGCCGGTTGTTGAGCGGCGGTTGCCGCCGCCAATGCGAAGAACAGCGCGGCCGCCGCGACCAGCGGCCGCCGAAAGGTTGTGGCAAACATGAGCGCTCCTTGAAATGTCGATTACGTTCCCGGCGTGACGATCAGCCAGGCCTTCATGCGGCTGTGCCCGATGCCGCAATACTCGGAACAGGTGACGCGGTACGCTCCGGCCTTCTTCGGCGACAGCTCGATCACGCTGTGGCCGCGCGCCGGAAGGCGCGCATCCAGGCCGAGCTCCTTCACCTGAAACCCGTGCGCGCTGTCCATCGAGCGGACGGTGAGGCGCACTCGTTCGCCGACCCGCACCTCGATGCGTTCGGGCTCGAACGCGAACCGGGAGAGCGCCACGTCGATGGTGCGGATCGGTTCCGGCTCCGTCGTCTGGGCGACGGCGAGAGACAGCGTGCCGAGCAACGCGCAGCCGACAATGTGCGACGCGGTGATCCGCGGGTTCGCTCGTGCGGTTGTCATGTTGAGAGTCTGGAGCGCGGTGGCGGCGGCGGCCACCCACAGCACTCGCACACGGCCCGTACGCCGCCCGTACGCGACGGCGGTACAATCGAACGCGTCATGACACGTCGCGCTCCGCTGTCGTTTGGGGCGCAGCTCAAAGCGCTCCGAGAAGCGGCTGGCTACACGCAAGACGAGCTGGCGACCATCGCCGGCCTGTCGGTGCATGCAGTGAGCGCGCTCGAGCGGGGCCAGCGGCGCCGGCCGCATGTCGAAACCGTGCGCGCACTGTCGGCCGCTCTCGACCTGACCGGCGAGACGCGCGACGCGTTCGTCAGCGGGGCGCGCGCGGATGCCGAGCGCAGTGGATCCGATGAACCGGGCGGCGGATGGCTGCCGCTGTCGCTCACGCCGCTGCTCGGCCGCGATGACGAATTGCATCTGCTGCGCGGCTGGCTCGCGGAGCCCACGGTGCGCCTCGTCACGCTCACCGGGCCCGGCGGCGTGGGAAAAACCCGGCTGGCGCTGGAGATGGCCCGCAACGTCGCCCGCGATGAGCCCGTGCGTGTCGAGTTCGTGCCGCTCGCCGCCATTCGAGAGCCCGCACTGGTCGCCCCGAGAATCGCCGAGGCGGTCGGGCTGGCTGACACCACGGCGCCGGACCTCGCGACGCGCCTGCGCGCCGCGTGTGCGGATCGGCCGACGCTGCTGGTGCTCGACAATTTCGAGCAGGTGCTCGAGGCCGCGCCGCTCCTGGCCGAGCTCTTGTCGTCGGCCGGTGCGCTTCGGCTCCTGGTCACGAGCCGCGCGGCGCTCCGCCTGCGCGGCGAGCGGGAGTGCGTCGTCGGGCCGCTGCGGCTGGACGCGGATGCGGAGGCGACGTCGGCGGAGGAGGCGACGCGGTCGCCGGCCGTGCGGCTCTTCCTCGACAGAGTGCGGGACGTACAGCCGGACTTTCAGCTCACAGCTGCCAACGCGCCCGCAGTGGCGGCGATCTGCCGGCGCCTGGATGCGTTACCGCTCGCGTTGGAGCTCGCCGCGCCCTGGATGAAGGTGTTGACGGCCGAGGACCTGCTCGGACGACTGGAACGGGACGCGCTGTTCTCGGCCGGCGTGCCGCGTGATCTGCCGGCGCGGCAGCAGACGATGAACGCGACGGTCGCCTGGAGCTATCAGCTGCTCGATCCGGCCGAGCGGCACGCGTTTCGTCGCTTTGGCGCGCTGCCGGGCCGTTTTCCGCTCGACGCGGCCGCCGCAGTCCTGGCGGGCCGGGAGGAACCCGCCGGCGAGAGCGACGCGCTCCGCGCCGCCGCGGCGCTGATCGACAAGAGCCTGCTGGTACGAGCCGCGGCCTCGGTAGTGGCCACGTGCCCGCTCTACGAGATGCTCGAAACGGTGCGGGCGTACGCCGCGCTCGAGCTGGCAACATCGGGTGAGCGCGACCACGCGATGGAGGGGCTGGTGCGCTACTGCGCCACCGAGGCGGCGCTGGCCGCGTCGGGGCTGGTCGGCCCGGCGCAGGTCGAGTGGCTCGATCGCGTGCGCGAGGATCTCGAAAGCTACCGTGGCGCCCTGGCGTGGTTGATCGAGCGAAACCGCGCCGCGGAGGCGGCCGACATTGCAGGGTCGCTGATGTTCTTCTGGCTGATCCGCGGCCACACGGCCGAAGGCCTCCGGTGGTACGAACGGGTGCTCGAGCGGCCGGCGCTGGTGCCGGCGGCCGCGTCGAGGGCGCTTCTCGGATCAGGCGTCATGCGGTACGCGCAAGGTGATCTCCAGACGGCACGAGCGGTCCTCGGGCTCGCGCATTCGACGGCTGCAGCCGCCGGCGCGCTGGAGATCGTGGCGCAGGCCGAAGGCATGCTCGGACACGTGGAACATGCGGCGGGCCACATCGATACGTCGCGTGAGTGGTTCACGCGCAGCTTCGAGACATTCCAGTCGCTCGGCGTTGCGTGGGGTATCGGGCACGCGCTGACCGGCCTCGCCCGCGCCGCCATCGCGGCTGGTGAAGGCGCACGGGCGGAACGGCTGCTCGACGAGGCCGTTGCGACGCTGCAGGAGGCGAGCCCCTGGTTCCGGTCGCTGACGCGGAATCTGCGCGCCATCATGGCGATCAGACGCGGCAACGCGGACGAGGCTCTGGCCTGGGTGCGGGACAATCTTGCCGAGCTCCGCGAACTCGGGGACAAGTTCGTGTTCGTCTACACGCTGGTGCCGCTCGCCGCGGCGGCGGCGCTCAAGGGCAACGACGCCTGGGTCGCGCAGATCATAGGCCTGCGGGACGCGATTACGGAGTCCACCGGGGCGGTGGTCGTCGACCAGTCGACGCACGATCTCCGGGAACGCGGTGAACGCGCGGCGCGCGCGCGTCTTGGGAGCGAGCGGTGGGCCGTTGCCTACGCCGCGGGGCGCCGTAGCGAGCCGGAGGACCTGTTGAAGGAGATCGAGGCCGCGCTGGGCGACGTATCCGCGACGCGGTGAGGCCTTCCGGCCGGCAGGTCTGGTTGCGCCCAGAAGCGGTGCATCGCCACGACGTCGCCTGCCGTGAACATCCAGTCGAGCGGATGATTGCGGCGCACCTCCTGCTCGGTCCACGTGGCGCGCATCAGCCCGCACGGGGCGTGGCCGGACGTGCGCATCAGCAAGTGCCCGATCTCGTGCGCGGTGGCACGCCCGAGCAGCACCGCGGCGTCAGTGCGTGCGGCCATCGACAGCTCCTCGATTTGATCGACGTACACCGTGGCCAGCACGCCGCCGCGCCCTGGCGCGACGAGCGCGGTGCCGAGCGCGTTCGTGGCATCGCGGCGGACTACCCCACGGCGCACGATCCGCACCGACAGTTCGGCGTGCCCCAGGGGCCGATCGCATGGGGGCGCAGGGTTGGGCCCGCTGCACAACCGCCAGCGAACCGCGACCAGCGCGGGGCGCAGCACCCGCGCGGCTTCTTCGAGCGCGCGCCGCTCGATCGCCGATGACAAGCCCGCGGTCTGGTAGACGCGAACCGTGAGATCCGCATCGACCGGCCCCGCCGCGGCCAACGGGGCGCGGCCCGTCCCGGCCAGTCCGGCGATGACGAGAGCGAGAACGGGTCGCATCGGATCCTCGAGTCAGGGCGCCAGCGCGGTCAGTGCACGACGGTGCCCGCGGCCGGCTCGGCGGCCATCGCGAGCACAGGCGAGGTCAGAATCGAGCGGCCCGGCGCGCGAATCTGCAGCAGGACGCCGACGCCGATCCAGCCCCCGGTGAGACAGCGGCCGGCGCCGCTGACGCCGTCGAGCGAGGCCGGTGTCAGCTCGCGAAAATAGGCGCCGCCCTGGACGTAGACATGTGGGCCCGTACCGATCACGACGCGGTAGAGCGAGTTCACGGTCCGCAACAGCAGGACGGTGAACGGCGGCACCTCGGCGAGGTGTACGCCGTCGATGCCGTCGAGCAGCTCAGGCAGCGCGGCGCTGGGACACACGATCGTCACTGCCCGTCACAGGAGACGCGCGTGTTCCAGTCCGCGTACGTGCCGCGGGGGTTGTCGCGCCAGGCCCACACGTGCAGCTCGTAGTGCGCCGGCAGTCCAAACCGGTTCGGGCTCTCGACGAAGTGCAGCAGGTGACCGTCGAGCACCGGCGGGTCGTTCAGCGCGTGGGTCTCGTGCCACACGTCGGCGAACACGATGAACTCGACACCGACGAGGCGCGCCCCGCCGTTCCTGGACTCGTAGATCAGCGCTTCGGGCCGGGTCGGGACGAGCTCGGCGTTGAGGAGCAACTCGGCGTTGACGAAATGCACTCCCATCGCGCCGGCCTCGGGGCCGCTGACGCAGCCGAGCACCGCGCCGTATCCCTCGGGAACGTTGCGCGCGTCACGGAACGGTGCCGTGGCCTCGCGGACGGTATCGAAAAGCGCGGAATGCCCGCCG
>DASRPM010000009.1:0-10276 GCA_035646375.1 Vicinamibacterales bacterium
AAAACTGGACGGACTGATTCCCGCGGTGGTGCAGGACCACAAGAACGGCGACGTGCTGATGGTCGGCTTCATGAACCCCGAAGCCTGGGACATCACGCTGCGCACCGGCTATGTCACCTTCTTCAGCCGCACCCGCAACAAGCTCTGGACCAAGGGCGAGACGTCGGGCAACAAACTGGCGGTGCGCGACATCCTCATCGACTGCGACGAGGACACCGTGCTCGTGAAGGCCGAGCCGCTCGGCGACGCCAAGGTCTGTCACACCGGCGAACGCACCTGCTTCTTCGTGCGGCCTGAAGGGATCACGATTCCATGACACTCAAGCTTGGACTGCCCAAGGGGTCGCTCCAGGAAGCCACGATTCAGCTCTTCGAGCGCGCCGGCTTCAAGATCTACGCGAGCTCTCGCTCGTATTTTCCGTCGATCGACGACCCCGAGATCGAGTGCATGCTGATTCGCGCGCAGGAAATGCCGCGCTACGTCTGCGAGGGGGTGCTCGACGCCGGCCTCACCGGCCTCGACTGCGTCGCCGAGCACCGCTACGGCCGCGACCCGCACACCTGCGTCGCGAGCCTCGCCGATCTCGTCTACTCGAAACAGAGCTTCGGCAAGGTGAAGTGGGTGCTCGCGGCGCCGGAAGACTCGCGGTTCAAGACGCCGCAGGACCTCGAGGGCGCCGTCATCGCCACCGAGTTCGTCCAGATGACGAAGGCGTACTTCGAGCGGCTGGGCGTCAAGGTGAAGCGGGTCGAGTTCTCGTGGGGCGCCACCGAAGTGAAGCCGCCGCTGCTGGCCGACGCGATCGTCGAAGCCACCGAAACCGGATCGACGCTGCGCGCCAACCGGCTGCGAATCCTGGACACCGTGCTCGAATCGAACACCCAGCTGGTGGCCAACGTGAACGCGCTGGCCGACCCCTGGAAGAAGACCAAGATCGAGAACCTGGCGCTGCTGTTGAACGCGGCGATCGAGGCGCAAGGGCGCGTGGGCATCATGCTCAACGTCCGCAAGGCCGACCTCGACAAGGTGCTGGCGCTGCTTCCGGCCCTGCAGCGGCCGACCATCTCGTCGCTCAGCGACGCCGAGTGGGTGGCGGTGAACACCATCATCGAGGAACGGACAGTGCGTGACCTGATCCCGAAGGTGAAGGCGGCGGGCGGCCAGGGCATCGTCGAATACCCGCTCAACAAGATCGTGGTGTGACGGGCGCCGCATGCTGAGAATCGTCGACTCGAAGAATCGTCGCGCGGTGCAGGCGCTGCTCGCGCCCGAGCGCGTGCGCGACGCCGCGACCGATCGGCGCGTGGCCGCCATCGTCTCCGGCGTGCGCAAGGGCGGTGACGCCGCGCTGCTGCGCTACGCGCGGACGTTCGACGGGCTCGACGGGCCGATCGAGATCACCGCCACCGAGATGCGGCGCGCCGCGGCAACGGTGCCGCGCGACGTGCGCGCGGCCATTCGCGACGCGGCGCGGAACATCCGCACCGTGGCGAAGAAGCAGGTGCCGCGCGGCTGGCGCGTGCGCGTCGCGCCAGGCGTGACCGTGGAGCAGCGCATCATCCCGCTCGACCGCGTCGGCTGCTACGTGCCCGGCGGCCGCTATCCGCTGCCCTCGTCGCTGCTGATGACGGCCATCCCCGCGATTGCCGCCGGCGTGAAGGACGTCGTGGCGGTGTGCCCGCGGCCCGAGCCGGTCGTGATGGCGGCTGCGCTCGAAGCCGGCGTGTCGCGCCTCTTCCGCCTGGGCGGCGCGCACGCCGTGGCGGCGCTCGCTTACGGCACCGCGACCGTGCCGCGGGTGGACAAGATCGTCGGCCCGGGCAACCGCTACGTGGCGGCCGCCAAGGCACTCGTCGCGGCGGACTGCGGCATCGACTTCTACGCCGGCCCCACCGAAATCGTCATCGTCGCGGCCAAGGGGCCTGCCGACTGGATTGCCGCCGATCTCATCGCGCAGGCCGAGCACGATCCCGACGCGCGAGCGGTGCTCATCACGCCCAGCCGCACGCTGGCCGAGCGCGTCGCCCGCGCGGTGTCGGTGCGGATGCCCGAGGACGGCCCCGCCCGCGCGTCGATTCGCGCGCACGGCGGCGTCATCGTCACGAGCTCGCTGCAGGAGGCGATCGACCTGGCCAACCAGGGCGCCGCCGAGCATCTGGTCGTGGACGATGACCGGATGGCCGCTCGCGTCCGCAGCGCCGGCTCGCTCTTCGTCGGCCCGTGGTCGGCGCAGGTGGCGGGCGACTACGCCATCGGATCCAACCACGTCCTGCCCACGGCCGGCACCGCGCGCGTGCGCGGCGGGCTGTCGGCTGCCGACTTCGTCAAGCAGGTCACGGTTCAGCGCCTCACCAAGGCTGGACTTGCCCGCATCGGGCCGAGCGTCGTCACGCTGGCGCGCGCGGAAGGGCTGAACGCTCACGCCGATTCGGTGGCGACACGACTGCGAAAGGCAGGCGCACGGCGATGACACGCACGAGAGCCAAGACACGCGGCGCGGCGTTCGACCGGCGGACGAAGGAGACCGATATCCGCGGCCACCTGACGATTGACGGCCAGGGGCGCTACGACATCTCGACCGGCATCCGCTTCTTCGACCACATGCTGGATCTGTTCGCCCGGCATGGCGGCTTCGACCTGACGCTGAAGGCCAAGGGCGACCTCGACGTCGATCAGCACCACACCGTCGAGGACGTGGGCATCGTGCTCGGCGAGACCGTGCTCAAGGCGCTCGGCGACCGCAAGGGCATCAATCGCGCCGGCTACTTCGTGATGCCGATGGACGAGACGCTCGCGGTGGTGGCCATTGACCTCGGCGGGCGGCCGCACGCCAAGATCGACCTCAAGGTCAAAGTGCGGATGGTGGGCGATCTGCAGTCGGAGCTCGTCCACGATTTCTTCGACGGCTTCGCCATCGGCGCCCGCGCCAACGTGCACGCCAAGGTGCTCTACGGGCGGTCCAGCCACCACCACGTCGAGGCGGTGTTCAAGGCGTTCGCCCGGGCATTGCGGGTCGCGTGTGCCAGGGACGCGCGGCTGGCGAAGATGCTGCCGAGCACCAAAGGGCTGTTGTGAGGAGGTTTCGGTGATCGCGCTCGTCGACTACGGCGCCGGCAACCTCACGTCCGTCCGCAAGGCGCTGACGACCCTCGGCGCGGAGTTCGAAACGCCGCGTGAGCCGGCCGAGTGCAAGAAGGCGGCGGCGCTGATCGTGCCGGGCGTCGGCAACTTCGCCGCGACCGCGGTCCTCGAAGGCCCGTGGCGCGACGCCATCGCCGAGGCCGTGGCCAGCGGCACGCCGCTCCTCGGCATCTGCGTCGGCATGCAGTGGCTGTTCGAGGGCAGCGACGAGGCGCCAGGCGTGCGCGGCCTCGGCGTGCTGTCGGGCCAGATTCAGCGCCTCGACGGCGACGCCGGGCGCCGGCTCAAGATCCCGCACGTCGGCTGGAACGCGCTCGAGTTCCGCAAGCCGGCGCGGCTGCTCGCGGGGCTCGACTCCGGCGCGCAGGTCTACTTCACGCACTCGTTCGCAGCCCCGGTGACGACAGCGTGCGCCGCGGCTACGACCCACGCCAACACGTTTGCGTCGGCGGTCGAAGACGGCAACGTCTTCGGCGTGCAGTTCCACCCGGAGAAGTCGAGCGACGCCGGGCTGCAAATCCTGAGGAACTTCCTGTCGATCGTGGCCGGGTCTGAAGACCCGGCGCTACGAAAGAACGGGGCGGCCTGATGCTGACCAAGCGCATCATTGCCTGCCTCGACGTGCGCGACGGCCAGGTCGTGAAGGGCGTCCAGTTCCAGGAGCTGCGCCACGCCGGCGACCCCGGAGAGCTGGCGCGCCGCTACAACGTGGAAGGCATCGACGAGGTCGTGATTCTCGACATCACCGCCACGCTCGAAAAGCGCCAGGCGCTGGCACGAACCATCGGCGCGGTGGCCAGGGAGATCTTCCTGCCGCTCACCGTGGGCGGCGGGATCCGAACGGAAGAAGACGCCGACGCCGCGGTCGAAGCAGGCGCCGACAAGGTGAGCCTCAATACCGCGGCGCTCAAGAACCCGTCGCTCATCACGACGCTGGCGAAGCGCTACGGCAGCCAGGCCGTGATCGTGGCGATTGACGCCAAGCGGCGGGGCGACCACTTCGCGGTGTTCGTGCGCAGCGGCACGTCCGACGCCGATCGCGACGCCGTCGAGTGGGCGCGGCAGGCCGAATCGTACGGCGCCGGCGAGATCCTGCTGACGTCGATGGACCGCGACGGCACGCGCGCCGGCTTCGACAACGAGATGACCGCGGCGGTGTCGGACGCGGTGAACATTCCGGTCATCGCCTCGGGCGGCGCCGGCACCTTCGACCACTTCACCGACGTGTTCACGCAGGGCCACGCCGACGCGGCGCTGGCCGCGTCGATCTTTCACTACGCCGAGTCGAGCGTCACCGATTTGAAGCGCCACCTGCGGCAGCACGGGATACCGGTCCGTCTCTAATGCTCATTCCCTCGATCGATCTCCAGAACGGCTCCGTCGTGCAGCTCGTGCAGGGCGAGAAGCTCGCCATCAAGGCGGCCGACGCCGAGCCGTGGATCAAGAAGTTCTCCCGCTTCCCGCGGGTGCAGCTCATCGACCTCGACGCGGCGATGGGCAAGGGCGACAACGCCGCGATCGTCGCGTCGATCTGCAAGCGGCTCCCCTGCCGCGTGGGCGGCGGCATCCGCTCGATCGAGCGCGCGCGGGCCGTGCTCGACGGCGGCGCGCACGCCGTCATCGCCAGCTCGGCGCTCTTTGGCGATGGCGCGGTGGACGTCGCGTTCGCGAAGGCTCTCGCCGAAGCAGTCGGACCCGAGCGCGTGATTGCGGCGGTGGACAGCAAGGGCGGGCGCGTCGCGATTCACGGGTGGAAGACCGTGCTGCCGCTGACGGCCGTCGAGGCGGTCAAGGCGCTCGAGGCGTATTGCGCCGAGTTCCTCTACACGCACGTCGATCTCGAGGGGCTGATGCAGGGCACCAGCATGCCGGCCATCATGGCCGTCCGCGAGGCCACGGCCCGGCGCGTCACTGCCGCTGGCGGGATTACGACGTGGAAGGAGATCGACGAGCTCGACGCGGCCGGCGTGGATGCCGTGGTCGGGATGGCGGTCTACACGGGCCAGCTCCCGCTGGACCGCTGAAACAGTGAGGGCCGCCTGACGGCGGCCCCCACATCTGACTATTCGTCCGGCGAGCGGAAACGCACCGTGTGGCCGTCGGGCCAGGTAATCGCCACCAGCAGCCCGATCGGACTCTTGCCGTCGAGTGCCGGCATGATCGTGACGGCGATTTCATCGCCGGCCTTGAGCGCGTTCGGGCCGGTCTTGCCGATTCCGAGCCGCGCCAGCTGCTGGACGCTGCCGCCAAGGATGTTCCATTCGACGATCGAGCCATCGGCGCCCTTCACGTCCACTTTCAACGCCGAATGGGGGTTGATCAGCCGGAAGGCCTTGAACGCCCCGGTGATCTTCGATTCCTTGCCGATGGCGTACATACCCGCGAGGGAGTGATGCGCGTACACCGAAGCACTCGCCAGGAGGCACGCGCACAAAACGGCGAATCGGATAGTCCACTTAGTCATGAGTGCATCCCCTCTGCAGTCCGGCTCAGGCCGGACACTACGTTAGTGCCTGATCTGTGAAGCGGCCGCTTCGGTTTCGAAGTTCGTCTCGCAGTTGCCTCGCTCGCGAATGAGACCCGCGTTGGCGTTCGTGTTGCGCCGCACCGTCCGGGTCGGGAAGACCCACGGCTCCAGCAGCACTTCCGGGTCCTCGATCGTGACGTCGTACAGGATCGTATCGCCCTGACGCGTGAATTTCTCCACCACATGCATGTCGCTCGTGTGGAAGAACCCGCCGCGCCCGATCCACGTCGTGTCGATGAAGCCGACCGAGTCGAGCACCAGCGTGTCGCCCTCCCAGCGTCCGACGGTCACCCCCATATACGTGGCATCGAAGTTCGCGTTTTCCGCGTGCTTGCGGCCGTCGATCGGGATGATGCGGTACTCGCCGTACCCGCCGCCGGCATCCCCGCCAAAATACAGGAAGGTGATGTCGTTCTCAGTCTGGTAGATGCGCCGCAGCGGACCCTGCCGCGGGACGCCCAGCGGCTGGCAGGTCATGACCGGGTCGTACTTGTTGGTCCACATGTCGAGCTCTTGAATCTTGTCCCAGTGCTCGGGTTTGTACTGCGGAAAACCCAGCATGCCGAACCGCGAGGGCGAGTAGAGCGCGAAGTCTTCAGTCTGATTGGTGCTCCGGTTGCAGGGTCTCTCCTGCGTCGGACCGCATCGCCGCCCGCCGCCCCCCATGTAGTTCCCGATCCAGTCGGTGTACTGCCAGACACCGGACAGGTCGGGACGCGCGCCCAGCCGCGGCGTGGGGGCCTGGTTCACCGGCGGGTTCGGCTTGGCGTAGACGCCCTTGGGAAGCTGCGCGGTGACGGTGATGGCCTTCTTCACGCTGGCCGGCACGGGCGCAATCACATACACGTTGCCCGTCTCTGTCACGTCCGTCGTCAGGTCGCGGACGACTGCGCCGTTCTTTTTCTCGACCATCTTGCCGGCGTAGAACACCTCGATCTTGTGCAGCGGGTTGTTCCAGTCCTGGTAGCCGCTGTAGGTGAACTCCGTGGTCGCCGAGCCGTTGGTGACCACCACCTTCTCGGTCATGTACTTCGCGTCGAGTGTGGCTGTCCCGGTCGCACCTGGCACGCCCGGAATCGGGAACGTCACGACCGGCTTGCCGGCTTCCCACTTCACAGACGTCTGGCCCACTTTGTCGAGACCGTCAGCGAACAGCGTACCCGGGTTCGCGCCGAGCCACCATGTGTCCGTCGTCCCGGCAAGCGCGGCCTTCGCCGCGCCCTGCGGGCTGGCCCAGATTCGGATCAGCCGATCCTGTGCCGTCGCCGGCATCGGAGTGGCCTTGCCCTTCGTGGCCCCGATCTCGGCGCCGACGACGTCTTCGTTCCAGGCGTAGAGCCCGCTGACCACTTCGATGTTCGAGACCTTCTGGGTCCCTCGCGTGCACGCGTACTGAATCCGCTGGGTGAAGGTCTGGTAGTTGGTGCTCGCCCGGAATCTCGAAAGGGTGCACGGCTGTCCGTCTACCTGCATCGTGCCCTTGCCCTGATATTCGAGCGTCCCGACCATGTCACGCTCGTCAGTGCCCTTGAGCATGCCCTGGTGCCACATCCAGTTGAAGATCACGGCCCTCAGGTCCTTGGCGTCCTTGGCCGGTGTGTAGAGCTCACCCGCCGCTGCGCCCGGCGGAGTCTGCGCGCCGGCCGTCACCGCCACGCCAATCGCGAGGACGACACCGAGCGCGACGCCTATCCGATTCATCCTTCGGCCGAAAATCATGGCGGTCCTCCCCCTCGTATCCCTGAATCCTGGGCGGATTCTAGCCCAAACGGCCGAGCCCCGAGCATCGCCACCCGGGCTGCCGGCGAACCCGAAGTAATCCTCGATCTTGCGGCCATTCGACCGCATACTCGACAGGCACACTTACGCCGACCCGCCCTCAGGCGCGAGCGATGCCGACTCCATGAGGGCGCGTCAAGAAGAGGAGTGCGAACATGCGTCTCGAAATCGCGGAACGCCAGGTCGGTGCGGTGACGATTCTGGATTTGGCCGGCCACCTGACGATCGACCAGGATGCGCAACGCCTGAAAGACAAGATCAACAGCCTGATTCAGCAGGACCGCCTCGCGGTCGTCCTGAACCTCGGCGAGGTCACCTACATCGACAGCGGGGGGCTCGGCCAGCTGGTCGCCAGCTACGGCTCGCTCTCGAAGACCACGGGTGGGTTGAAGCTGCTGCACGTGAACAAGCGGAATCACGACCTGCTGTCGATCACCCGCCTGGTGACCATCTTCGACACCTTCGACTCGGAGGACGAGGCCGTGAAGAGCTTCGTGACGGCCTCGGCCTGAGCGTCGAGCGCGTGGAGCGTCGCAACGATCTCAGGTGATGGTGGGGACGGAACTTACCGGCATCACCTGCGGAACGCCGCGCTGCCGCCGTCCCGCCAATGCACCGACCTCCGGGGCGGGCGAACGCGGCAGATCGATGGCAAACACGCAGCCGCGGCCCGGCAGATTTCGTACTGAGATGGTGCCGCCGCTCGCCTCTACGACCTTGCGGCTGAAGGCAAGGCCCAGCCCCAGCCCTGACCGGTCCTGACCTCGTTGCTCGAACGGCCGGAACAGATCGTCCGGGCATCCACCGGGCAGGCCTCCGCACTCGTCCTGAACTTCGATTCGCACCCGATCGGCAACGGGCCTGACCCGCAGATCGACCGTCGTCCCGGGCTTGGTGAATTTGACGGCATTCTGCACGAGATTCCTGACCGCGGCGGCGAGTTCGAGCCGGTCCGTCTCCACGACGAGACCGTCCAGGACCGGCGGCACGACGAGCCGGATTCCTTTGGCCCGCGCCTCGAGGGTGGCGGCAGCTTCGATCTCGTTGATGAAGTCGCCGATGTCGACCGCTTCACCACCGTTGTGGCCGTGCCCGATTCGCATGTCCGACAGCGACCGGTTGATCAGCGTACGCAGGTCGTTGAGGCTGCGACGGAGCACCTGTCCTTTGTGGCCCGAGACGCCGGCACCAGTGGTCTTGAGGACCTCGAACGACAGGATCGCCACGTTCACGAGATTCCGCACCTCGTGAGCCAGGAACGCCTCCGCGTGATGGCTGCCGCCGAATGAGCTGTCGCGGGCAATCGAATCGCTGTGCATTGGAGCTCTCTCAGAAGGAAGGACCGGCGCCTATGATCCTGCGATTCAAGCCCAACCGCTGTTCTGAAAGGCACACGCGAGCCGCGTCGGAATAGAACTGGGGGCAGTCGCTACAGCTGCGCCAGCCAGGGCTGGAGTGCGTGCGCGGCAGTGGCCTCGTCACTCGCTTCGAACGTGATCCACCGACGGCCATCGTCGGGCGAGCCGGCGGTGCCCGGGCTCGGGCGCACGCACAGTTCAGCGCCAATCAGCGTCATCGTGAGCGTCTGACCGCCGCGGGCGACAGTCGTGACGATCAGATCGCGGCTCTCGCCGCCCGCATCGTCGACCACGGTCAGCATGTCGAGGCCGGCGCCCTCGTTGTAGCACCCGGCCAAGGCACGCATCGCCGCAACGATACCGGCCCAGCGCCGCCGCATCGCTGTTTCCCGTTCCCGGTCGCGCTCCTGGAGCGCGCGCGATTCGTCGCCGGCTGCCTCATCCCGTCGCCGGTGGCTCACTCCCAGCTGCCGGTACCAGTCATTCATGGATCTGCCGTCATCGGTCATGCGGTCGGGCTCGCTGGCCGGGACGTTCGCGATACGACGCACAACAGAAGGAGTCACGGGGCTCTCCGGCTCGGTTACTGCCGACCGAACGTTTCCAGAATGAGGACCACTGCGGTCGTGATGCCCTTCAGCGCGAGGCCGGGCACCAATGCAACCGCGAAGATGAGGGCTGTCACCAGCGCGACATCGCCCAGGATGGCGGCGGCGCGTCCGAGGCGGGTCGTCGGCTGGGCGGGTGCGGCGACCACATAGGGCGCGATCGCGGTCGCGGCGTGAGGGCGCACTTCGTGAATCGGGGCTGCCGCCACCAGGCGCGCTGCCTGGGTGGCGCGGTGGGGTGGTGCGTTCGGTTCGTACGCGCCCGGAATCATGCGGGCGTCGAGGAGTCGATCGGCGGTCATCACTCCCCATGACACCGTAGATCAGCGCTGGAAGCTGTTCCGAAGAGCACAGCTGTCCGCGCTTCTCAGGATCCGGGCGTCACCTGCTGGACGGGGTAATCGCGCCCTTGAGGAGGATGACGGCCAGCGCGACGCCTTCCCACGGCCGCCGCTGCGGGCTGTCGATCGAGTCGGCGCCAAGCGGCATCACGCCGGTGGACTCCGGATCGAGGTGGAACTTCCCGAGCAGATGATCGCGCACCAGCGCTGCGCGCGCCCGCGAACGGAGATACTGCTCGTCCACCGAGCCCTGCTGCGCGTAGCCCTCGACCATGACGACGCCGGACGCGACGTGCCTCAGGAAGGGGCCGATTGCCGCGTCCACGCGCATCCTTCCTTCGTCCGTCAGCCGTTCGTTCGCGAGCTGGCCGGGATCGGGCCCGAACAGCTCATTGGCATCCAACCAGACCCGGGTCGCCTCACGCCTGCCGGTGAAAAGCGCGCCCTGTCGATACGCCGCCGGCGAGATGTCGTCCAGGTCGAAGTAGCCGCGCCCGTTGAAGAAGCCGCGCACCAGGAAGT
>DASRPM010000010.1:0-3476 GCA_035646375.1 Vicinamibacterales bacterium
CGGCTACTACGCGGGCCTCGTGGACGAGTTCGACGGGCGCCTGCAGGGCCTGAGGCTGGAACCGGGCAACTACCGGGTGGAGATCGCGCTCCCCGGCTTCGCGCCGCTGCAGTTCGACGTCGCCATCACGCCGGGCCGCACCACCACGTATCGCGGCTCGCTGCTTCCGGAGCCCTAACGGGCTCCGGGGCAGAGTGGGCGGAGTGGGCAGAGTGGCGAGTCACTGGTTTCTGTCCCTGATCTCCTGATAACAGTCGCCACACACGAGCCGTACCCTCAGGTTCTTCTCACTCTCGTCGTTCCATCCGCCGTGCGCCAGCCTGGCTTGCTCACACGTCAGGCACCACGCATCCGGGAACGGGTTGTCGGGTTCTTCCTCCGACGCGACGAATCCCTGATTACTCTCTCGAAACAGGTGGTCGCACACGTACGCGGCCGGCTTTGGGCCGTGGCGGCCGCACTGCACTTGCCTTGATGGCGCATCGCGCTGTTCGGCCATCCTCCGACCACTCCGCCCACTCTGCCTACTCCGCCTACTCCGCCTTCCTCAGCGCAAGCCGGCGCGGGTCGGCGCCGCGACGCGGTGCAGCCCGAACCCGTAATAGACCAGTGAGCCGCTGGCGATCGTGATGATCGACGCCAGCAGCTCCATCGGCGCCCGCCGTCCCGCCAGGCCCGCCAGGACCAGCGTAGACAATACGTAGAAGGCGGGCGTGAACGGATACCCCCACACCGACACCGCCGCGCGGCCTTCGCGCCTGGCGATGAGGAACAGCGACGCCACGGTGAGCGCGGCGCTCAACGACAGCGTGAACCCGAGGTACGACAGCAGACCGCGCAAGTCCGACAGGGAGATCGCGGCGATCGCGAGCGCGGTCTGCGCGACGATGGCGGCGGTGGGGGCGCCGGCGCCGCCAAAGCGGAAGAAGCGTGGAAAGACGCCGTCGTCGGCCATGCGCGCATACACGCGCGGCCCGGCCATCACGAGCGAGAAGACCGACGTCACGAGCGCGAGGACGGTGACGAATCGAATGACAGCCGCGGCCCCGGCGCCCCCGAAGGCCTGCGCCGCCGCGGCCGCCACGTCTTCGCGGCCCACCACGGACTCGAACGGCGGCAGGTAGACGAACGCGGCGTTGAGCGCGACGTAGATCACCGTGACGATGAGCGTCCCGACCCACAGCGCCTTGGGGGCGTTGCGCTGCGCGTCCTTGGCCTCGCCAGCCACGTAGACGGCGGCGTTGAACCCCGAGTAGCTCAGCGAGATCCAGACGAGCGAGCCGGCGAAAGCGAGAATCGAAAACGGCATCGGGTTCGGCGGCGGCGCCGCCATCCCCTGCGACGCGGCGACGCTGGCGGCAAACGCCAGAAAGCCCGAGAGCATCACGACTTTCACAATCACGACGACGTTCTGGGACACGGCGCCCGTCTGCACCTTCACGCCGTGCAGCGCCGCGGCCAGCAGCACCATCCCGACCGCCGCGAGCCCGTTCGGCAGCCAGTCGGGGCGTGTGGGGAACGCGTAGGTTTCGAACGCGCGGGCGGCAAAGGCAATGGCACCGGTAAAGCCGGCGAGCAGCGACACCCAGCCAGCGATGAAGCCCGCGACCGGGTGAATGAGCCGCGACAGGAACAGATACTCACCGCCAGAGTCGGTGATGCGCCGCACCAGCCCGGCGTAACTCAACGCACCGGACAAGGCGATCACGCCGCCGACGACCCACGCGGCCATCACGCGGTGAGGCGTTCCCAGGTCGCCGAGGGCGAAGCCCGATGTGGTGAAGACGCCCGCGCCGATCATGTTCGCGATGATCAGGCAGACGAGAGAGGTGAACCCCAGCGTCTTTGCAGTCGCCGGCGGCGCCGGTTGAGCCATGCGCCGGATTATAGGCGGAACTACTCGGTGATCAGCGCCCGTTCGACCGTGTACTCGCCCATCTTGATCCACGTGCGCGAGCCGTGCTTGCCGAACACGTTCACCTTGGCGTCCACGAACTCGCGGTTCTGCAGCATCTGCGCCCGCGACTGCGAGCTGGTGTAGCCGAGCGTCGAGCGCAGCACCAGGGAGTTCCCCACCTTGCCGGAGTCGAGCCCCTCGGGCCCGATGGCCCGCACGAAGTGCTCGCCCCACGTCTTGTCCTCGTCGGCGCGGCGGAACACCGCCCACACCTGCACGCGGCTGATCGGGTCTCCCGAGATGTTCTGCAGCTTGAGGGTGATGCTGGGAACGATCTTGTTCTGGCCGCCGACGATTCCGGCGTCGTACCAGCCGGTCTTCACGTCCACGAGCTTGAGGTCGTCTTCGACCATCCGGGTGCGGGAACACCCGGCCGTCACGAGCAGGCTGGCCAGGGAGAGCACGGCGGCAGCCGTCAGCAGACGCGAACGCATCGCGGCATTGTAGGACATGGCAGTCAATAGGACACCGGCCGAGGCGGCCGGTTCCCGACTAGTTCTCCTCGGCCTTGACGCGCGCGCGCGCCTGGTCGAGGGTGATCTGGCCCGAGCGGAACGCGGCCAGATCGCTGCCCTTGATCTTGAAGATCACCGTCTGGAGGTCCGTGGAGTCGCCGGGCACCAGCGGGTCGTTGGGCACGTTGTCGCGGGCGGCCACGGTGAGCCACTCGTCGGGCCCGAGATTCAGTGGTCCGCTGCTCTCGAGCATCGCGTCCACGAGCGCTTCCTTCACGGCACGCGTGTAGGCCTCGTTGGGATCGCGCACCACGGCCGGGTCCACCTGCAGCGACGACGGCACGTCCGGCATGTTGCGCTCTTCCATCCGGCGGACGAGCGTCTCGAGACGCTCGCGCTCCTGCGCGGGCTGCTCGAGCACCATGGCGCGCAGCTGCGCCAGGGCGGCGTTCACCGCGAGCCGGTTGCCGTCCACGACGTAGCGCAGCGTCCAGGCGAGCGGCAGGCGGAGCGCCGGCACCTCGACGTCGAAGAACACACCGTAGCCGTCGAGCCGGAAGCCACGCACCGCCGGCGCGCCGGTCAGCATCGGCACGTCGGGCATGACGTGCTTGACCTGCCGCAACAGGTTGTCGGCGCCGTTGGCGACGGCGCGCTCGAGCACCCCCTCCATCAGCGAGATGCGCTGACGCTGCTTGATCTGCTCGAGCTCGGCGCCCTTCGACGGTACCTGAGCGCCGGCCGCCGCGGCCCACAGGCTCACAACGGCCGTGATGACTCCCGTTCCGCGCGACAGCATGGCCACCCTACCTGCCCTGCAACCCGGCCCGGTTGATCAGCTGGTTGTACAGCTCACGCTGCTGCCGCAGCTCCGCACCGGTAACGCCCTGAATCTTGCCGATGTCCTGCTGCAAGGTGGCCACGTCCACCTTGCGCTGAATCTCGATGTCGCGCAGCACCTGCGCCGTGCGGAGCGCCAGCTCGCTGCGCTGCCGCTCTTCGCTTTCGCTCACGAGGGCGCGGAAGCGCGTCATCAACGCCTCGTCGTCCGTCGAACGGACCGC
>DASRPM010000011.1:0-3792 GCA_035646375.1 Vicinamibacterales bacterium
TTCGTGAAGCAGGCGTTCGGCGCCGTCGAGACCGAGACCACCACCGGCCCGCGCGGCGTGCACCGCGAGCTGCGGATCGGCGACTCGATGCTGATGGTGGGCGAGACCGCCGAAGAGGGCGTGGTGCCCGTGCGCCCGGCCGCGTATCACATCTACGTCGAGGACGTGGACGCGACGTACGCTCGCGCGATCGCCGCCGGCGCGACGTCGCTCGGTCAGTTCGCCGAGCCCGCCGATCGGCCCTACGGCGAACGCTCCGGCTTCGTGAAGGACGCGATGGGCAACTACTGGTACATCGGCCGCGCCCTGAGCGGCCCCGCCATCCCGGCAGGGCTGCGAACGGTGACGCCCTATCTGCATCCCACCAACGCGCCGGCGTACATCGAGTTCCTGAAGCAGGCGTTCGGCGCCATCGAGGACGCGCGGCACCTGAGCCCGGAAGGCCGGATGATGCACGCGCAGGTGCGCATCGGCAACGCCGTGGTGGAAATGGGCGAACCCGATCCGGCGGTGCCGATGCCGACGACGTTCTATCTCTACGTGGACGATGCCGACGCGCTGTATCAGCGTGCCGTGGCGGCCGGCGCCACGTCGCTCACGCCGCCCACCGACCAGTGGTACGGCGACCGCGTGGCCAGCGTGCAGGACTACACCGGCACGCTCTGGTACATCGCCCGCCCCGCGCTGTCAGCCTGAATGTAGAGGGCGGCCTTCAGGCCGCCCTGTAACGCTCCCCCGGGTCGTGACACTTCCTTCCAGAACGCGCGTTGAGCGCCCTGGAGGAGCGAGATGACTCGAATCGACGAAGTGGCCCCGGACCTGTTTCGCATCAGCGTGTACGCCGAGAAATTCGACCTGCAGTTCAATCATTTCCTGGTCCGCGACGAGGAGCCGCTGCTCTTTCACACCGGGATGCGGGGGATGTTCCCGGCCGTGCGCGAGGCGCTGGCGAAAGTGATCGACCCGGCATCGCTGCGCTGGATCAGCTGGAGCCACTTCGAGGTGGACGAGTGCGGCGCGCTCAACGACTGGCTGGCAATTGCTCCTCAGGCCACGCCGGTCGTCGGCGTCATCGGCGCGATGATCAACATCGAGGACTTTTCGAACCGCCCGCCGCGCGCCCTGGCGCCCGAGGAACGGCTCGAGACCGGTCGGCACCGCTTCCGCTTCGTGCCGACGCCGCACCTGCCGCACGGCTGGGACGCCGGCGTGCTGTTCGAGGAAACCGACCGCGTGCTCCTCTGCTCGGACCTGCTGCACCAGATCGGCGACCTCGAACCGGTCACCAGTTCCGACATCACCGGGCGCTACCGCCACGCGGTGGAGACCTACCAGCAGTCGCCGGTGCTGATGGACTACGTGCCGTATACCGAGAACACGGGCCGGCAGTTGGCAAAGCTCGCGGCGCTCCAGCCGCGGACGCTCGCGGCGATGCACGGGTCCACGTTCGTCGGCGACGGCGCGAGCGTGCTGCTCGCGAGCGACGACATCCTCCGGCAGGCGCTGGCGCCGGCGGTCGGCGCCCGTTGACAGCATTCACGTTGACCGCCTGCCCGGCGCGCGATAGCGTGCGGGGGAATGCAGCATGCGGTTGACGCGAGCGACGGCGATCTGGCCCGGGCCGTGGCGGCCCGGGCGCCCGGCGCGTCCGAGACGGCCGAGAGCGAGCTGTATCGCCGGTTTGCGCCGCGCGTGCGCCTCTACGGCTTGCGGCACCTGCGCGACGAGGAGTCGGCGAGGGATCTGGTGCAGCAGGTGATGCTCCTGACGATCGAGAAGCTGCGGCAGGGCGGCGTGCGCGACATGGATCAGGTCGCGTCGTTCATTCTCGGCACGAGCCGCACGATGGCGATCGACGTCCGCCGGAAGCACGCCCGGCGCGAGCGGTTGCGCGACGTCTTTCTGGCGCCCGAGCCCTTCACGGCGCCCGATGCCGGCGCGACGCTCGATCTCGATCGCCTCGAACAGTGCCTGGCGCAACTGCCGGATCGCGAACGCTCGGTGGTGTTCCTGACGTTCTACGCGGAGAGCAGCGCGGCGGCCGTGGCCACCGACATCGGCGTCTCGGAAGGGAACGTGCGGGTGATCCGCCACCGTGCGCTCGCGAAGCTCCGCGCGTGCGTGCTGGCGGGGAGGCAGGGGTCATGACGCTGGCATGCGCGTCGCCGATTGCGGACGAGCGGTTGATCGACTATTGGACGGGCGATCTGCCCGCGCCCGACGGGTCGTCGATCGAGGAGCACCTGTTTGCGTGCGCGGACTGCAGCGCACGGCTCGAGGCGGTGGCGTCGGTGGCCGGCGGCGTCGCCACACTCGCGCGCCAGGGACGCATCTCCGGCATCATCTCGCGCGCGCTGCTCAATCGGCTGCAGCGTGACGGCGTCCGCGTGCGCCAGTTCACGCTGAGCCCGGGCGAGACGGTGCCGTGCGCCGCGTTCCCGGGCGACGACGTCGTGGTCACCTCGCTGAACGCCAACTTGGCCGGGGTACGCGCCGTGTCGCTGCGCGTGACGGGGACCGGCGGCGCTCCCGTCGGAGCCATCGACGACATCCCCGTGGCCGCGGCGGCCACGGGTGTGCTTTGGGCGACGCCCGGGGCGTTCGTCCGCTCGATGCCGTCGCAGCAGCTGCGCCTTACGCTCCGATCGGCCGACGGCGCCGGCGTGCTGGGCGAGTACGTGCTGGAACACACGGCACAGTCGTAGGGGCCGCCTTCAGGCGGCCCTCCGAGTTCGTTATTCCACCGCCGCAACCTTCTTGCGCGGCTCGGGAATCCGCACCGCTACCTCGATGGTGTTCGGGTACAGGTCCTTGCCCTCGTCGAAGATCGGCGAGTACTGCCCGGTGTTGATCGAGACGCGGACGATGTAGTCGCCCGCCGGGACGCCGGTGATGTCGATCCACTGGCCCACGAGCTGCTTGTAGTACCAGTCGCCCCAACCCGACGTGATGCCCTGCTCGTGGCAGTCGTAGCCGCGGCTCTTGCCGCCATCCACGTACTTGAACGAGTCTTCGAAGCAGAACCCCTGCTTGGTGCCCGCCACGACGACATCGCCCTCCGGTGTCAGCAGCTCGTAAATCGAGAAGTACTTGATGTGATAGTGCCCGTGGCACTGGTGGAACACGAAGAACTCGGCGTAGGGATTGTTGGGATCTTCCCGATCGCCCACCATCAGATCGCCGTCACCGCGGTTCATCAGCACGGTGTCGAAGCGCAGCAGCCGCCGGTAGCCGGAGCCGCCGACCACTTCCTCGGCAATCGCGCAGTCGGTGGGCGCGAAATAGCGGTCCACGATCTCCATCTGCGCGACGAAGCGCTGTGGGTCGACCGCGAGGTCGGGCAGGCCGCCATTGTCGTAAATGGGGAAGTCGCGCGCGACGCTGGTGCGCTGCGCAAGGGATTCGCCCGGCCACAGCACCAGCGCCAGAGCGGCAGCGAGGCACAGGACACGGAGAAATGGATACGAAGTGGGCATGGGTGTCTCTCCTTGAACGATCGCCCGGGGTCCACACCGTCGTGGAGGGCGGGCGAGCAGCATATCGCAGAGGTATCGCGCGGATTGCCTGGAATTGCCAGCAGTGTGATCCGTGAAAGTCCGCGTCACCCCATAACCAACCGGGTCGATTCTCCGTTTCGTACGTGGGGGCCGGCTTGAGCCGGCCCGGGCCTGAAGGCGGCCCCTACGTGCCGCGGTTCGGATCTGTCGGGCCGCGCGTTGACGTATCTTGGAACGCGTCGGAGGCAGCTGTGATGAAGCGTGCAGTAGTGGCCGTGGCGTTGGTCGTCATTGG
>DASRPM010000012.1:0-8066 GCA_035646375.1 Vicinamibacterales bacterium
GAGAATGCAGTGGAGAACTGTGTTCAAGCCGAATCTCGCGTGGCTTTGCACGGCCGTAGTCCTTAGCAGCACGGAGGGTGGCCGCGCGGCCGAGCCGCTCTTCGTGCCGCGCGTGGTGGACGTACGCGTGGAGCGCGTGTCGCTCGAGCGGGTCGACGTCTCGATGCAGATGGCAGTACGCGCGTCGCGCAACGTGACCGTCCGCGCGCTGCGATTCTCGGACGGGGCGATCGACAAGATTCCGGTTTGGGTCACCCCGATCGACGGCCGATGGCCGCTCCGGCGCGGCCAGGACTTCGTCATTCCAACCCGGATCGCGATCACGGCGTTCGCGCGGGACGCCCTTGGCGCCGTCAGCCTCGCCGAACTCCTCGGCCGCTCGGAAGTGGATGCGCGAGCCGTGGTGGAGATGTCGTTCGATACGCCGTGGCTCGCACGCCTCTTCGGCACGCCCACCGGCGTCGCCATTACCGACGTGGCCTTCAAGGCGCCGGTACCCGCGACGATCATGCCGCAGCCGCTGGCGCAACTTGGTGCCGGCATGCTCGAGTTCCTGCAGCGGCAAGCGGCGCCGCTCTACGCCGCCGGCCCCAACGGACAGGCCGGGAACCGCGAGGTGCTCGAGCGCTTCGCTCGCTCGGTTGCGACGGTCGAGACCGAGTACGAGCTCGAGGGCGGCTCGATGCCCATGAGCCGGACGGTGAGGACGCTCGGCGTCTGGTGGACGCCATCGATCTACTGCACGACGCGCGAGGCGTTCGAGCCGTGGCGCTACACAGCCGCCGACGCGTCGCAGCTGCAGATCGAAGGCGCGCGGCTGCGCGAGTCCGCCACCAGGATGCAGATCCGGCCGGCGGCCGGCGCTCCCATCGCGATCGACGCCGGCGAGCTGCGCCGCCAGTTGCCAGAGGCGGAGGATCGCCGCGTCTATTCGCTGGCGACCGGCGAGCCGCGCCGCATGCGTCTGGCGGTCCGGACGGCTCCGTCGGCGCTGCTCTGTCTCACGCTGCGCGACGAGAAGGGGCCGCCACTGCCGGCGGCCGCGGCGCCGGCGCCGGCGGCCGCGTTTGCGGGCGAGCCGTCGCGTGGGCTGGTGTGGACGGAAGCGGTGGAGGCCGGCGGCTCGATGCTCACGCTGCGCACGCCGGTGCACCGTCAGTCATTCGGCTCGCCGCTCGTCACGGGCCAGGCGATCGTCGGACTCGTCGCGTCGACGGACACGGCGTGGGACGCGCGAGCGATCGCGCTCGCGGCGGCGCGCGCGCTTCACGTATCACCTGTTCAACCGAAGGGAGCGACACCGTGAAGACGCGTGTCATCGCGCGCGTGTCGGTTCTTGCCTGCCTCGTCCTGTGTGAGGCGGCCGGCGTTTCGGCGCAGGCACCACGAGCGTTCACGGTCGATGGGAGCTGGGCCCGGCTTCCGGACGGTACGAGCTGGGTTGGGTCGACGTCCTGGATCACAACCGACGGAAAAGGACAGGTGGTGGTGCTCGTGCGCACCGCGCCGCATTTCCGCGTGTTCGCCCGCGACGGGCGGTTTGTCAAAGCCTTTGGAGACGGTGGACTGTTCGAGAGCGCTCACAGCCTGACGATCGACGCTCAGGGCTTTCTGTGGGTCACGGACTCCGCGGCGCATCTCGTGCACAAACTCGGTCCCGACGGCCGTCTGCTGTTGACGCTCGGCAAGAAGGGCGTCGCGGGCGACAACGCGTCGCGCGACCGCTTCAACCAGCCGAATCATGTGGCGATCGCGCCCAGCGGCGACATCTATGTGTCGGACGGCTACCAGAACGCACGCGTGGTGCAGTTCTCGGCCAGCGGGACATTCGTCCGAATCATCGGCGGCGTGAAGGGCACACAACCCGGCCAGCTGCAGCTGCCGCACGGCGTCGCCCTGGATTCGCGCGGCCGGATCCTGGTGAACGACAGCGACAACCAGCGCGTGTCGGTGTTCGACACGGAAGGCCGGTTCGTCGAGAGCTGGCCTTTTCCGTCTCGCGGCGGGATTGCCGTGGCCGCCGACGATACGGTCTACATCAGCGACGTGAACGCCGGCGTCGTCAACATCGTGAAGAACGGCACGCGGATCGACACGGTCTCCGCGGATCGGGCGCACGGGATGGGGATCGACACCGACGGCTCCATCTACGTGTCCGGCGCGTCGCGGATGACCGTCATGAAGATCACGCGGCCTCGCTGACCGGACGGATCGATCAGAGCCGATCGCCCGCGGCGCGGGCGTTGGCGATGAAGGCGCGAATCTTCGCGGGGGACTTCCGCCGCGTGGATTCCGCCACCCCGCTGCTGACATCCACCGCATAGGGGCGGATGGCCGCGATCACGCCGGCCACGGTGTCTGGCGTCAGTCCGCCCGCGGCAATCAGCGGCGGCAGACCGGCGAATGCGCCATCGCGGATGAGAGCGCCGATCGCGTTCCAGTCGTTGCTCACGCCGCTGCCGCCGATCTGGCCCGGCGTTTCCACCAGCAGGCCCAGCAGGTTGGGGAGCGGCGTGTCGCGCAGGAGCTGCAGGCGAGGCTCTAGGTCAGTCTCGACGCGGACCGCCGTGATCACCGGCACGTCCTCGAGCGCCGCTATCGTGGCGAGCGGAACGTCTCCCTGGAACTGCACGACCGCGGGCCGCCCCAGCGCGGCAAGATCACGCCGCACGATGTCGGCCGCCGGTTCGAGATAGAGCAGCACCGGCGTCACGAACGCGGGCAGCACCGCGGCGATCGCGCGGGCCTCGTCGATGCTCACCTGCCGCGGGCTGCCGTCCACGCGGACCATGCCGACGGCGTCCGCGCCCGCGTCGGCGGCCACGCGCGCGTCGTCAGGGCGGCAGACGCCGCAGATCTTGACGCGTGTACGGGGCACCCCGAATTGTTGATCAGCCGACCCATCGCGGGTCGTGCGTCGTGGCCGGCAGGACCCGCGACGCGCTTCGGCCGCTCTGGCGCACGTCGGCTTTTGCGGGCGTGCGTCCCTTCGCCGCGTCGGCTCGTGTCTTCGAGGTGACGAACCGGACGGCGGCGGTCTCCTGCAACTCGGGCTCCCGCTCGACCGTCGGCGGTCCGAGCGGCTGATTGGCTTCCAGGAGGACCTCGATCGCCTCGGCCGGCAGCGGGCGCGAGAAGAGGAAGCCCTGCGCGTGCGTGCAGCCGAGACGTTCGAGCTCGCTCGCCTGCACGTCGTCTTCGATGCCTTCCGCCACCACGCCGGTCTTCAGAGTGCGGGCCAGCGCCAGAATGCTCTCCACGATGGCGGGCCGATCGGGCAGCAGCAGGCTGGTCACGAACGAGCGGTCGATCTTCAGCGCGTCTACCGGCAGCTTGTGCAGGTGGCTCAGCGACGAGAAGCCGGTGCCGAAATCGTCGAGATAGATCTTCACGCCGAATTCGCGCAGTTCCCCGAGGACGCGCGCGGCGTCGCCCGGGCTGTCCATGAGGGCGGTTTCGGTAATCTCGAGGCGCAGGTCGCTCGGACGCATCCGCGCGCTGCGCACCGCGTCCTCGACCACCATCAGCAGGTTCTGCTGCATCAGCTGACGCCCAGACACGTTGACGGTGATGTACTCGAGCCCGCTGCGAGGGAAGCGCCGCTGCCAGTCGGCGAACGCCGCGCACGCCTGCTGCAGCACCCACGTGCCGAGCGGCTCGATCAGCCCGATCTCTTCCGCAATCGGAATGAACGTGCCCGGCGGCACCGGCTTGCCCTTCCGCGTCCAGCGCACGAGCGATTCGAAGCCGACGCACCGGCGCGAGGCCAGCGACACGATCGGCTGATAGTGCACCACGAGGCCCTGCTGATCGATGGCGCGCCGCAGGTCGTTCTCGAGGCCGAGCCGGTCCAGCACCCGCGCGTGCATCGCGGCGTCGAAGAGCTCGTGCCGGGCCTTGCCCCGCGACTTGGCGTGGTACATCGCCGTGTCGGCGTCGCGCATGATGTCTTCGGGGCTGTTGTAGTCGCGCCCGGCGAAGGCAATGCCGATGCTGGCGGAGGTGAAGACCTCGCGCCCGCCGATCACCACGGGCGACTTGAGGGAGTCCTGAATGCGCATCGCCACGGCATTGGCCTGCGTTTCGTCGCTCAGTCCGTTCACGAGCACCGCGAACTCGTCGCCGCCGAGGCGCGCCAGCGCGTCGCCGGGCCGCAGGCACCCCTCGAGCCGCCGGGACACGGCGGTGAGCAGCTGATCGCCGACGATGTGCCCCAGACTGTCGTTGACGACCTTGAAGCGGTCGAGATCCAGGTAGAGCGTCGCGAAGCGCGGGCCTCGGCGCGCCTTCAGGTCCTCGAGGCGGCGGCCGAGCTGTTCGACGAACACCGCCCGGTTGCACAGGCCGGTGAGGGGGTCGTGCGTGCCGACGCTCCGGAGCTGCTCCTGGACGAGCGCCCGTTCGGTGACGTCGGTCAGCGAACCGGCCAGACGAACCGGCCGCTGGTTCGGCCCACGTACCGCCACGGCACGGCAGTGGAACAGGCGGTAGGTCTTGTCGTCCACGCGGATGCGATGCTCGTGTTGAAAGGAGTCCGTGGCGCCCGACAAGTGGGCCTCGATGGCCGCCTTGAGCGAGCCGATGTCGTGAGCGTGGACGCGGTCCAGCCATTCCTGGGGACGGCACAGGCCGGCCACCCCGCCCAGTCCGACGAGCGCGCGCCACCGCGCAGACGCATAGAGCTCGTCGCGCCGCAGGTCCCACTCCCACAGTCCGTCGTTGGCCGCGTCGGCGATCTGGGCAAAGCGCTCTTCGCTTCGCCTCAGGCGATGCTCGGCGCGCCACGTCGCCGTGACGTCGCGCCACTGCATGGTCATGCCTCTCGCACCCGGCAGGATGCGCAGGTCCACCATGCGCGTGCCACCAGTCCCAGGGAATCCGAGGTTCGCGAGCCGCACCGGTTTCTGCGTTCGCGCCGCCTCCTGCAGCGCTCGCGGCAGCTCGGTCTCCGAGAGGACGGGGACGACGCTCCAGAGCGGCTGGCCGAGGGCGCGATCGGCAGGGCAACCGAGCAGGCGCTCGAGCGCGTGGTTCCACAGCGTGACGATGCCTGCCTGATCGACCATCGACACGCCGTGATCGAGCGACGCCAGCGCGTCCTGGCAGCGGTCTTCCTGGTCGTGGCGCTCGAGGTGATCGGCGTACGCCCGGTAGATGAAGTACACCGGGACGACCGCGACCAGGGCCACGGTCCACATGCGCCGCTCGATCAGCTCCACCATCGCCACCGCCAGCCCCGCGGCCGTGAGATAGCTTGGACAGCCGGCGAGCACCACCGCCGGCCACGAGGTGGTGAGCGGCCGTGCCGACAGCAGCGGCAACGCGATCTCGGAGACGGCGCTGAGCACCAGGCAGTACGCGAGCACCGCGGCGGCGATGGGCACACCCTGCCACGGCCAGGCAAAGGTCCCGATGGTTCCGCCCAGCGCGAGATGTGTAAAGGCCGCCGCTTCCAGCGCGACCAGCGGCGCCGCGGCCGGCAGCAGCATTTCCGACGGCCGCGCCCGCCCCGGTGCCGTGCTGAGCAGCCGGACGATCGCGCACGCCGCGCTGACGATGACAGCGGCGCGCGCACCGAGCAGCAGGAGCGCGGTGAGCTCGACGACGAACGTCGGCCGCACGGTGGTCCAGTGATCGGTGACGGCTGCCGGCCCGGGCAGGGCCGGCCCCGGCAGCACCGGCCTGGACAGAGCAGCCAGGAGTACGTTGGTCAGGGTGAGCGCACAGAAGGCGATCGCCGCCGGCGTGGGTGGCCAGCCGGCGAGCTCGGGCATGGCAAAGGCGCCCGTGCCGAGCGCGGCGCACACGACGAGCGCCATCTCGCCATACCCCAACGTACGCGTGTGCCTGGTTCCCACTGCCATCCCGGGTCTCGGAATACCCCTGGGAAGAGCAACGGCCGTTCCCGCGCGGCGCCGTGGCCGCAACTGCTTGCGGCCATGCGTATTAGAGGGCGGCGGCTCTGCCTTTTTCGACGTTGAGGCGATTACAAGTCCGCACTCTTCTCGACGAGTCTGAGCTTTTCTGACCGACTCGGCCTATCGCGGCACCGGATAGGCGAACAGCTCGACATTGGACAGGTTCGCCGACCCGGCGATCCCGTGCCCGCCACCGGGCGAGAGCATTGCCAGGCCCACTTCGTCCACGCGGCGCAGGTCGACGTTCAGCGCTTCCGTGAGCACGATCACCTTGGCGGGATCGAGTCCATACCAGCGCATGCCGGTGAAGGCGATCTCGAGCGACAGAAACTCGCCGTGCGTCGTGATCGCGCGGTCGCCCACGATGAGCCGGCCGTCCGCCAGTCTCACCACGGGATGCAGCGTGTGGATCGCGTTCGTCCGCACGATCCAGCGCAGTCGCGCGGGGTCCGTCAGATCGACGTAGTTGCGGCGATCCCGCAGCGTCACCGCCACTGGCGAGGTGGACATCCCGTTCCACAGGTCGATGCGCTCCTCGTGCACCGCCGCGCGCACGACCTTCGCGTCCGGGCCATAGAGCTTCGCTTCGAGGTTCGGGTTGGTGACGACCGCCGGCACGAAGCGCATGTTCTCGTCCGTCTGCTCCCCGCTGTGCGGGGGGAGGCGCCACGGCTCGCTGAACAGCAGCGGCGGCCGTGGCTTCATGCCCGGCTTCTGCGTATTGGGCGCCGGCGCCTGCGCGGCCGCCATTACCGCTGAGAGGACGAGGCCGGTTACCGTCAGAACTGCGCGCACGTCTGAATCCTCCTAGGCAGGCTTGGCCTTGAGCGTGCCGACCTGAACCAGCGTCCCGGTGAAATCGTAGACACGGCGGTCGCGCACGATCTTCCCGTCCTTGAACTCGTACAGGAACACCACCGGAATGGTGACCCGCCGCCCGGTGGGAGGCATGCCCATGAAACCACCGACGTCGGTGCCGACGAACGTGGCCAGCACCGCGGCGCGCTGGCCGTCGACCAGCACCTCGCCCACGTCCATCTCCAGATTGGGAAACGCCACGAAGTACGTCTGGAACACCTGCTTGATCTGGTCCGCGCCCTGCGTTTCGCCGCCGGCCAGCGGGCTCTCGATCACCGCGTCGTCGGCATAGTCGGCGACCAGCGCCTCCACGTCCAGACGGCGCCAGGCGTCCTCGCGGCGTGCCAGCAGGTCGAGAATCTCGTCGCGAGTCATGGCGGCCTCCCGTGTGCGCCGTAGACTACACCGGGCCGGTCCCCGGCGCGCCAGCAGCTAGCGGTTGGCGGCGCCTCGCGGCCGGGTGGACGACAGCCCGTCGATCAGCCAGCGCCCCTCGTCGCGGCGGAAGCCGATGGTCCAGGCCACCTGGATCGGCGCCTCCTGGGCGCCCGCCCGCTCGTCACACTGTGCGACCGCGCGATCGTCGGCGGTCATGCGCATCTGGCAGCGCTGAAAGGCGAGCGTGGCGCTTCGCAGCGAGGTCAACGCCCGATCGAGCGACCTCGTATCGGTCTTCGACCAGATCGCGCGCACACGCGCGGCGCTCAGCGAGCGCGGCGCCGTGGACGTCGGCGTGGCGGTAACGGTTGACACGGCCGGCCTCGGCACCGGCACGGGACGGGTCGTCCGGCGTCGGCCGGCGGTTGGATCGACGGGCGATGCCGCGACAGCGGTCACGACCGGCGATGGGGCGACGGCCATGGGCGGCGGAGCGGCCGGTTCCGCCGCCGAGACGCGCTGGCCGGGGCGCTGCGCGAGCACCAGCATCACCACACCTACGGTGGTCCCGACGCCCACCGCGAGCACGAGTGCCAGCACCGGAACGAGCCGAGCCGGACGCGCCCACAGCGGAACGATGACCGCAACGCTGGGGCGGCTCGCCAGCGTCCGGCGCGCGACGAGTGAGACGCGGAGCCTTGCGGCGAGCGATGCGCCGAGCGCGAGCGCCGTGGCCAGACGGCTGGCTGCTGCACGCGTGGCGGAACGGATCGCCGTCGCTCGTCGTGTCACGGCGTCGCCGATCCCGGAACGCACCGCCGGCAGCCTGGCGCGTGCAGCGAACGCAGTGGCCGTCAGCGCCACCGCGAGCCGGCCGTGCCCGGATGCCAGCGCCGTCACGGTCACGCGCAC
>DASRPM010000013.1:0-23905 GCA_035646375.1 Vicinamibacterales bacterium
ACTCCACCTTTCGGGACCACGATGATGCCGCTGCGGATGTAATAGCCGTCGCCGTCGGCCTCTTCCACCCCGCGCTCGTTGGTGAGGCGCGCGCCGTCGCCGATGCGGGCGTTCTTGTCCACGATGGCGCGGCGCAGCACCACGTCGCGGCCGATGCCGAGCGGCGGCAGGCCCGGCGGCGGCGCCTCCTCGTACGAGTCGGCGCCCAGGATCACCGAGTGGTCGATGTGCGTGCCCGAGCGGATGCTGGTGCGCAGGCCGACGACCGACTGATCGACCCGCACCCGGCGGAGATAGCAGCCTTCCGCGAGGATCGAGTCGCGCAGCTGGCAGTCGAGCAGCCGTGAGCCCGGCAGGTGGCGCAGGTGCGTGTAGATCGGCTGCGCCGGGTCCCAGTAGCGGAACGGGGCGTTGGGGAGGCCGAGGGTGACGTTGGCTTCGTAGAACGAGCCGATGGTGCCGACGTCGGCCCAGTAGCCGTCGAACAGATACGACTGCACGTTGTAGCGGGTCATGGCCCCCGGGATGAGCTCGCGCCCGAAGTCGTGGCCGGGCTCGTCCTCGAGCAGGTCGAGCAGCACCTGCCGCGAGAAGACGTAGATGCCCATCGACGCCATGAAAGGGCGCTCGTCGGTGTGCGTGGTGAACGTCGCCCCCTCGGGGACGCTGCGGCCGATGGCGGCGAGGCGATCCGGCTTGGGCTTCTCCTCGAAGCCCACGATGTGGCCGTCGCGATCGAACACGAAGATGCCCATCGAGCTCGCGGCCGCGGGATCGATCGGCTGCGCCGCGATCGTGATGTCGGCGCCGCGCTGTTTGTGGTGCTCGATGAAGGCGCGGTAGTTCACCCGGCAGATGTGATCGCCCGCCAGCACCAGGTAGTAGTCGGCCTGGTACTGCGAGAAGTGGCGCGCGGCCTTGCGTACGGCGTCCGCCGTGCCCTGGAACCAGTGCTGGTTGTCGGGCGTCTGTTCGGCCGCGAAAATCTCGACGAAGCCGCCCGAGAAGAGATCGAGCTGGTAGGTGTTCGAGATGTGGCGGTTGAGCGACGCCGAGTTGAACTGCGTCAACACGAAGATGCGCCGGATGTCGGCATGCAGGCAGCCGCTCACGGGCAGATCGATCAGGCGATATTTGGCCCCGATCGGCACTGCCGGTTTGGATCGCGTGGCGGTCAGCGGAAACAGGCGCGCGCCCTGGCCTCCACCGAGCACGATGGCGAGTGTGTCGCTGATCATCACGCATACAATACCGAAATGTTGACGACTTGCTGGTCAGGTAAGTCAGGTGGGTCAGGTAGGTCGGGTGGGGAGAGCGTCCACCTCATCTCCGTCAACACTCGAGCCCTGATCGCGGCGGGCCTCATCTGTCTTCCGGCTGTCGCGCTGCACGGCCAGTCGGCGCCATCGGCCGAGTCGTGCGCGGCGCTGACGAAGGTGACGCTGCCGAACGTCACGATCACAGCAGCCGCGTTTGTGCCTGCCGGCGCGCTGCCGCCGCCGCCCACCCGTGGCGGCGGAGCCGGCCCCGCGGCCGCCAATCCGTTCGCGGATCTGCCCGCCGTGTGCCGCGTGGCCGCCACGCTCAAGCCGAGCGCCGACTCGGACATCAAGATGGAGCTGTGGCTGCCGCCGCGCGCTGAAGGCGCGCCTGGCCAGACAGCCTGGAACGGCAAGTTCCGGGGCACCGGCAACGGCGGTCTGGGAGGCGGCGCCGGCGTGAACGTGAACGCGCTCGCGGGCGGCGTCCGCCGTGGCTACGCCACCGCCGGACACAACACCGGCCACGACGGCGACTCGAGCTACGCGCTCGAGCATCCCGAGAAGATCAAGGACTTCGGCTACCGCGCGACGCACGAGATGACGGTGACGTCGAAGGCGCTGGTGCGCGCCTTCTACGGCAAGCCGCCGTCGTTCTCGTACATGGCCGAAGGCGGCGGCGGCACGATTGCCGCGCTCAGCTCGGCCCAGCGCTATCCCGACGACTACGACACGATCGCCGTCACCGGGATGTCCTCGTATCTCACGCGACACACCTTCGCGCAGATGTGGATCTGGCAGGCCACGCATCAGGACGCCGCGAGCTTCATCCCGCCCGACAAGTACGTCGTGCTGCACGACGCGGTCCTCGCGGCGTGCGACGCGCTCGACGGGCTCAAGGACGGCATCGTCGGCGATCCGCTCGGCTGCCGCTTCGACCCGGCCGCCGTGCAGTGCAAGGAGGGCGCGACGGCGAGCTGCCTGACGGCGCCGCAGGTGGCGGCGGCGCGCAAGATCTATCAGGGGCCGCGTCATGCGCGTACGGGCGCCGAGTTGTACTCGCCACTCTATCCCGGCAGCGAGCTCGGATGGGGCCAGCTCGCGGGCGGCGAACAGCCGCTGGGCATCCCGGTGGAGTTCTTCAAGTTCTACGTGCTGCGCGACCCGGCGTGGGATTACCGGACGCGGCCGCTCAACTACGACAGCGACGTCGCCGCATCGGATCGCCCCGAGATCCAACCGGTGAACGCCGTCGATCCGGATCTCCGGCGGTTCTTCGCGCGCGGCGGCAAGCTGCTGCTGGTCGGCGGGTGGAACGACGCGGCCGTCCCGCCGAAGGTGGCGATCAACTACTTCAACCGCGTCGTCGCCGCCGTGGGCGAGCGGCAGACACGCGAGTCGATGCGGTTTTTCATGGTGCCTGGCATGGGCCACGGGCCTGGCACGGGCGGCGCCGAGAACTTCGATTTCGACGCGCTGTCGCTCATCGAGCAGTGGAAGGAGAAAGGCGTCGTGCCCGATGCGCTCATCGTGGCGCACTACAAGAACGGGAAGCGTGTCGGGGCGCGCCCCGTCTGTCAGTACCCGCGAGTGGCCTTCTACAGAGGCAACAGCCTCGACCCGGAAGACCCGTCCAGCTTCGACTGCCGGGCGAAGTAACACAGCCCCGTCTTTGCATCGTACGTTTGACGCGCTGGCAACGGGTCCGTCGCTCGGCGTTTACATGAACGTCGTATGGTTCAGTCAGTTTCTCGACGCATGAGACCGTGTGAGCTCTATCTCGTCCGGCACGGCATCGCCGCCGAACGCGGCGACGACTGGCCCGATGACGCCAAGCGCCCGCTGACCACCACCGGGGTGAGCCGGTTCCGCGAAGTCGTGGAGGGCCTTTCCTGGTTCGGCGTCGGTCTCGACGAGATCTATTCCAGCCCGCTGGTTCGCGCGCGACAGACCGCGGATCTCCTGTCGGCGGGGCTCGACGGAAAGCCGGCCGTCCGTATCCTTGACGAGCTGGCTCCTGGCCACGAGCCGGGGCGCGTCCTGGCCGAGCTGGCCAAGCGCGTCAAGCGCCGGCGCGTTGCGCTCGTGGGTCACGAACCTGATCTCGGAGAGCTGGCCGCGGCGCTGATCGGAGCCCCGCGTGCATTGCCGTTTCGCAAGGGCGGCATTTGCTGCATCGATATCGACCGTCTCGGTGCGTCCAGCGCCGGCTCCCTGATTTGGTTTCTTCCCCCAAAAATCCTAAGGAAAGCGGGACGTTAGCCTTAACTGTTACATCGAATTTACACATGGCCCAGGGTTTGTAAGGGTATAGATCATCTTCTATGTACGCACGCGCGCTCGAACACGGCGGAGAGACTCGGCGATACACGATCCGCGGCGCCGACACCGGCGGATGGGATGTCAAAGCGGAGCGTGGCGCACAGGTCATCTGGAGCATTCATTACACCGACTGGCACCGCGTCGAGCGTGCGCGCATGAACTTCGCCCGCGAAGTGCAGGAACTGCGGCAGGCCGGCTGGCGCGAAACGGCCGCCTGACTTCACGAAATCGCTCGTTTCCTCCTGACAATCAGTCGATCCGCCCCGGATCGAGGTGAAATCGGCCTGATTTCACACGGCTGTTCCCCGATCGAGATCGGCGCGTAACCTCCGCCCCCTAGAGTTGGAGTCGTTGCACGTGCGCATGACACGGCAACTCGGTTACCCCGCCGCGCGTATGGCGCGGCGGGGGCACTCGCCGAGAGGGGACAACGGATGTGGAGTTGACGCTGAGCGTCATCGTCTGCGCGCACAACGAAGCCGGATATCTCGGGACATGCCTCTACTCGCTGCTGGCGCAGTCGAGGCCCCCTGACGAGATCATCGTCGTCAACAACGACAGCTCCGACGCAACCGGCGACGTCGCCGCGCGCATCGACGGCGTCCGCGTCATCGACGAACCGCGCCGCGGCCTGGTGGTTGCGCGCGAGGCCGGCCGGCGGGCAGCGACCGGCGACATCCTGGTCTACGTCGACGCCGATTGCCGCGCCCCTTTTCAATGGCTCGAGAAGATCGAGCGCCGATTCCTGAAACGGCCGTCGTTGATTGCGCTCTCGGGCCCGTATCGCTTCTACGACTGGCACGCGAGCGGGCGCGCGCTCATCCGCGCCTACGACGTCACCGTGGCGCCGTTGACCCAGACCCTGGTCAAGCACGTGCTGCGCATCGGCACCATTTTCTACGGCGGCAACTTCGCCGTCCGCCGCACGGCGCTGGAGCGCATCGGCGGCTTCGACACCACCATCGAGTTTCACGGCGAGGACACCAACGTGGGGCGCCGTCTCCACGCCATCGGCCGCGTCGAGCTGGTCGGTGACTGTTACCTCTACACGTCGGCCCGGCGCTACGTGGCGATGGGCACGTGGGCGGTGGTCCGCTTGTACGTCCGCAACTTCGTGTCGGAGGTGCTGCATCACCGCCCCAAGGACACGACTCATCTCGATGTGAGGATCTAATGCCGGGATACGAGCCGTTCCTGCTCTGTGACTTCCACGTGCACACCCAGTGGAGCGACGGCAAGCTGTCGGTGGCCGAGGTGGTCGATCTCTACGGCTCCACCGGCAAGTTCGACGTCATTGCCATCACCGATCACATCCTGATGAAGAAGGACATGCTGGCGCGTGCCGGCCGGCTCGCCACGCTGGGGCGCCGCGCATTCGGCGTGCGCCAGGAGGATTTCTCCGCCTACCTCGAGGATATCGAGACGCAGGCGAGGCGCGCGTGGGAAACCTACGGCATGCTGCTCATTCCCGGCGCCGAGGTGACCCAGAACCGGCTCAGCGGCAGGAAGAACTCCCACATCATCGCGCTCGACATCAAGCAGTACGTCAGCGCCGATCAGTCCGCCGACGCCATCCTGAAGGAGATCCGGCGGCAGGGCGCGCTCAGCATCGCCTGCCATCCGCATCACCGCACGACACGGCGGATTGAGATCAGTACCTGCTATTTGTGGGATCACCGCGACGAACTGGCGGACCTGGTGGACGTGTGGGAAGCGGCAAACCGTGACGACCTCTTCTCCGTCACAAGCCTCAAACACTTCCCCTATGTGGCGAACAGCGACTTCCACAAGCCCAAGCATTTGTACTCGTGGAAAACGCTGGTGCGGGCCGAGAAGACCTGGCCGGCCGTGAAAGACGCGCTTCGGCTGAACGTGGACATCGCGCTCACCCTGTACCGCAACGGGTCGTGGGCCGCTTAGCGGGTACGCGGATTGCTGGGGTTGCGCCTATCCCGATTGCCGTTTCTTGATGCGCGTTTTCCTGATGTAGGACCCAGCCAATGAGCCAGTCACAGTTCCCGATCCCCGACGGTAGCCCGCTCCCCAGTGATCGGTTTGCCGAAGCGCTCCGGCGCGCGCAGGCCGAATTCCGTGAGATGCCAGGACTGAAGCTCACCGAAGCGCAGGCGGCGCGCCTGCTGTCGTTCGATTCGGCGTTGTGCAGCGCGGTGCTGGCCACGCTGGTGGACCAGCGCTTCCTCACGCGCACCCGCGACTCGTTTCAACGCGCATCCTAAGGCCAAAGGCCCAAGGCGGCCAGGCTCAGGCGTCCGGCAGCACCACCGTGAACACGGCGCCGCCGTCGTGCCGGTTGCCCACCGACACCTGCCCGTCGTGCAGCTCCACCAGGTGCTTCACGATGGACAGGCCGAGCCCGGTGCCGCCGGGGCCCGAACGCGACTTGTCCACGCGGTAGAAGCGCTCGAACACCCGCGTCAGGTCGTTGGGCGGGATGCCGGGGCCCGAGTCGGACACGATCACGTGTACCGAGGCGCCGTGGCGCTCGGCCGACAGGTGGATGTCGGCCTGCAAGGGCGAGTAGTTCACCGCGTTCTCGACGAGGTTGCGCAGGATGTCGTGCAGCTTGCCGGGGTCGGCGTCCACGTAGGCGGCGTCGCCAGGAATCTCGATCGTCACGCGCGACTGCCGCGCCTCCACGCTCGGCGACAGGTCCGCCACGACGGCGTCGAACGCGTCGCGCACGCCGCAGCGCGTGCGCTCGAGCGGCTCCTGCCGCGCGTCGAGCCGCGCCAGCCGCAGCAGATCTTTCACCAGGCGCTCCATGCGGGCGGTGTGACGCCCGATGATGTCCAGGAAGCCGCGCGCGTCGGGGCCGAGCGACGGCTCGTCGAGCAGCGCCTCCACGTAGCCGCTGATCGCGGTCAGCGGCGTCCGCAGCTCGTGCGAGACGTTGGCCACGAAGTCCTGCCGGATCTGGCCGGCCTTCCGCAGATCGGTGATGTCGTGCAGCACCAGGACGGCGCCGCCGTCACCGGAGGAGGCGACAGCCGCCGCGCGCGCCACGAAGGTGCGCGACGCGTCGCGCGCCAGCGTGAGCTCGCGGCTGGCCATCGGCTCGCGGCGGAGCGACGCCCCAAGCAGCGACGCGATGTCGGGATGGCGAATCACTTCGACATAGGGCCGGCCGGTGGCCTGCTCGGTGACGCGCAGCATGTCCTGAGCGGCGCGGTTGACGAGCTGAACGCGCCCCTGCCGATCGACGATCAGCACCCCCTCGACCATGCCGGCCAGGATGGCTTCGGTGCGGGCGCGGTCGCGTGACAGGTCGTCGATCTTCCGGCCGAGCTCCTGCGCGGCCGCGTCGAGCGTACGTGCCACGGCGCCCAGTTCGTCTTCGCCGTAGTCGTGCGCCGGGCGGCTGAAGTCGCCGGCCGAGTAGCGCTGCGCCACGGCCGCCACCGCTTCCACGCGCCGCGCCAGCGGTGCCGAGAACACCCACGACAGGATGAGCGCGGCCACCAGGGCGGCGACGAGCGCCAGTACCGTCGCGCTGCCGATGGTGGCGAGCTGGGCGTTCACGTCGGTGAGCGGCAGCGCCAGGCGGACGTATTTCACCACGGGGTGATCCGATCGGATGGCCACGTAGACCATGTCGGTCTGCACCGTGGTGCTGTAGCGCTGGCTGATGCCGACCGCTCCGCCGGTCGCCGCGAGCACTTCCGGACGGGACGCATGGTTCTCGAGCGCCGGCAGCTCGGCCGGCGTTTGCGCCGAGTCGCCGACCACGCGTCCATCTCCAGCGATCAGCGTCACGCGTCCGGCCACGAGCGTCCCGAGACGGTCGGCCTCGCGGTCCATGTCGGCCTCGGTGATGTCGCGGGCCGACGACAGCAGATCGGCGATGAGCTTCGATTCGTCGGTGAGGCGGCGCTCGATGGTGGTGCGCTCCTGCGCCCGCAGCTGCCATGGCACCAGCAAGGCCATCGTCATCACGGCCAGGACGGCCGCCGCCATGGAGCCGATGAACAGCTTGAGGCGGACGCTGATGGTCATACGGCGCGACTGATCCGGGCCACTAGCTGTCGGCGAGCTTGTACCCGAACTGCTTCACGGTGACGAGCGCGTCCACCAGCACCGGCAGCTTCTCGCGCAGCCGGCGCACGTGCACGTCCACGGTGCGCGTGCCGCCGGTGTACTGATAGCCCCAGACATCACTGAGCAGGAGGTCGCGCGACAGCACGCGGCCGGGGCGCTGCAGCATGTACTGCAGCAGCATGAACTCCTTGGCCGTGAGCTTCACTTCCTTGCTGTCGGACGTGACGACGTGCGTCGCCACGTCCATGACGAGCGACCGGTAGCGCAGGAGCGCGCCCTCGGGTTCGGTGCGCTTGGTGCGGCGCAACAGCGCGCGCGCCCGGGCGATGAGCTCGTTGGGGCTGAACGGCTTGGACACGTAGTCGTCGGCGCCGAGCTCGAGCCCGACGATGCGATCGCTTTCCTCGGCCTTGGCCGTGACCATGATGATCGGAATGGCGGCGGTGCGGGCCTCGGCGCGCAGCGCGCGGCAGATCTCGAGGCCCGTCATGCCCGGCAGCATCAGGTCCAGGATCGCCAGGTCCACCGTGTGCTGCCTGGCGTAGGCGAGCGCCTCGGTCCCCGACGGCGTGAGATGCGCGGTCCAGCCGTTCTTCTGGACGTAGCGGATGATCAACTCGCCGATGTCGCGATCGTCTTCGGCAACGAGAACGTGCACTGACCCCAATGGTAGCCCGCCTCCGCGCTCCGCGCTTCGGCGTTGGCAGGCAGTGGGCGGGTAGGCAGGTGGGCGGGTAAGCGGTGAGACGTTACGAGTACGTCTTCAGACGTACGTAGTTGCGGGTCTTTAGACCCGCCTGTTGCATCAGATCGCGCCGAACAGAGTGCTGATGACGCCGTAGGTCAACGCCCCAATGACGGCGGACGCGGGGATCGTCAGAATCCACGCCCAGACAATCTGTCCGGCCACGCCCCAGCGGACGGCCGACAGGCGGCGCGTCGAGCCGACGCCGACGATGGCGCCGGTGATCGTGTGGGTCGTGCTGATGCCGACGCCGAGGAGCGTGGCGATGTAGATCGCGAGGGCCGCGCCGGTCTCGGCGGCGAAGCCGCCGATCGGCTGCAGCTTGGTGATCTTCGACCCCATCGTCTTGATGATGCGCCAGCCGCCCGACAGCGTGCCGAGCCCGATTGCCGTGTGCGCGATGAGGATGACCCACAGCGGCACCGGGAGCTTCCCGTTCTCCAACTGCAGATAGCCGCCGGTGACGAGCGCGCCCGCGATGATCCCCATCGTCTTCTGTGCGTCGTTGGCGCCGTGCATCAGGCTGAAGCCGGCGGCCGACAACAGCTGCATCTTGCGGAAGAAGCCGTCCACGCGCCGTGGACTGGCCCGCCGGAACACCCACAGGCTGGTGACCATCAGAAGCCAGCCGACGCTCAGGCCGACCAGCGGCGCGATCACGATGAACACGATGGTCTTGGTCCAGCCCGCCACGATGATCGCCGAGAATCCCGCCTTGGCCACCGCCGCGCCGCCATAGCCGCCGAAGAGCGCGTGCGAGGAGCTGGTGGGCAGGCCCCAGTACCAGGTGATGAGGTCCCAGATGATCGCGCCGAGCAAGCCGGAGAAGATCACCGCGAACGTCACGACCTTCAGGTCCACCATGCCGGCGCCGACGGTCTGGGCGACCGCGGTGCCGAAGCCGAATGCGGCCACGAAATTGAAGAACGCGGCCCAGATCACGGCTTTTCCCGGCGACAGCACGCGCGTGGACACGACCGTGGCGATGGAGTTCGCCGCGTCGTGGAAGCCGTTGATGAAGTCGAAGATGAGGGCGACGGCGATCAGGATGAGGATCGCCAGCAGACCGTGATCCATGCGCTAGCCGTGCTTGACGACGACGCCTTCGAGCAGGTTGCCGACGTCTTCGCAGCGATCGGTGGCGGCCTCGAGGAAGTCGAAGATCTCCTTCCACTTGATCACCGAGATCGGATCCTTTTCCTGGTCGAACAGCTCGACGATCGAGTCCTGGTGCACGCGGTCGGCCTCGTGTTCGAGCTGATTGACGCGGGCCGCGTACTCGAGCACGGCCTTGGTGTCCTTTTCGAGTGCCTTCATGCCATCGCAGATCAGGTCGACGGATTCGACGATGATGTCGGCGAGGCGCCGAGCGCCGGCGCGCACGTTCTGAATCTTGTAGAGCCGCACGACGGCGGCCGCCGCGTCGATGGCGTCCATGACGTCGTCGAGCGAGCCGGCCAGCGCATGGATGTCCTCGCGGTCGAGCGGCGTCACGAAGGTGCGATTGAGGCGGTCGATGATGCCGCGCGTGATTCTGTCGCAGACGTGCTCGGTGGCCTTGATCTCCTCCACCTTGGCGACGTCCGGCGGACTCGACGCCAGCATCTGCTTGAGCAGGCGCGCGCCCTTGCGGAGCTCCTCGGCCAGGCCGATGAAATCGGTGAAAAACTTCTCTTCGCGGGGAATCAGGCTGAAACGGGCCATGTCACCTCAGGCCCGCCGATCGTAGCAGATTTAACGATGAGATTGCGTAGATGTAACGTGCGTGTTGCTGGCTACAGCGCTCGCACGCCGCGGGAGCGGGTCAGCACGGTGATGGCCACGAGGGCGAGCAGGATGCCATTGACCGTCAGGACGGTGGTGGCGGAGGTGCGGTAGGCGATCCAGCCGCTCACGAGGCTGCCGAGCGGCGAGCCGCCGCGGAACGCCACCATGTAGATGCTCATCACGCGGCCCCGCATCTCGTTGGGCGCATTGAGCTGCACGAGCGACGACAGCATGGCGAACACCATCACCATGCAGGCGCCGGCGGCAAACAGCAGCACGCCGTTCAACCAGAAGATGCGGGTGGCGGCAAACAGCACCATCACCACGCCGAACGCGACCTGCAGCATGAGCAGCGTGCGGCCCATGTGCGGGAAGCGCCCGAGCCACGCCACGACGAGCGCGCCGGTCACCGCGCCGCTCCCGGCGCAGGCCATCAGGCGCGTGTAGTCGGCCACGTCGCCGCCCAGCACGTTCTGGGTAAAGAGCGGCAGGAAGGTGAGGAGCGAGTTGCCGAGGAAGGTGGCGGCAAACCCCAGCGCCGCCAGCGCGATGAACTCGCGATGCTCGCGTACGTAGGCAAAGCCGTGGGCCAGCTCCTCCGTCATGCGCCGGGTAGTGGCGGGCGGGATGTGCCGCAGCCGCATCATCAGGATGGCGGCAATCACCGCGAGAAACGACAGCCCGTTCAGGCCGAAGCACGCGACCATACCGAACGTGGTCAATGCCGCCCCGGCCATCAGCGGTCCGATGATGCGCGCCAGATTGAACTGGATCGAGTTGAAGGCGATGGCGTTCGGCACGTGCTGCTTGTCGACCAGCGAGGGCAGCAGCGACTGGTACGCCGGTCCGCCGAACGCCTGGGCCAGGCCGGTGATCGTCGAGAGCAGCAGCACGTGCCAGATGCGGATCGCGCCGGTGTAGACGAGCGCGGCGAGCGTGAAAGCGGTGGCCATCTGCACGTACTGCGACATCAGCAGCATCTGCCGCCGGTCGCGGCGATCGGCGACGACGCCGCCAATCAGCGTGAAGAGCAGGATGGGCAGCTCGCCGAGAAACGAGTCGAGCCCGAGGTAGAAGGCCGACGACGAGCCGGCGATGGTGAGCACCAGCCAGTTCTGCGCGACCTTCTGCATCCACGTTCCGATGGTGGACGTGAAGGCGCCAATCCACAGCACCCGGAAGTCGCGATAGGTGAGGGCCGCGCCGATGCGCCGGAAGCCGGTGGCAGGTGCCTGGGGCGTAGGCGCGGGTGGCGCGCTGGCAGGGGTCACGAAAGCGATTCCATCTTAACGGATGGCAGAACTTGACCCCCGGCGCAGTTTTCGCTATATATTCGCTTTCTGGCTGAGACGAACATATGGCGAATGTCGCACTGGCTGCGTTGGAATCTGCGCTTCGTGTCAAAAAGCTCGACCGCACGCTGACCACGGCGCTGCCGCCGCTGGAACAGGCCGAGGACGCCTGCGCGCCGACCGGCGTGGGCTCGGTGGACGCGTGCCTGAGGAACGGTGTGCCGCGGGGGCAGCTGTCGGAGCTGACCGGACCGCGCTCCGCGGGCTGCACCACGCTGCTGCTGCAGATGCTGGCCGCGGCCACGCAGCGCGGCGAGCTGGTGGCGCTCGTGGACACCTTCGATCGGCTCGACGTGGCCTCGATGGAGGCGGCGGGGGCCGACCTTGGCCGCGTGCTGTGGATCCGCGGGCAGGCGGGCGGTCCGCTCGACTGGGCTATCGATCGCGCGTTCAAGGCGCTCAACCTCGTGCTGCAAGCGGGCGGGTTCGGTGTCGTGGCGATCGATCTCGCCGACGTGCCCGCCAGGATGCTGCGCGGCATTCCGTTCACGACGTGGCTGCGGGTGCAGCGCGCCGTCGAAGGGCGCGACACGGCGTGCGTGCTCGTGGCGCCCGAGCCGGTGGCGCGCAGCGCGGGCGGACTGACGCTGACGCTCACGGGCCACACGTCGTGGACCGGGTCGGCCATGCGGCCGCGCGTGGATGGCGCCGAGATGCGGCTGCGTGTCGTGTCGCCGCGCCGCCGTGTAGACGGCGAGGTGGCGGTCCGATCGTACGAAGCGTCTGCGTACGTGGAGGCGGGTCTTTAGACCCGCCTGGAATCCATTATGAACGGCGCTCTGTACGCGGCGGCTGGCAGTGACCCCGCGCAGCTGGTCGAAGTGGCGCGCGAGTTCTCGCCGCGCATCGACGTGTGCGGCCCGCGCGAGATCACGCTCGATTTGAGCGGGCTGTCGCGCCTGTTCGGCGATGCGCGCGCCATTGCCGGCGAGCTGCGGCGCACGGCGGCCGACCGCGGCCTGCAGGTGCGCGTGGCCATCGCGGGGTCGCGCACGGCGGCGCGCCTGCTCGCGCGCCACCGCGCGGGCATCACGATCGTGGACGACGGCGATGATGCGCAGGGCCTCGCCCCGCTCCCCCTCGAACTCCTCCTTGCAGTACGTAGGGCCGGGTCTTTAGACCCGGCCGACCATGACGATGCCGACGCCGGGATCTGCGCCGCCTTCCGCCGCTGGGGGCTGCGCACGCTGGGCGAAGTCGCGGCGCTGCCGGCGGCCGACGTGGCCGCGCGGCTGGGCCAGGCGGGCGTGCAGTGGCAGCGTCTCGCACGAGGTGAAGACGCGCGGCCGCTCGTGCCCTCGGTGCCCGAGGAGCGCTTCGAGCAGGCGCTCGACCTCGAGTGGCCCATCGACGGCCTCGAGCCGTTGTCGTTCGTGCTCGGCCGGCTGATGGAGCCGCTCTCGGCGCACCTCGAACGCCGCGATCGCGGCGCCGCGGTGCTGCACGTGCGCCTGCACCTCGTGTCGAAGGCCGTGCACGAGCGGTCGCTGGAACTGCCGGCCCCGATGCGCGACCCACGCACCCTGCGCACGCTCGTGCTGCTCGATCTCGAATCGCATCCGCCGCCGGCCGCCATCGATCGCGTGGTGGTGGCCGTCGATCCGACGCCCGCTCGCGTCCTGCAGTACTCGCTGCTGACGCGCCCGCTGCCGTCGCCCGAGCAGGTGTCCACGCTGATGGCGCGGCTGAACGCGCTGATGGGCGAGGGGCGCTGCGGATCGCCAGCAGTGGTGGACTCATGGCGCCCAGGGGCATTCTCCATGGCGCCTTTTGCACCAGTGGAGGCGCCATCTGGAGGCGGAGTAGGCAGAGTGGGCGGAGTAGGCGGAGTGGGGAGAACGCTTGTCGAATCGGGTGAGTCGCAGCCGCGAGTCGTCGTTGCGCTGCGCCGGTTCCGGTTCGCTGTTCCGGCGCGCGTGCTGGTGGAAGACGGCCGGCCGGTGCGTGTCACCACCGAACGCAGTGGGATCACCGGCGGGTGCATCGACAAGGCGGCTGGCCCGTGGCGAACGTCGGGCCAATGGTGGGCCGAGCCCTTCGGGCTCGGTGTGGCGGGTAAGGCGGGTGGGGCGGGTAGGTCGGAACCGGACAGTCCATGGGATCGAGACGAATGGGACGTGACGGTCAGCGACGGAGCTACGTACCGGCTGTTTCGTGAACGAGATGCCAATGCGTGGTTCATCGATGGTGTTCTGGATTAGTTCTTCGAGCGTGTCTTCAAACGTTTTTACCCACCTGACCCACCTGACCTACCCGACCCACCAGACCTCGTATGTACATCGAGCTTCACGCGGCGTCTGCGTTCAGCTTTCTCCAGGGGGCCTCGCTCCCGGAGGCGCTGATCGAGCGCGCGGCGGCGCTGGGGTATCCGGCGCTCGCGCTGCTCGATGCCGATGGCGTGTATGGCGCGCCGCGATTTCACAAGGCCGCTGCGCGCGCCGGACTGCGGGCGATTATCGGCGCTGAACTGACGATTGGGGCCGCGGCCTTCGGCCGCGGTGAGGCGGGTAGGGCGGGTAAGGCAGGTAGGGCGGGTAGGGACACGTGGCGGCTGCCAGTGCTGGTGGCCTCCGCCGAGGGCTACAAAAACCTGTGCCGCCTCGTGACGCGCATGAAGATGCGCGCCGAGAAGGGCGCCGGCGCGCTCGCCATCGACGAGTTCGACGGCTTCACCGCCGGCCTCGTGGCGCTCGCCGGCCGGCCGCTGCTCGACGCGCAGCACTTCGGCGTCGGCGGCCTGCTCGATCGGCTGATCGGGCTCTTCGGGCGCGGCAACGTCTACGTCGATCTGCAGCGTCACTTCCTGCGCGACGAGGAATCCGACACCGTCGCGCTCACGCACCTCGCCGAGGCGTTTCGCGTGCCGGTGGCCGCCACCAACGGCGTGCGCTTCGCCACGCCCGGCGAGCGGCCGCTCTTCGACGTGCTCACATGCGTGCACCACCACACTACGGTGGACGCCGCGGGCCGCCACCTGGCGCGCAACGCCGAGCGCTACCTCAAACCGCCCGAGGTGATGGCGCAGCTCTTCTCGGATCGGCGCGATGCGCTCAGGGGCACCGAGGCGCTCGCCGAACGGCTCGAATACACGATGTCCGATCTCGGCTACCGCTTTCCGGCGTATCCCGTACCGGGCGGCGACACCGAGATGGCGTTCCTGCGCCTCATCACCGAAGCCGGCGCCCGCGACCGCTTCCGTCCGTACCACGACAAGGCGCAGCGCCAGATCGCGCACGAGCTCAACCTCATCGAGCGGCTCGATCTCGCCGGCTACTTCCTGATCGTGTGGGACATCGTGAGCTACTGCCGCCAGCACGACATCCTCGTGCAGGGGCGCGGCTCGGCCGCCAACAGCGCCGTCTGCTACAGCCTCGGCATCACCGCCATCGATCCGATCAAGATGGAGCTGCTGTTCGAGCGCTTCCTGTCGGAAGAGCGCGGCGAGTGGCCCGACATCGACCTCGACCTGCCGAGCAGCGATCGGCGCGAGCAGGTGATCCAGCACGTCTACCAGAAGTACGGCCGCCTGGGCGCGGCGATGACCGCCAACGTCATCACCTATCGCGGCAAGAGCGCCGCGCGTGAAGTGGGGAAGGCGCTCGCGCTCGACGAGACGCAGATCGACCGCCTGGCCAAGGTGATGCACAACTTCGAGTTCACCGACCCGCAGGAGACGCTCGACCGCAACATGGAGGCGGCCGGCATCCCGTCGGGCACGGCCCGCCTGCGCACGTTCGCGGATCTGTGGCGCCAGATCCAGGACCTGCCGCGTCACCTCGGCCAGCACTCGGGCGGCATGGTCGTGTGTCAGGGCGCGCTCGATTCGGTGGTGCCGCTCGAGCCCGCCAGCATGCCCGGACGCGTCGTCATCCAGTGGGACAAGGACGACTGCGCCGACATGGGCATCGTGAAGGTCGATCTGCTCGGCCTCGGGATGATGGCGGTGCTGCAGGACGCCATCGCGCTCGTCAATACGTCCTCGAAAAAGATCGAGCTGGCGCACATCCCGCCGGACGATCCGGCCGTCTACGAGCTGCTGCAGAAGGCCGACACGGTCGGCGTTTTCCAGGTGGAGTCGCGCGCGCAGATGGCGACGCTGCCGCGGATGAAGCCGGAAAAGTTCTACGACCTCGTCGTGGAGGTGGCCATCATCCGCCCCGGCCCGATCGTCGGTCAGATGGTGCACCCCTATCTCAATCGCCGCGCCGGACGCGAAGCGGTGGTGCCGCTGCATCCCTCGCTCGAACCCGTGCTGGCGCGCACGCTTGGCGTCCCGCTCTTCCAGGAGCAGCTGCTGCGCATGGCGATGGTGGCGGCCAGCTTCACCGGCGGCCAGGCCGAGGAACTGCGGCGCGCCATGGGCTTCAAGCGCAGCGAGAAGCGCATGAAGGAGATCGAAGTCCAGCTGCGCGCGGGGATGGCGAAGAACGGCATCACCGGCGAGACGGCCGAGCGCATCATCCTCTCGATCACCTCGTTTGCGCTCTACGGTTTTCCCGAGTCGCACGCGGCGAGCTTCGCGCTGCTCGCGTATGCGAGCGCGTATCTCAAGGTGCACTACCCGGCGGCGTTCTACACGTCGCTCCTCAACAACCAGCCGATGGGGTTCTACCACCCGGCGACGCTCGTGAAAGACGCGCAGCGCCGCGGCGTGCGGTTCCATCCCATCGACGTGCAGCAGTCCGACTGGCTGTGCCGGGTGGAGCCCGATGGCGCCATCCGGCTCGGGCTCATGTACGTGCACGGGCTGCGGAAAGACGCGGGGCAGGCCATGGCTGCGTTCGATCGCACTTCCGTTCGTGGGGCCGGGTCTTCCGCCTCCGCTAAAGCTGCAGCGGACAAGTCAGGCCCGGCCGCGCCGGTGCTGTGCGCGAAGTGCGGATCCGACGACGACAAGATGATCGAGGTGGTCGCCGATACGGCGTCCACGGCGTCGGCACCCGCACGCCGGACGTATTTCTGCAACGTCTGCTCGCACGAGTGGAGCGTCGTGCTCGAGCCCGTCGGCCGCTTCACGTCGATCGAGCAGATGGTGCAGCGCACCGGCCTGCGGCGCGACGAGCTGACGACCCTCGCCGACATCGGCGCGCTCAACGCGTTCACGAACGAACGGCGGAGCGCCCTCTGGCAGGTCGAGCGCGCCGTGCGCCCCGCTGGCGAGCTGTTCAAGCCACACGAGGAGACCGAAGTCGTAGGGCGCGGCGTTAGCCGCGCCGACAGCCCCGCCGCGCACGCCGGCAGCCCGCTCAAATCAATGGATGCGGGCGAGCGCCTGCAAGCCGATTACGCGGGCATGGGGTTGACCATCGGTCCGCATCCGATGGCCATGCGGCGCGACGAGCTGGCGCTGCGCGGCGTGTTACGCGCCGCCGATCTGCCAGGCGCGAAGGACGGCCGCCGCGTGCGCGTGGCCGGGATGGTGATCACGCGCCAGCGGCCGGGCACCGCCAAAGGGTTCGTGTTCCTGACGCTCGAGGACGAGACCGGCATCTCCAACGTCATCATCCGTCCCGATCTGTTCGACCGGCAGCGCCAGGTGGTCGTGCGGCAGCCGTTCCTGCTCGTGGACGGCGTGCTGCAGCATCAGGACGGCGTGCTGTCGGTGCGCGCCGAGCGCGTGGAGGGCTTCAGCGGCGGCGCCGCGGTGGACGCGCACGACTTCTACTGAAGTCTTGCGTCGCGCCGCCTTCCTGCTGCTGCTCTTGACCCTACATGCGCTGTAACGCTCGCTGTATATCCAGTTATGCTGCGAGGGAGCCGAACGGGTCCGCGGCTCAATAGTAGTTAGCCAGGCGAGTGCAGTTTGGACAGCTATTCCGACATCCGGTCGCTTCTCGCGGAGGCCTGCCCAGAGCTTGACATAGCTTTGCCGCCGCTCGTCCCGAACCCCGCCGAGCACGATTGGCGATCGACATGGGTGGTCGTTGCGGCTTGGCTTATCGAGCAACTGGAGGCGGGCGGCGTCGAGAGATTCGAGTCTGGATTTCGAGCCGTCAGCGCCGGTTTGCGGAACTGCGATTCAATGGGGCGGCAGGCGGCGGCGACGGCACTGTTTGGGGACTTCACGCGTCGGGCGATTGCCGCTGGGGTCGAGCGCACGCGATTCGTAGAATGGCTTGGTCCGCCCGAGCTCCTGGAAGCGCCTTCCGGTCGGGTTCGCGGCCGCGTGTTGTACTTCAACGACGCGAAGGGACATGGCCGACTCCTTGGTGCTGATCGAACCGTGTACTTTGTCCACTTTTCTGCGCTTCGTGGCGTCGGCCTTCGCTCGGAAGAAGCAGGCCAACTGGTCGAGTTCACCCCGTTGTACGGAACAATCAACGATCGCCAGGGATGGATGGCGCGCGACGTGGAGCGACTGTCCGCTGGCTAACAGGCCGCTGCAGCCGGCGAGCGGCAGGACGCTAGACCGCACCGCATGCCAAGGTTAGACGTTCGAGGAGAGTGACACATTGGATATTCGTCGCGTGACAAGAGCCGTGACGATGTTGTGGACACTTGTCATCTCCACAACCGTCATGGCGCAGCGTGCCGGCCCGGACGAGGTCGTCGCTGCCCGCGCTCGAGAACTTCACGCCCGCGCCATCGTCGTCGACACACACGACGACACGACGATGCGCCTGCTGTCCGAACCCGCCTTCGATCTCGGAGCGCTCAACAGCACCGGCAGCATCGACATCTCGAGAATGCGCCAGGGGGGTCTCGATGCGCTGTTCTTCTCCATCTACATGCCCGGAGACGTTACCGGTCCGCCAGCTGTGAAGCGGGCGCTCCAGCAGATCGACAAGGTGCGGGAGGCTGTCCGCGCCCACCCGCGAGACCTGATGCTGGCCACGTCCGTGGCGGATGTCAGGCGCGCGGTGGCGGAGCGCAAGATCGCTGCGCTGATGGGCATGGAAGGCGGACACATGATCGATGCCGATCTGGGTGTGCTGCGCACCTACGCCGCGCTCGGCGTCCGGTACCTGACCCTGACCCACAGTCGCAACACGACCTGGGCGGACTCGTCCGGCGACACGCCGGCGCACAACGGTCTCACGCCGTTTGGCAAGGAGGTCGTGCGCGAGCTCAATCGCCTCGGCGTCATGGTCGACGTCTCGCACGTCTCGGACAAGACGTTCTACGACACCCTCGAGGTGACCGCGGCTCCCGTGATCGCGTCGCATTCGTCCTCTCGCGCCATCTCAAACAGCCCACGCAACCTGACCGATGACATGCTGCGCGCGCTTGCCAAGAACGGCGGCGTGGTCATGATCAACTACCACGTGGAGTTCCTCAGCGAAGCGTTTCGGACGGCCAAGCCTCCTGCCGCCGTGCAGGCGCAGTTGGATGGGGCAGCGAAGCAGTGCGGCAAGGACCAGGTCTGCCTGCTCCTCGACTGGAGTCGGATCTACCACGAAGCGATGAGTAAGGGTCAGATGCCCGTCGTCACCTGGGTCGAAATCGTCGATCACATCGAACACGTGGTGAAGGTCGCCGGAATCGATCACGTGGGACTGGGGTCGGACTTCGATGGCGCGATCATGCCCCTGGGGATGGAGGATGCCTCGAAGCTCCCGAAGATCACCGGCGAGCTGCTGAAACGGGGCTACTCGGAGCGCGACGTCACGAAGATCCTCGGTGGAAACCTGCTGCGGGTCATGGAGCAGGCCGGGCTCAGGTAAGGTGGCTGACAGCTCGCCGTGTGGAGGGCAAGAACGTGGCTCGTATTGTCAATTCCCGATGCGTTCTCGCAGTACGCGACTTGAAGGCGTCGACCCGATACTACACGGACGTTCTCGGCTTCAGCCAGGATCCGATCGATGCAGAAGGTTGGAGCTTTCTGACGCGGGATAATTTCAGGGTGATGCTCGGCGAATGCCCGAACGAGAAACCGGCCAGCGATCTAGGCGACCACTCGTACTTCGCGTACTGGAACGTCGAGGGAGTGGATCAGTTCTACCGGGAAGTGGTCGGCCGAGGGGCACTCGTGACGTCCGAACCCGCGGACAAGCCTTGGGGCCTCCGGGAATTTGGTCTTCGCACACCGGACGGACATCGCATCACGTGTGGCGAGTTGATCCAAGGGCGCTGACGGCCTGAAATGAACGACCTCGAAGAACACTACCGGAAGCTCGAGCGCCTTTACATTGCCGCTCCCACCAACGTCTACTACAGACCGACGATCTCGATTGGTGCGGGAGTCGCCGAGATCAAGATCGATGTCCGGTCCGACTTCTTTCACGCCGCGGCAGCCGTCCACGGCTCCGTCTACTTCAAGCTGCTCGACGATGCGGGCTTCTTCGCCGCCAACTCCCTGGTCAACGACGTCATGCTGCTCACCGCCAGTTTCACGCTCTATCTCCTTCGACCGGTCGCATCGGGCGCGCTGACCGCGCGCGGCAAGGTGCTGCATTCTGGCGGACGGCAGTTCGTCGTAGAAGCCCAGCTCTTCGACAGCGACTCGCAGTTGGTCGCTCACGGCACCGGCACTTACGTGCGAAGCAAGCTGGCGTTGGACCAAGACCTCTCCTATGTGTAAGGACTGACGATGCCTGTGTCACTGAAACCTGCCGCGACCGTCCTGCTGTGCGCTCTCGCCGGCGTCGCACAGGCGCAGGTCTCCGCACCACTCCGTCCCGACCAGACCGCGTTCCGTGAGCTGTTCGAAGAGCTGGTCGAGACCAACACGACGCTCTCGTCGGGCAGCTGCACGCTCGCGGCCGAACGCATGGCGGCGCGGCTCAAGGCGGCCGGCTTCGCCGACAGCCAGCTCACGCTGTTCGCCACCCCCGATCATCCGAAAGAGGGCGGGCTCGTCGCGGTCTATCCGGGCACGTCTTCCACCGCCAGGCCGATCCTCGTCATCGCGCATCTCGACGTCGTCGAAGCGAAGCGCGAGGACTGGGAACGCGACCCGTTCACGCTGGTCGAGGAGAAAGGCTACTTCTACGCACGCGGCACCGCCGATACGAAGGCGCTGGTCGCCATCTGGGTCGACGCGCTTATTCGCTTCAAGGCGCAAGGCTACCGGCCCGCGCGCACGGTCAAGATGGCGCTCACCTGCGGCGAGGAGACCAACGGTGCCTTCAACGGCGTCGAATGGCTGGCGGCGAATCGCCGCGACCTGATCGACGCCGAGTTCGCGCTCAACGAAGGCGGTGGCGGCGACACCGACGGCAAGGGGAAGGTGATCGGCCAGCAGGTCCAGATCGGCGAGAAGACGTTCGCCAACTTCCGCGTGGAAACGCGGAATCCCGGCGGGCACAGCTCGGTGCCGGTGCGCGACAACGCCATCTACCAGCTGGCGCGGGCGCTCGTGAAGATCGACGAGCACGAGTTTCCGCTCGAAATGAACGACACGACGCGGCGCTACTTCAGGGACGCCGGCGCCGTCAGGGCCGACGCCATCGGCAAGGCCATGGTGGCGCTGGCCGCGAACCCGCGCGACGCCAAGGCGGAGGCGATCGTCAATCGCGACCGCTTCCTGCACTCCAACCTGCGCACGACCTGCGTGGCGACGCTGCTCGACGCCGGTCATGCGCCCAACGCGCTGCCGCAGCGTGCGGGCGCCAACGTCAACTGCCGGATCTTCCCCGGCCATGCGATCGCGGAGGTCGGCCGCGAGCTCGCACGAGTCATTGGCGATCCCGGCGTCACGGTGACGGCGCTGCCGCCGGTGCGCCCGTCACCGCACGCGCCGCGGCTCGCCGAACACGTCATCGGTCCGATGCAGAAGCTGGCGGCGAAGTACTGGCCCGGCATCCCGGTGATTCCGGCGATGGCCAATGGCTACACCGACGCGACGTTCCTTGGTGCGGTGGGAATTCCGACCTATGGCGTGCCCGGCATCTGGGGCGATCCGGACGGCAACGGCGCCCATGGCCTCAATGAACGGATCGAGGCGCGCGCGGTGTATGTCGGCCGCGACTACCTGTTCGATCTGCTCAAGGCCTACGTCGACTGACGGACGAGACAGGTTCCGGCGTTCGCTTTGGATCGCGTCATCGTTAAGAGTGTGATGCAATCTCTTGCGATGTCGACACGGGTCCCTCTTCACGGCGCGCTCGCCCTTCTCGCCTGGCTCGTTCCAACGGCTGGGCTGGCTCAACAGATACCGCTCGCGCAGGTCCTGCCGGAACTGCTCGGGAACACCATCCGCCTCGAACCGTCGCACCTGCCCGACCAGCCGACGCACATCGCCCACTTCCAGCCTGGCGGCGATCAACTGCGAGTGCCGAGCCAGGTGAACGAAGCGGTGCTGACGCTGCTCTCCAACTATCCCGTCGGCACGCCCGGCGGCGGCTTCACCTACGTCTTCGACCCGGCGGTCGGCAGCCTGACCCGCAGCAGCAGCAGCTTCGGGCCGTCGTTCGCCGAGCGCGCGCTCACCACCGGCCGCGGCAAGGCGAGCGTCGGTTTCGGCTTCCAGCACGCCAACTACGACACGTTCGAAGGGCTGAGCCTGAAACAGCGCGACATCGTGTTCTACGTCCAGCACACCGAGTGCTGCAGTCGCGGCATCGCGGAACAATCGATTCCCGATCAGAGCCGCCTCACGCCGCCGTTCGAGGGCGACTTGATCGAGGCCGGGCTCCGGCTGCAGCTCGTGAGCGACACCTCCACCGTGGTGGCCACCTATGGCTTCACCGACCGGTTCGACATCGGCCTCACCGTCCCGTTCGTGCGCGTGAAGCTCGACGCCGACGTCCATGCCCGCATCATCCGGCTGGCCACGGCCCTCGAGCCGGAGGTGCACATCTTCGAGGGCGCCAACCCGGACGAACAGACATTCAGCCTGGGCGGCACGGCGGCGGGGCTCGGCGACATCGTGCTGCGGGCCAAGTATCGGATGCCGGTGCCCAAGGTCGGCGTGGCCGCCGCGGTCGAGACGCGGCTCCCGACCGGCGACGAGACCAACCTGCTCGGCACCGGCGGCGTGCAGGCGAAGTTCATGGGGATCGTGTCGCTCGATCGCGCGCGCGTATCGCCGCACCTCAACGTCGGCTACACGTTCGCGAGCCGCGGCGCGCTGCCGAACGTGCAGCTGCACGACGAGGTCATGGCCACGGCCGGTGTGGACGCGGCCGTGACGCCGCGCATGACGATGTCTTTCGACGTGCTCAGCCGCACGCTGCTTGGCACAGGGCGGATGCGGATGGGGGAGAAGACGTTTGAATACGCCCTGTCCGGCGCCGGCGCCGGCGGCGGCGGTGGTGGCGGCGGTGGCGGCGCCAGGCCACCGACGCCGGTGGCCACGCAAACGGTGACCGTCAACGAGCTCGAGTTCGTGGACGGAAACCTGAATCTCTATCTGGGTGCGGCGGGGCTGCGCTTCAACCCGTGGCGCACGCTGCTCGTGAGCGCCAACCTCCTGTTCCCGTTCACCACGAGCGGCCTGCGCGATCGCGTGACGCCGTCGATCGGCATCGACTATTTGTTCTAGAGATCCTGGTCGGGCACATCTAAAGATGTGCCCCTACAATGATCGCGATGCGATTGCGCACGTTCCTGACGCTGGGCGCCGCCGGCCTGGCGGCGCTCGCCTGGGCGTCGAGCTCCGCCGCGCAGCGCGGCGGGATCTTCCAGGGATCGATGGAGGACCAGGCGATCGCGTACACGAAGGGGGCTGTCAGCAACGTCGTGGCAGACCTCAATGCGAGGCTCGCGGATGGCAGCGCGCGGCTGCGCTTCGACGGGCGCAGCGGCTACCTCCAGTCGGCGCTCGACGCGTTGCGCATCCCCGTGGGCTCGCAGCTGCTGCTGTTCTCCCAGACCAGCCTGCAGGCCGCGCGCATCGGTCCGGCGAACCCTCGCGCGCTGTTCTTCAACGACCGTGCGGCGCTCGGCTGGGTGCGCGACGGCGACGTCATCGAAGTGGCGGCGCACGACGCGACGCAGGGCACCGTCTTCTACACGCTCGATCAAAAGCCGGCCGCGGACGGCGCACCGCCGCAGTTCCGTCGGGCGTTCATCTGTCTGGGCTGCCATGTCACTTCCGACACGCTGGGTGTGCCGGGGCTGCTGATGTTCAGCACGACCGAATCGGGTCCAGGCAGCCTGATGCGCGCCGTCGCCATGGACCACCGCACGCCGCTGGCGGAGCGCTGGGGCGGCTGGCTCGTGACGGGCGGCGCCGGTGGGGCCGGTCACCGCGGCAACGCGATTCCGGCGCTCGATCCCGCGCGCCGGCGCGATCTGCGCAGCGCGGAGGGACTCTTCGAGCCTGACGGGTATCGCGCGGCCACCAGCGACATCGGCGCGCTGCTCGTGTTCTCCCACCAGACGCAGATGCTGAATCTGCTGACGCGGATCGGCTGGGAAGCGCGCGCGGCGGATCCGCGCCTGCATCCGCCCTTCACGTCGTCGCCCGAGGCGGATCAGCGCGTGGCGCAGATGATGAACGGCATCGCCGCCGAGGTCGT
>DASRPM010000014.1:0-34921 GCA_035646375.1 Vicinamibacterales bacterium
GGCGCCTCGGCGGCGAAGGCCTGCTCGCTTTGAGCGAAGCCATCCCGACATGTCGACTCGCCTTTCACCGCGATGCAGTCTTCGACGTTGGCGAAGAACGTCGCGTCGGACGGTGGTGACTGGTCGCAGCCGGCGAGCGACAAGCCGGTGCTGCCAAGCAGTACCAAACGGATCGCCTTGGATTTCTTCATGGCCGAGCCTTCCTTCTTCGATTTCCTAGTATGGCACTCCTGCGCAACTCCCAAAGCAAGAGGCCGAAGAGCCTTGGGCTCGGGAAACCAGCGGAGCCTTAGAGGAAGTACTCCATCACGACCTCGTCGTCCGGGCGGCCGTCGATGACCACCTGCGCCCGAAGCCGGCCGCATTCGACGAAGCCGAGCCGCCCGTAGAACCGCTGCGCCGCTGCGTTCGAGCCGCGGACCTGGATGACCAGCTTCCGGTAGCCCGCGGCGGCCGCGAACCCCGCCGTGGAAGCAAACAGCGCGCGCCCGACGCCGCGCCCCCTCCAGTCCGGCAGGAGAAACGTACCCAGCTGTCCGACGTGCGCCATCGACGGCAGAACGGAGGAATAGCGGTCGAGGCTCTGATAGCCGACGACGGCATCGCCGGCGACGGCGACATGAAACACCTCGCGGTCGGACAAAGACGCCAAGTAGGCCCGCTGCTCCTCGACAGGCCACGGGCGGTCGATCGCGGAATGGACGCGTTCCGCGGCCACGACCTGCAGAATCCTGGCAATCGCCGCGGCGTCATCGACGGACGCGCGGCGAATGCGGACGAGCGCGTCGGAGTCCGCGCGTGACATAGCCGCCGGAGATTTTACTCAGGCGGGCGCCGTGAGCGGGCTGCCTTTCGGCACGAGCATGAAGACCACCGCGCGCGTCGGTCCGTCGGTCCTCGCCGAGCCGTTGGTGGTGTGCACGGCGCCAGACGGCTCGAAGAACGTGCCGCCCACCGGCAGCACCTTCTCCGACTCGTTGTTGATGGCAAACCGCATCTGCCCCTCGACGACGTAGCCGAGGACGGGCCCTGGATGACGGTGCCCCGCGCTCGAGCCGCCGCCGGGCGGGATGTTCAGCTCCACGAGCACCACCTCGAACGCCTCGAGGGGGCCGGTCAGCGCGTGCCGCGCCAGTTCGGCCGGGGCCCGCCGCGCGGGGGCCTGGGCGTCGATGCCGATCGGCAGCAACGTCGCTGCCGCGATGCCGAGGAACGTGCGTCGATCCTGCATGGTTGCCTCTTTTCTCAGCGTGGCGTGAAGACACGAGTGCCCGGGCGAAACTGCGACCAGGCGAACCAGAACTGCGGCACGAGCATCACCTGCTTGAGTTGTGTCCCCTTCAGCGGCCCGTCGAGCGCGAGCCCGTACGCGTTCCATGTCGAGCGCGTCTCGCGATCGATGATGGAGCTGGCGTCGTCGTTCGCCGCCTGAAACGTCAGCGCCTTCCCTTTCGCGCGCGCGTCGAATGCCGTCGTCGTATCGGACGACGGCTGATGGACGATGACGATCGGCTGTCCGCCCACGCGGTCGTTGACGACGCGCGCAATGCGGAGCGCCGAGAAGGGGTACGCCACGCTGTCGCGACCCACTTCGAGTCCGGCCACCGTTTCGCGCGCCGGCAACCGCGGATCGACGGCGAGCGCGCCGTTGGGCGCCCCCTCGGGAGCAACCCGCGTGTTCGCCTTGATGCGCCGGCTCCGATCGGCCATCCGCTCCGCGTATCCCGGCATCGGCTTGAGCACCAGCGTGTGGGGATACCGCTTGCGCCACTCGGCCCACGTGGTGCGCACCGACGGATAAAGCGTCAGGCGCGTGCCCTTGAGGGGACCGTCGATTGCTTCGCCGGTGGCCTGCTGCCAGCTGCTGCCGGTCTCCGCGTCCTTCTGCACTTCGTTGGCGGCCACCATCCGGTCGTATTGGAAGTGCAGCGTGCGCCCCTTCACGTCGGCGCGAAACACGATTCCGGTGTTACACACGCCGCACCAGGTGACCGAGATCGGCGCGTCCGGAAACCGGTCGGACACGGCGCCATGCTGTGCGAGGTCGGCGGCCGGGTACGCTTTCGCGACCTTGCCGCTGGCGACGCCGAGCAGGATGTCGTCGTCCTCGAGAAACGTCGCCTCCGATGCCGCCACGAACTCTGGCTCGTGGATCGCGACGTAGGGCATCGGTGTCCCCTGTGGTGGGGACTGCGCCCTGGCCGGCTCCGTCAGCCGGCTGCCGTTGGGGACCACCAGAAACGCCACCGCGCGTACGGGCTCATCGGGATTCGCGGAAGTGAACGCCGTATGAAGCGCGCCGTGCGGTTCGAAGAAGGTGCCGCCCGCCGGCACGATCTGGTCGGGCTCGTGATTGATGGCGGTCCGCATCTGCCCATCCAGGACGTAGCCGAGGATGGCGCCGGGATGCCGGTGCTCGGGCGTCTTCACACCGGGCTGGAAGTTCAGCTCCACGAGCACGGCGTCGAACCCTTCGAGACGGCCCGTCAACGCATACCGCGCAATCTCGCCGGATCGCCGGGGCTGTCCGGACGTTTGAGGCGTCGCGATCGGTTCGGCGCGCGTCGAGCCGATCCACAACGCAGCCAGCACCACCGCGGCGAACGCGACGGGCACGGGCACGCGAATCGTGCCGCCGACCAGCCAGCGCAGCCACGACGGCTGCGCGGGACGAGGACGCAAACCCGGCGGTGCATCCGGCGCCTTCCATTCGCGCAGCAGTCGATTCAGTTCTCGGTCGTCCATACGTTCCTCAGGTGGTGGTCGGCTGCCCGCTGCGCAGCGGCGCCAGCGTGCGGCGCAGGTTCTCGCGTGCGCGGTGGAGCCGCGACTTCACCGTGCCGACATCCGCGTCCACGGCTCGCGCGATCTCGGCGAGCGTCAGCCCTTCGTACTCGGCAAGGATCACCACTTCGCGTTGGAGCGGCCCCAGCGCGCCCACAGCACGGCCGACCATGTCGCCAACCTCACCGCGCCCGAGGTCAACGGGCTCCGCGGCCATCGCCTCCTCGTCCAGCGGCTCGAGCCGATGCTCTTTCCGCCAGCGTTTGAGCGCGAGGTTCCGGGCGATCCCCAGCAGGAGGGCGCGCAGCGTCCCGCGGCCCGGATCGAAGCGATCCGGATGCCGCAACAGCCCCACGAACACGTCCTGAGTGATGTCCTCCGCGGCGGCTGCCGAGCCGGACATGCGCCAGGCAAACCGGTAGACAGCATCCTTGTGCTGCTCGAAGGCGGCCTGGAACTCGGCGTCGGTCACGGGGCTCGCTGACTATTACCGGAAGACCGCCTGGAGGATACGGCCTCCCGGACGATGTCACCTTTGGGCCGCTCGCTACTCTCTATACTGGAGTTACTTGCCCATGCTGACCGGAACGAGCTCAGCGGGTCTGCCCGACGGCAGCGATCATCCCGACGAACAGATCGTTCGCGACGTCCTCGCCGGCAACACGGCCATGTTCGAGCTGCTCATGCGGCGGTACAACGAGCGCGTCTACCGGGCGGCCCGCGCGATCGTGCGAGACGAGGACGAGGCCGAGGACGTGATGCAGCAGGCATACCTCAACGCCTTCACGCATCTCGCGCAGTTCAACGGCTCGGCGCTCTTCTCCACCTGGCTCACTCGCATCGCGATCAACGAAGCGTTGGCGCGCGTCCGCCGCAACGGCCGCTACGAAACCTTCGACGACGCCCCCTCGAAGGTCGATCCCCTCATGTCCGTGGACCCCTCGGAAAACCCGGAGCGGCAGGCGTTTGCCGGCGAACTGCGCGGCCTGCTGGAATCCGCGATCGACCTCCTGCCGAACGGCATGCGCGAAGTCTTCGTGCTTCGAGAGGTCGAAGGGATGAGCACGCTCGAAGTCGCACAGTGTCTCGGCGTCTCCGAGGACGTCGTGAAGACGCGCCTCTCGCGTGGACGCGCCGCGTTGCGACGGGTGCTGTTGGAACGAACCGGCGCCACCGCACCGGAGGCGTTTCGCTTCTATCGTCCACGGTGCGACCGTGTCGTAGGCGAGGTGCTCGCGCGGATCGAACGCACGGATCCGCCGGCCGCATGAGCCAGTCCCGCTGTCACCTTTGAGGCGCGCGTCACTCCAATCAAGAAAGGAGTGGTCATGCGACTCATCGGTGCTGCTTCGATCGTCTTCGTCTCCGTCATCGGGCTCGCCGCGTCCCGGCAAGAGCTTGACGTTCAAAACAAGGACGGACGAGCCATCTTTCGATTCGACACGTTTGGCGACGAGCAGTTCTGGACCGACGTGTTGCGGATGCACGAGGTCATCCCGACCGTCGATCCGCTGACCGCGCTGGCCGTCGGCTTGAAAGTGGACGCCGATGCCCTCCCCGCCGAGGTTGTGGCGGGCGTGCGATCTGGAGACATCAAGCTGACGGATCCAGCGGTCACCGTCGAGTTGATACGCCTGAATGCCGTCGTCGGCGTGAAGGGAACCGTCAACGACGGTCAGCTCACGCGAGTAGGAGTGACCTGCGCGCTGTGCCACTCGTCCGTGGACGACTCGTTTGCGCCGGGTATTGGCAAGCGGCTCGACGGCTGGGCGAACACAGACCTCAACGTCGGGGCCATTGTCGCGCTCTCGCCGGCGCTGGACGAGGCGACGAAGACCGAGTTCCGCGCCTGGGGACCCGGCAAGTACGACCCGCGCCATCACGCGTTCGACGGCACGAACCTCATCCCGCTCAACAGCCCGTCGCTGCCGATCGTGATTCCGCCGATTTACGGGTTGAAGGGCGTCGAGTTCGAAACGTTCACGGGCGATGGTCCGATCTCGTACTGGAACAGCTACGTCGGCGTGGGTCAGATGGGCGGCCAGGGCAACTTCAGCGATCCGCGGATCGGGCTGTTCATCAGCCAGACGCCGGATCTCGTCACGCCGAAGTTGCGCGCCCTTCTGAAATACCAGCTGGGTCTTCGGGTTCCCAAGCTCGCAAAGGGCAGCCTGGATGAAGCCGCGGTCAGTCGCGGCAAACGCCTGTTCCGCAACGAAGCGCAGTGCTCCAGCTGCCACCAAGGCCGGACGTTGACCGACGTTGTGAGCCGCCCCAATCGAGGAGTGCCATTCCTCCACGATCCCGCCGAGGTCGGCATGGACCCCGCGTACGCCGCCAGATCCGCCACGGGCAAGTACCGGACGACGCCGTTGCGAGGTCTGCTGCAGCATCCCCCGTACTTCCACGACGGAAGCGCGCCGGACCTCCCGGCGGTGGTCAATCACTACGACGCGCTGTTTGGCCTCAATCTGACCCCCGATCAGAAGGCTGACCTGACCGAATACCTCAAGTCCCTCTGAACGGCCCGCGCCGGACCCACCGATGCGTGGGTCCGGCTCCAATTTGGCGTTCCCTGAACGGTCGTGTACACTGAATTTGCCTTTCTGACAGCTGCGCTTTCCGGCCTTTCGCATCAGATCCGAGTTTCTCGCCTCTCCTGCGCCTTGTCGTCGAGCACTCCGCTCGAGCCTGCCTATCAGAGCAACCCGCATCGTCGAGATGCAGGAGTAGTCAACACATGAGCACCAAGCTCTATGTCGGGAACCTTCCGTACGAAACCACCGAGTCGGATCTGCAGGCGCTGTTCGAAGGATCGGGTCAGGTCTCCACTGTCAACATCGTCCGCGACCGCGCCACGGGCCAGGCCCGCGGCTTCGCGTTCGTCGAGATGAGCGACGGCGAGAGCGCGCAGCGCGCCATCAAGGAGCTCGACCGTCACGCCTACGGCGGGCGCAACCTCACCGTCAACGAGGCCAAGCCGATGGCGCCGCGCGGCAACGGCGGCGGCGGCGGTAACGGCGGCGGCTTCGGCCGTCAGCGCCGCGAATCGCGCTGGTAATCGCAGCGCTCCCATTGCCGTTCACTTCTTTTCACGTACACCCGGATCTCCTCAAGGGGATCCGGGACCTTGGCTTCACCCGGCCGACGCCAATCCAGTCCGAGACGATCCCCGCTGCCATGGGCGGCCGTGATCTGCTCGCCTGCGCGCAGACCGGCAGCGGCAAGACCGTCGCCTTCCTGCTGCCGATCCTGCATCAGCTGATGACCAAGCCGCGCCGCACGACGCGCGCGCTGATCCTCACGCCCACGCGCGAGCTCGCCGCGCAGATTCTCGAGGAGTGCAACGCGCTCGCGACGCACACGCCGATCACGGCCGCGTCGGTCTACGGCGGCGTCAGCATGGGCCCGCAGGAACACGCGCTCAGGGCCGGCAGCGACGTCATCGTCGCCACGCCCGGACGCCTGCTCGATCACATGAGCCGGCCGTATGCGAAGCTGGGCGGGCTCGAGTTCCTGGTGCTCGACGAAGCGGACCGGATGCTGGACATGGGCTTCCTGCCGGACATCACGCGCATCCTTCGCCAGATTCCGTCGAAGCGACAGACACTGTTCTTCTCCGCCACGATGCCGCCGGCCATCGGACAGCTGGCCACGAACATCCTGAAGAACCCGGCCACGGTGGCCCTGCAGCGCCAGGCGGCGCCGGCGGTGGGCATCACGCAGGCGGCCTATCCGGTACCGCAGCACCTCAAGGCGTCGCTGCTGGTGGAGCTGCTGCGCCGTGGGCTGATGAAGCAGGCGCTCGTCTTCACGCGCACGAAGCACCGCGCCAACAAGCTGGCCGAGCACCTCGTACGGAGCAGCGTCTCCGCCGAGCGCATTCACGGCAACCGTTCTCAGAGCCAGCGCACGCAGGCGCTCGCCGGCTTCAAGAGCGGGCGCTTCCCCGTGCTCGTCGCCACCGACATCGCCGCGCGCGGCATCGACGTCGAGGCGTTGAGCCACGTCATCAACTTCGACGTCCCGGCGGCACCCGAGGACTACATCCATCGCGTGGGGCGCACCGGGCGCGCCGAGCTCACCGGCGAGGCGTTCACGTTCGTGGCGCCGGATGAAGAGACCGACCTGCGGGCGATCGAGCGCGCGGTCAAACAGAGCCTGCCGCGCGTGACGCTGCCCGACTTCGACTACAAAGCTTCCGCGGCCCAGCTCGAATTGCCGCGTGCGCAGCGGATCGCGGAAATCCGCCAGCGCAAGGCGCTCGAGCGGCAGCGCGGGGCGGCGAACGCGGCCCGGCGCGGCGGCGGCGGACAGCCGGCGCGGCCCCGGAGCGGTTCGGCGCACGGCGGCGGGCCCGCGGGGGCACGTGCCGCTGGCGGCGGGGCGAATTCCGGGCGATTCAGGCCTCGCGGGCGACGGCGGCAGCCGTGACGTGTTATGGTCTGGCTGCCGTCCTGAGCCGCCCGCAATCCTGCCGGTTCCTCACCATGGCCACCTGAGAGAGGAACCATGGTCAACATCCACAAGAACACCAACCCCTACGAGTTCGTGGTGATCGCGTCGCTGCGCGCCAAGCAGCTGCTGTCGGGATGCACGCCGCGTTGCGTCGGCGACCACAGCGCGGCCACGATGGCGCAGATGGAAGTGGCCGACGGCCGCGTGGGGCGCTCGGGCGACGAGCTGCCGCAGCCGCCGCGGCAGTGCGAGTGGCAGCTCTGACGTTCAGACCGTAGGCACCAGGTCCACGGCCCAATAGCCGCGGACCTGCACCGTCTCACCCGCCCGAACGGCCACCGGGTGCGCGAAGCTCGGGCTGTCAGTCACGAACGTGTGGTACTCGCCGTTCTCCCCGCACGGATCAACCCCCAGAGTCACCAGCCGATCGATCGCCTCGTCCGAGAGCTCGGTCCCGAGCCATGTGGCGTCGAGCTTCGAGGCGTTGACGGCGACCATGGTGGCGCGCCCGCCGCTGCGGACGAAGCCGCGGGCCAGCTCCAACGTGGGCATGCCAAACAGCGGCTCCACGGCCACGAGCCCCGCGTTCTCCGACAGCCGTTCCGCCCAGGCGCGATGCTCCGGGTACATGAGGTCACCATAGACCACGTGGGTCACGCCGTCCGCCTTCAGCTCCCGCAGGCCGTTCTCGAACTCCAGCTCGTAGGTGCTCCAGTCGCAGGGGCGCATGACGTGCCGCAGCCCAAGCGCCGCGCTCTGCGCCAGCAGCAGCTCGGTGCGAATCCCGTGCGACCGGCTGCGGGTGCCGTCGAGGTCAACCATCGTCAGCGCGGCCACGATGTCGAACGCCTCGCGCGACCGCTCGAACGCGGCGCAACTGTCCTTGCCGCCGCTCCAGGACACGGCGGCGCGCGGCCGGCCGCTCATAACAACGTCCTCGCGTCCGGCCACACGTAGCGGCAGTTGGGCGCGTGGCCGCCGCCCGGATCCGTCATCTCCACGGTTTCCACGTTGCGCGCGCCGAGCCGGTCGTAGAACGCGCGGGCCTCGGTGTTCGCCTCCATCACCCACAAGTAGACACCAGCGCCCGGCTGCGTGGCGCAGATCCACTCCGCGGCGCCGCGCATGAGCACGCGGCCAAGGCCACGGCCCTTCCGATCGTGGACGACGTGCAGGTTGTCGATGTAGGCGCCCCACCCCGCGTCCTCACGCGCGAAGACGCAGATGAAGCCGATGATTCGCGGGGCCTCGTGGGCCACCATCACGAGGCGATCTGGATTGGCAGCGCGATCGGCAGTGGCCAGACGCTCGTGCCACACCCGGCGGCGATCCTCGAGCGCGCCGCCGTCCAGGAACGCATCCGGCATCATGCCGCGGTAGGTGCGCCGCCAGCTGTCGGCGTGCAGTGCGGCCACCGCCTCGGCATCGGCCGCGCCGGCCAGGCGCATCTGGAACGGGACGCTCATCGGCGGCCGGCGAGCCGCCAGAACCGCGCTTCGCTGAGCAGCGTGATGCGATGCCCCTTTTCGCGCAGCCGCTTGATTTCCATCAGCTTCAGCCCGCCCTCGCGTCCGGCCGCCTGCAGCGGGTTCGGCCGCCCGCGCACGACGACCGTGGTCCTCGACGAGGGCGACCCGTGGACGATCGCGCCCGCCCGTTTGGCCGCCTTCACTGCCTCGGCGCGGGTGCGGCTCAAGATGCCGGTGAACGCCACGTGGACGCTCTTCAGCGATTTGAGCACGCCCGTCCTGAGCGGCGCCGGACGCGTGCGCAGCGCGTCGATCAGTTCCTGGGCGTCCTCGTAGCGCTTGCGGCGCTCGCCGATGCAGCGGTAAACGATTTCCTTCAGGTGGTCGCTGCACGACAGCGCCCGCACGTCGGCGGTGCGGACGCGCGAGCTGGCGTTGCCGCGCACGAGCATGGCCAGCAGCTGCCCCACCTGATAGACGTCGTCGCGCGCCTGCCATTTCGGCGCCGCGCGCTCCAGCAGCTCGCTCGGCGCGGTCATGGCGTTCATGGTGCGCGCCGTGATGCCGCGCTGATCGCTCTGCTGCCGCGTGATGCCGAAGTCGCCCAGCTTGAGCCGGCGGTCGTCGCACACGAACACGTTCATCGGCGTGAGGTCGCGGTGCAGCATCTGGCCGCGATGCAGCCGGCCCAGCACGTCGAGGATGCCGGCGATTTCACGCCGCACGACCGTCTCGGTCCACCCGCGCTCGCCGCGCTTCAGGAAGGCGCTCAGGTCGCCATGACGGGCGTACTCGAGGACCAGGCAGTAGACGAAACCGCCCCCGGAACTGCCGAGAGGAAAAGTATCGAAGACTCGGATGGCGCGCTCGTGCCCATCGAGCAGCTGGCCGAAGTAGGCCTCGCGGAGCCAGCCGTCGATGCGCCGGCTGGCCTTGATGCAGACCAGCTCGGGCACCGTTGCCGAACGCCCGAGACGCCGTGCCAGGAACGCCTGGCCGAAGCCGCCGCTGCCGATGAAGCGCTCGACGCGGTACTGAAGCTGAGTCTCCGGGCTGGTGACGAGCTGCCCGATCTCGAGCAGTCGCGGGTCGCGCCCATCGCCGAGCCGGCCTGCGGTAAGGGCGCGCGTCGTCGCTCGTGAGATGAGCTGACGCGCCGAGCCTGCCATAAGGCCATCTTCTACCACGGGCACCCGCATTGCATCTCGAAGAAGTATCGGCTCCCGACTCTGCACCTGCGCCACTGGAGGGTGACGTCATGAACGCCGCAGACAGTCCGCCTACGTCGGCGGTTCGGATTCAGGCGCGAGAGATCGTGATCGATGGCGATCTCGTGCTGCCCGAAGCCGCGGCCGGTCTCGTCATCTTCGCGCACGGCAGCGGCAGCAGCCGCTTCAGCCGCCGTAACCGGACCGTGGCCGACGTCCTCGTCGAGGGCGGGTTCGCGACGCTGCTGCTCGACCTGCTGACGCGCGAAGAGGAGGCCGTCGATCAGTACACCGGGCAGTTCCGCTTCGACATCGACCGTCTGGCCGAGCGCGTGATTGCCGCCATCGACTGGGCCGGCGACCAGCGCGAGCTGGCGCCGCTGCCGATCGGCTGCTTCGGCGCCAGCACGGGCGCCGCGGCCGCGCTCATGGCGGCGGCCGCGCGGCCCGCGCGCGTGCGCGCGGTGATCTCGCGCGGCGGCCGGCCCGACCTGGCCGGCGACGCGTTGCCGCGCGTGGAGGCCCCGACGCTGCTCATCGTGGGCGGACACGACGAATCGGTGATCGAACTGAACGAGGAGGCGCGGCGGCGGCTGCGCGTGCGCTCGCAGACGACGATCGTGCCGGGTGCCACGCACCTGTTCCAGGAACCTGGCACGCTGGAGCGGGTGGCTCGCCTGGCGCTCGAGTGGTGCCAGCTCTATCTGCGAAATTCACGGCGGGTCTGAAGACCCGCTGCCACGTACGAGCGACGTGCCGCGCGACTCGTAGCCCGCGCGCTCGAGCACGTGGCGCACGGTCGTACGCACGGCGGTGTCGTCATCGATGATGAGGATGCGGGCCTCGGGCCGGAGGGGGTGATGCTATCACCGCCAGCCGCGCCGATCGCCGGCGTTTCAGGCCTGCCGCCCCCAGAGCGCGTTCGACGCCAGGCGTGCGCCCTCGGCCAGCGCTTCGAGCTTGGCCCACATGACCTGCGGGTGGACGCGCTGCAGCCCTTCGATCTGCGCAAAACCGCAGTCCGTGCCGGCGATCACGTTCTCCTTGCCGAGCAGACCGGCAAAGCGGATCAGACGATCGGCGACGACCTGCGGATGTTCGACGGTGGTGGTGTGGTGCGTGACCACGCCGGGGATGAGCAGCCGCCCTCGCGGCAGCCTGGCCTGCTGCCACACGCGCCACTCGTGTTCATGGCGCACGTTGGCCGCCTCGATCGAGTAGGCGCCGGCGTTCACGTTCAGCATCAGGTCCACGATGGCGTCGAGCGGCGCGTCGGCGACGTGCGGCACGTGCCAGCTGCCGAAGCAGATGTGATAGCGGACGCGGTCCTCGGGAATACCGCGGAGCGCGTGGTTGAGCGCCTCCACGCGCACGTCCGCCCAGCGGCGGAAGGCCGCGATGCCGCCCTGCGCGACGAGGTGGTCGTACATGTTGGCAAGCACCGCGTCGTCCACCTGCAGCACCAGCCCGGCGTTGACGATCTCGAGGTACTCCTCGCGCAGCGCCTCGGCGATCGCGAACACGTACGCGGGCTCGTCGTGGTAGAACTCGTCGGACGCGTCGTAGCCCGTACTCGCCGGCGCCACGGCGGTGAGAAAACCTTCCTCCACGCCCGCGGTCGCCAGCGCGTCTTTCAGATCCGCGATGTTGCGGCGAATCGCGTCACGCCCGGTGTATGTGATCGGCGCGATGCAGGCATGCCCAGGCAGCCCCTTGGCGCCGCGCGGGAACTCGGTGCTCATGAACTCGGCAAAGCGCACGCGATCGCGTCCGAGCCACACCGGCTCGTAGATCGAGTCGGGCCGGAACTCGAAACCGGTCATGCGGTCGAGGACGTAATTGGCCCAGCTCGACTTGCCGTATTCGCCGTCGTTCGGAATGTCGATGCCGGCCTGCACCTGCCGGCGCACGACCTCCGTGGTGGCCTCTCGCAGCCCGATCTCACGGAGCTTCGGAGGACGGATCAAGCTTCCGACGTGCGTCGTGAGGATGCGATCGACGCTGCGCTTCATCGATGGAGAGGGCGGTCCGCCTTCGCCAAGGCCACGGCGAGACCACCCTGCAGGGATCGCCGCGGCGCTCAGCGTGCCGTCTGCGGCCTGGCGGCTCCCGCCGGTGCCTTGTCGGATTCGAGCTTGAGCATCAGCAGCGTGCACGCGGCCAGCGTGGATCCGGCGGCCATCGCAAACGAGACCGATGGCAGCGAGAAGCCGGCGGTGAACAGGAAGCCGGCAAGGATGGGGGCCAGCACCGACCCGCCGCGGCCGACGCCGATCGCGAAGCCGGTGCCCGAGGCGCGGACGTGCGTCGGGAAGGCCTGCGCGATGATGGCATACAGGCCGACGATGCCGGCGTTGATGCAGAAGCCGGCGAGCGCGCAGATCATCGAGAGGCGCTGCAGGTCGGCTGGCGTGTATCCGAAGACGATGATCGTCACGGTCGAGAGCAGCAGCACGCCCATCGTCAACGTTTTCAGATTGAAGCGCTGCGTGAGCAGCGCGAACAGCCCGCCGCCGGTGGCGCCGCCCACGTTGACCCACACCAGCACCCCGGCCGCCGACGACGCGGCGAAGCCCATGTCCACCACGAGCTTCGGCACCCACTTGATCAGGTAGTAGAACGTGGTGATGTGGAAAAAGTAGGACGCCGTCACGAGCGCGGTCGTGACGAGCATCGCCGGCCCGAAGATGTCGCCGGCCGATTTCCCACGCGCTTCCGGCGGAATGGTCGGCAGCGCCGACACGGTCGCATGACCCATGCGGGCCATCGCGTGATTGACCCCCTGGAGCGCGCCCGCCGGCTGCTTGCGCGTGAGCCAGTGCACCGACTCGGGCACGCCGAAGTACACGACCGGGATGAGGACCGCCGTCACCGCCGAGCCGAAGTAGAACACCGAGCGCCAATTGCCGGTCTCGAGCAGCTCCGCCGCGACGAGGCCGCCGAGCACGGCGCCGATCGGGTAGCCGATCGACATCAGCGAGACGTTCAGGTGCTTCCGCTTCTCGCTCGAGAATTCAGACGCCACCGCGTTGATGGCCGCCAGCATGCCGCCGATGCCGAGACCCGTCACCACGCGCCAGCCCGAAAGGTCGGCAAGCCGCACGTCGACGTTCTGTCCGAACAACGCGAGGATCGGCGCCAGGATGCTCCCGAGCACGCCGTTCGAGGTGGTGACCATGAACATGCCGAGGGTCATGACGACCAGGCACATCAGCATGGTGGGGCGGCGGCCGATCCGGTCCGCCAGGCCGCCGAGCAGGATCGACCCGAACGCCATGCCGATGAGCTCCATCGACAGGACGATGCCGAGCGCGGCGCGGTTGATGCCCCATTCCGTAGCGATTCCCGGCGACGCGAAGCTGATCGACATGACGTCGAAACCGTCGAGCGCGTTGAGCGCGATCGTGACGGCGACGACGAAGATCTGGAGCGTGCTCATCGGCGCGCTCTTGAGGGTTTCGCGGGGGTCTGCCGGTGTGGTCATAGGTCGCGAAGCATACGACAAACTGGACTTATTCGCCCGGCGAAATGCTCCGCCTTCGCCAAGGCTTCGGCGGGACAGGTCGGACCGGGGGTTCAGGCCCGAACGCTGGCGTCCCCGTCGAATTCCACGGCTGACGGCGCCTGATCCGGCCCAACACGTCCGATCGTGACCGCCGCGCGGGCGTAGCTCTCGGGCCGGACGGGCGCCCCGGCCAGCCCGCGCAGCATCGCCAGCTGCCCCACGTGCGTCAGCGCATCGGCGAGCGGCCCCTGAATCAGCTTCTCCACGGCGCCCGGGGCGAACGACGCGGACACCAGCGCGCGGTCCAGCGCGTCCAGGTTGGCGAAAAACCGCCGGACCTCGTCGTCCCAGTTGTCGCCGCCCGACGCCTTCCACGCCACGTTGTCCTGAACCAGCGTGATGGCCCAGGCCATCAGGTCCGCCAGGTGCGCCACGATGAGCACCGGCCGTCGCGTGGCATCGCCGACGCTGGTGGCGCCGAAGCCGGCGGGCACATCGCGCAAGACCTTCGCGGCTCGATAGGCCAGGGTTGCGGTGAGATGCCGCACGACCGGTCGCGACGAATCGCCGGAGAGCGTTGACGAGTCGGACATCCTAGTAGTGTCGCTCATCAGGCGTCACGTGCACGGCGATTGCATCCCTCCCCTGTTGACGGAGGAGCAATGCCGAAATCTGGAAACGGCCCAGTCCGCTATGCCGTCGTCGGGCTTGGCCACATCGCGCAAGTGGCCATGCTGCCGGCGTTCGCGCACGCGCGCCGGAACTCGAAGCTCGTCGCGCTCGTGAGCGACGACGCGCGCAAGCGCCGCGAGCTCGCGCGCCGCTACCGCGTGGCGGCCACGTACTCCTACGACGAGTTCGAGGAGTGCCTCGAACAGGTGGACGCGGTATACATCGCGCTGCCGAACTCGATGCACGCCGAATACACGATCCGCGCGGCGCGCGCCGGCGTGCACGTGCTGTGCGAAAAGCCGATGGCGGTGACGGCCGACGAGTGCGAGCGGATGATTGCGGCCTGCGCCGAGCACCGGGTCAAGCTGATGATCGCGTATCGCCTCCACTTCGAAGAGATCAACCTGAAGGGCGTCGACCTCGTGCGCCGCGGCCGCATCGGCGAGCCGCGCTTCTTCAACTCGTCGTTCTCGATGACGGTCCGCAACCGGAACATTCGCGCGAAGCGCGAGATGGGCGGCGGCACGCTGTACGACATCGGCGTCTACTGCATCAACGCGGCGCGGTATCTCTTCCGCGCCGAACCGCTCGAAGTCGTGGCCGTCTCGGTGCACAGCGGCAGCCGGAAACTTGCCGAAGTAGACGAGACGACCGCCGGCATCCTGCGTTTCGACGGCGGCCGCGTGGCCTCGTTCGTCACCAGCTTCAATGCCGCCGACGTGGCCAGCTACCGGATCGTCGGCACCAAGGGACAGCTGCGCGTGGACCCGGCGTACGAGTACGCCGAAGGGCTGTCGTACGAGCTGACGATCGGAGAGAAGACCACGCGCAAGCGCATCGGCAAGCGCGACCAGTTCGCACCCGAGCTGCTGTATTTCTCGGACTGCATCCAGCGCAACGTCGAGCCCGAGCCGTCGGGCGAGGAAGGGCTGCAGGACGTCCGCATCGTGCAGGCGCTGTACGAGTCGGCCGAGGCCGGCAAGGCGATCGAGCTGCCGCCCTATCGCGAGCGGAAGCGGCCCGGCGGCCACCAGCGCATCACCCGGCCTGGGGTGAGGAAGCCGAAGACCGTCAAGGTGGCTTCGGGGAGTGTTTGAACTGCACGTGGAATAATTCGGACGTGGTCCCTCGCGTCCGCTTCGCCCCGTCGCCCACCGGCTACCTGCACGTTGGCGGCGCCCGCACGGCGCTCTTCAACTGGCTGTACGCACGGCGCCACGGCGGCGTGTTCGTGCTGCGGATCGAAGACACCGACGTGGAACGATCGTCGGCCGACATGGTGACCGGCATCCTCGATGGCCTGCGATGGCTCGGCCTCGACTGGGACGAAGGCCCGGAAACCGGCGGGCCACACGCGCCCTATTTCCAGTCGGGGCGTCTGCACCGCTACCGCGAGGCGGCGGCACGCCTCGTGGATCAGGGACGCGCCTACTACTGCTTCTGCGCGCCCGACCGCCTGCGCGAGGAGCGCGAAAAGGCCGAAGCGCGCGGCGAGGCGTGGCAGTACGACCGGGCGTGCCTGGCGCTCGACCCGGCGCGGGTGGCGGAGCTCATCGGCAGCGGCGCGCCGCGCGCCGTGCGCTTCAAGGTGCCGGCGGGCCGCCTTGCGTTCGACGACGCCGTGCACGGACCGATTGAATTCGACTCGGCCAACATCGAGGATTTCGTGATCGTCCGGTCCGATGGCCATCCCACCTACCATCTCTCGGTGGTGGTGGACGACGTGGACATGGGCATCACGCTCATCATCCGCGGCGACGACCACATCTCGAACACGCCGAAGCACGTGCTGCTGTTCGAGGCGCTCGAGTCGCCGGTGCCACGCGTCGCACACGTGCCGCTCATTCTTGGCGCTGACAAGAAGCGTCTGAGCAAGCGCCACGGCGCGACATCGGTGACCGAATACCGGAATCAGGGCTATTTGCCAGCCGCCATGGTCAATTTCCTGGCCCTTCTCGGCTGGTCGCCCGGAGACGACCGCGAGCTGATGTCCAGGGCCGAGCTGATCGAGAGCTTTACGCTCGAAGGCATCAGCGGCGGCAACGCGGTGTTCAACACCGAGAAGCTCGACTGGATGAACGGCCAGTACATTGGCCGGATGACGACGGCCGAACTCGCCCTGGCGGTCCGTCCGCTGCTCGCCGCCATTGGGCTCGAAACACAGCCCGTTGTGACTGACGAGCAGGCTTTTGGACGCCTGCTGGAGCTGTTGCGTCCGCGCGCCAAGCGGCTCACCGACTTCGTCGAGCAAGCCCAGCCGCTGCTGCACGAGCCGGCGGAGTACGAGCCGGCGGCCGAGAAGCACCTCTCGGTGCCCGGACTGGCGGACCATCTCGAGGCGCTGGCGAACGTCCTACGGACGGTGGAGCCCTTCACGGAGAGCGCGGCCGAGGCGGCGTTGCGAGGCGTCGCCAGCGAGCGAAATGTGAAGGCCGGCGCGCTGATTCACGCGACTCGCGTCGCGGTCACCGGACGTACGGCCAGTCCCGGTCTCTTCGAAGTGCTGGTGCTGCTCGGGCGCGAACGGACGCTCGCCCGGCTCGCCCGGCTCACCGCAGTTCTTGCGAGCCGTCAGTCTGCATGAGCTTGATTCAGTCTTGATCGAACGACTACCAGGATTGAATTCGAACCTCGCCTAACCGCGATTCTCGCTCGGAAAAACCTCTCTCTAACTCTGGCATACACGTTGCACAACGGCTGTGCTAAAGGCCCCTGTGCGCGCCGCCCCCTGCGCCATGGTCCACAGTCCCCAGGAGTGAACGATGGCGAAGGAAGATCGCGGATTTGCTTCAATGGATCGGGCAAAGCAGCGCGAGATCGCCCGGAAGGGCGGCAAGGCCGCCCACATGAAGGGCACCGCGCACGAGTGGAACAGCGAAGAGGCCCGGATGGCCGGCCGCAAGGGTGGCATGGCGAGCCACAAACGCCGGAAGCCGATGCCGATGCCGCTGCCCGAAGTTTAAGGTCCCCCACCCAGGTCCGCTTGCGACCTTCGCGGCTCAGCCGATATCATTGGAGGTTCGCGGCGCTCTGAGCGCCGCGGCCTACCACTGGGAGGTCGTTCAACGGTAGGACACGGCGCTCTGGACGCCGTTATCGGGGTTCGAATCCCTGCCTCCCAGCCATTTCACGCTACGCTCCTCGCGGCTGCTCGGCTCGGTTCTAGTTCATGCCCGCACTCGCCTTCGGCTCGTGCGGAGCAGGTTCGAATCCCTGCCTCCCAGCCACTTCCTCGCAGACTGGCCACTCGGCGAGCTTGACTCGCTCGTCTTCGCGACGCCGGACAACCGAGTCGTTCACCGAGACGTGCGAAGCATCGGCGTCACCACCGGCGAGCTGCCGGCCTGAATCCGGCCGAGGATCTCGAACCCGTTGCGCTGATACAGCGTGATGTTACGCGGGTTGGAGGACTCGAGATAGGCCGGCAGACGGTCGGCATCGCACCGTGCGAGCGCCCGCTTCAGCAGTGCGCCGCCGAGTCCGCGGCCCTGACACGCCGGATCGACAGCGATCAGCGGCAGATACCAATGCGGTTCGTGCGGATGATACGCCGCCATCTGCTCGAGCACCCCGCCCACGTCCTCCAGAACAGGCGCTGGTGCATGCCGGGCAATCAGCGCGCCGAGCCGCTCGCTATCGGGTTCGATTCCTGGCGGCAGCCAGAGGGCGGCACCGCTGAAGTCGTCCACGCAGTACACGCTGCCGTGCTCGAACGCCTTCCCACCGAAGGCGTCGGCTATCTCCGGCATGACCGCGAGGTACTGCGCCGGGTTGGGGAGGGTCCAGCGCGTCATCGGATCGGAACTGAACCCGAGCGTGACCACATCGACCACCGATTTCCGATCGCGTATCGTGGCGATCCAGACCTTCCCCTCACCCATGACGCCTTCCCTCTCTCTGGCGCTGATCGCCCTGCTGCAGCCGAGCGTGCGCGACTTGCGTTCGAGCAGTCAAGCACAGGGACGGTGGGATGTACGAGAAACCATACTGGTAAAATTTTGCACTGCGTAGACGTTGCGAGCGGTCAGCGATCGAGGAGAGGAGTCCGGACATGCGCCCGGCGACCCGGGAACGGCTCCGCCTGTTGGGCGGCACGGAGTTGTCCTTCATCCGGGCAGGTGAAGCGGCCAAGCCCGCCGTGCTGCTCCTGCACGGATCTCCGAGCTCGGCGCGGATGTTTCGGGATGTCATCCCCGAGCTGTCGCAGGCCGCCGACGTAGTCGCGCCCGATCTGCCTGGCTTTGGCGAGTCCGACGTGCTGCAGTCGCCTTCGTTTTTCGCCTTCGGTCAAGCAATCTCGGAGCTACTGGACCGGCTCTCGATCGGGCCGCGATTCATTTATCTACATGACTACGGCGCCCCGGTGGGTTTCCACGTCGCCATGCAGTCGCCCGAACGAGTGTTGGGCCTCATCGTTCAGAACGCCAATGCTCATCGAACCGGGCTGGGTCCGCAATGGGATGCAACGCAAGCCTACTGGTCGCAACCGACCCCGGAAAACGAGGCGGCCGCGACTGCACACCTCACGTTCGAAGGGACGCGCGGTACATACACTTCCGGTGCTCCGCCGGACGTGGTCGCGTGCATGCAGCCGGAAATCTGGGAGGAGGACTGGCGGGTGATGAACTTGCCGGGCCGGACGGACACGCAGCGGGCGCTTATCAGGGACTATGGGAACTACGTCGGGCGGTTCGACGCCATCGCCGACTATCTTGCGCGTCGGCAGCCGCCTTCGCTGATGGTCTGGGGACGGCACGATCCATTCTTTGAGCTCGCCGAGGTCCTGTCCTGGATGCAGACGCTGCCGAGGATGGAAGCCCACGTTTTGGACGCCGGCCACAAGCTGCTCGAGACGCACGCGGCCGCGGCCGTGTCGCTCATGCTTGACTTCATCAGGCGTACCCAACGGGCGATTCCTGCACGCTCCGCTGAATGGGGATAGCCAGCGCTACAGACGAATCCCCGCCAGCAACAAGTTCAGAGTATCTGCGCGAGAGCCCGCGCCGTCGCCTGCTCGACGGGATTGAGATCTCCCTGCGGCCGATTGTCCGGATCCACGGGTAGCAGCGGCGGCTGGGCGAGGAATCGCGGTTGCTTCCCTTGGTGCGGCTGCGCCGCGTGCACCAGGAACGGGTGACACAGGTACACGGTGCCGGCGTCGCCCGTGGCAGTTACCGCCGGGCGATGAGCGCTCGTCGCGAAGCCGTCAGCGGCGAGCTCCCTCAGCGTCAGCCCCTGTTCTCCCGCGGGCGCAAGCTGCCGCGCGATGTCCGCATGCGACCCGGCCCGAATGCGCGTCGGGGCGTCGTGCTCACCCACGTTGGAGAACAGGAACAGCATCAGGAGGGCGCGACCCTTCGAGTGGATGTTGGCGCGCCATGACATGAAGTCCGGCGTGTCCGTGCCGAAGCTGACGTCGATGTGCCAACCAGCGTCGCCGGGATCGACGGGAGACGGGAACCGCACGGGGAACGTCCCCATCGCGGCAGGTCGGCGCCAGCGCCCGTGGCCGACCAACTGGTCGAAGGCGGCGTGCAGGCGTGGGGTGTTCGCGGCCTCGATGAACGGTGGCTCCGTGAACATGCCCAGGCGGATGACGGGCGGTGTCCATGTGGCGGGATCGTCCGGGTTGCACCCCGTCGCCTTCCAGAGGATCGCTCGGGCCGCGTCCGCCCGCTCGCGTGGGAACGCGCGGTCGATGCGTACGAATCCGTCGGTGATGAACCGTTCGATCTGCTCGGGCTCGAGCACCAGCCGTCACCGGCCGCGCGCGGCCACTAGTTGCTGCAACTGGTTCCGCGCCGCGGCTGAATCGGGCTGCAGGCGCACGGCCGCCTGCGCTGCCGCAATCGCGTCGTCGAGCCGCCGCTGCAGTCCGTAGGCCAGTGCCAGATTCTGATACGCCTCGGCCTTGAGCGGGTTGATCTCCACCACGCGCCGCAGGTGCGCAATCGCCTCGTCCAACTGGTTGCGCGGCCCCAGCATCACGCCCAGGTTGAAGTGCGCGTCCGCATTCTCCGGATTGAGCGCGATCGCCGCCCGGAACTCGCGCATCGCCGCATCGGGCTGCCCCGCCACGACCAGGCCGCCCCCGAGATTGAAGTGAACAGCGTCGTTCTTCGGCTTCAGCCGCACGGCCGTGCGCAGGTGCTGCATGCCCTCGGCGAGCCGCCCCTGCGCCTGCAGCACCACCCCGAGGTTGCTGCGCGCCTCCGCGTCGCGGGGATCCAGGCGCAGCGCCTCTTCGAGCTGCGCTTGCGCGTCGGCAGTGCGTCCCGCCTGCAGATACTTCGTTGCGAGCATGTTGTGCGCGGCGGCCACGTGCGAATCGAGCCGGACGTCCAGCTCCGCCGACGCGATGCCGGCGAGCAGTGAGCGACGGGCGAACTCGGCGTTGAGGATTGCCGCGTCCTCGGCGCGGCGCGGCACGACCTCGAGCCAGAGCTGGGCCATCTCGTCGGTCGAGCGCGGTCCCGACCGCACGCGCTGCGGCGGACGGTTACGGTTGGCCGGATTCTCCGCGGAGTTGTCGAAGGTGAACCGCATCGACAGCCGCGTCCCCTTCGGGAGGATCAGGGGCGATCGATAGGAGTACCTGTCCTGCCAGCGGAAGTCCCAGCGGCGAATCCACACAAGTTCCTGCTGCGAACCGTCGGGGAGCGTCGCCGTGCCGCGCATCTCCCTCCCGAGGTAGTGCGCGTGCGGATACACGCTCAAGGCCTCGACGTCGACCGGCAGCACGTAGCTGTCCTCCACGACATAGTTCGAGTCGCCGGCGGGAATGGCGATCGCGCTCGCCTCGAGCTTCACGCTGATCGGCGTGCGCGTCGGCGGCGTGTCGGAGAAGAACAGGCCGACCATCGGCTGCACCGTTTCGCTCCTGGCGCCAGCAATCATGTGGAGCAGCAGGACGATGTCGGTACCGGGATCGAGCGTCCACGCAGTCTCGGACGGCTCCATCTTCGGCACCTTGCCAGGCGACCAGCCGTAGACGTTCTGCACCTGACCGCCGTCCATCGCCGAAAACCCGGGGCCCGGCTCGGCCCGATCGAGCGCGCGCGACACGCGCCCGAGATCGATCGCCAGGTCCGCGTGGTGCAGCGCCTGGGGGCTATCGGCGCGGAATTCGACCGCGCGCACGTAGCGCGTCGTGGTGATCGGTACCGGAATGACGAAGTTGCGGAACACGTCGCGGGTTCCCGGCTGGAGCACATACGGCTCCGGCAGCGTCAACACGAGATCGGGCGTACCGAGTTGCCAGCCGCTGGAAAACGCCGGCGGCTTCGGCACGTCGGCCGGATTCCCCTCGGGCGCGCCGCTCTCGACCCATTTCGCGACGAGCGCGATCTGATCGTCGCGAAGCCGCCGTTCGTCGGCGAACAGGCCGTGGCCCGACTCGGGCAGCCACGGCGGCATCGCGCGGCGCTGCACGGCCGACGCGATTTCACGCGAATGGCGACGAACCGAGTCGTAGTCGAGCACGCTGAACGGCGCGCCGGCCACGCAGATCGGATCCTCAGGTGAACCTGCCGTCGCAGCGGCCCGCGGCGCGGCGCCATCGATCGGGCGATGGCAGCTCGCGCAGTTGGCGAACAGGATCGGTGCAACGTCGTTGAACGTGACAGCGCGCGCCGCCGCCTTTTCCGTCTGTTCCGTCGCCCGCGAGCATGCCGCGACGGCGGCGACGAGCGCGATGACAGTGAGCGCGCAGTTCAGCCCAGTACGCCGCACTCGCTGGATTGTAGGCGACCTATCGCCCGCGGGCGTATCCCGCCAGCGCCGCGATGCCGGCCGCGAACGTCCGCCGGTGCTCTTGCGTCCATGGCGGACCGGCCGGGCGCCCGGTGCGAGAGACGAGCTCCTCCACCTCGGCCGGTGTCACGCCGAGCCGTTCCGCCGCCCTCGAGGACTCCTCGCCCCGTACGTACAAGTGCACGTCGAGTCCGAGCTCCCGCGCGGCGCGGCAGATGGCCAGCTGATACAGCATCCCGTCGGCGGCACACTGCAACCGATAGGACCGCCGCACGTCGGCGACGGTTGCGGGCAGCTCGTCGAAGGGCGGCTTCCGAATCGCGACGGCGACGGCGGCATGCGCCGGCCGCAGGTCGGTGACGAGCCGCTCCAGCGCGAGTGCAGTACGCGCCGCGACGGACCGGCGGACGCGTGCAATCAGCGCCTCGGCCTCGGGCTCGCGCAGGCCGATGATGTCGTGTTCGTACGGCTGCGTCGGAAGCCCGGCATCGATCAGGGGCACCCGGCGCCGCTCGATCACGGCGTGGGTCTGGCCGGCCCGCGCGACGCAGACCAGGTGCGCCCACCCGGTGTGCTCGGCGACGCCGATGACGCAGGGTTCGCCTGTCATGTCAGATAGGGTGCGAGCAAGCTCTGGAAATCGTCGCGTATCCTATCGCGGCAGCACCGATGGCCAAAAAGCGAACCGCCCGCAAGCCGCTGACGGGACGCGTGGCGCTCGTCGCGGGAGCGACCCGCGGCGCGGGCCGCGGCATCGCACGGGCGCTGGCAGACGCCGGCGCGACGGTGTACTGCACCGGCCGCAGTGTCAAAGGGAAGCCGTCGTCATACGGACGGCCGGAGACCATCGACGAAACCGCGGCGATGATCGCGGCTGCCGGCGGCACCGCCATCGCGCTCCGCGTCGATCATACGGACGAGAAAGCCGTGAAGGCGCTCTTCCGGCGCATCCTGCGCGCCCACAAACGCATCGACCTCGTGGTGGACAGCGTGGCGGGCGAAGACCCGCTGATGAAGCAGTACGGCTTCCTGTGGGAGGCGAACCCGGCGACGGCGGACGCCATCTTCCGCCAGGGGCTCACCTCACGCATCATCACGGCGAAGCACGCGGCACTCGCCATGATGCCGGCAAAGCGCGGCCTCATCGTGGAGGTGACGGAGAACGACATGATCGGCGGGGGCGGAAATCCGATGACCCACGCGGTCAAGGTGGCGCAGAAGGCGCTGCCGCTCCTGTGGGCCGCCGAGCTCGCGCCGCACGGCATTTCGGTGCTGGCCCTCACCCCGGGGTTCCTGCGCTCGGAGTCCGTACTGGAGCACTTCGGCGTCACGGAAGACACCTGGCGCGAGGCCGGCAAGAAGGATTCGAACTTCCTGCAGTCGGAATCGCCGCTGTTCGCGGGCCGCGCGGTCGCGGCGCTGGCCGCGGACCCGCGCGTCCGGGAGCGCAGCGGAATGCTCTTCGGCTCCTGGGAGCTGGCCCGCGACTACGGCTTGACCGACTACGATGGCCGCCGCCCCGACTGGGGCCGCCATCACATCGATTTCTCCGAGCTTCCACCGTCGTGGGTCGATTTCTTCCGCACGAGCGCGGGCCTGGAGATCAGATGGCTCACGACACTCGCGGCGCGGACCCGGAAGTTCAGGACGAAGATCCCGCCCGCCTGAGCGAGGATCGCGCAGCGGCAGCTGTCACCAGGGATCGGTTCGCTTGGTGAAGGCGCGCCCCTTGTCGGCCGCGGGCGAATCCCCGCCCGTGCAGATCATCACGCCGTCCTTGAGCTGTTCGATCACCGTGTTCTCGTTGCAGGCGTTGAGAAACTTCACGCCCGCCGCCTTGGTGGCGTTGAGAACCCGCCGCCGCACCGCCGCCATCCCAGGCGAGGCTTCGCCGCCGCCCTGATAGGTGCCCGGGCGTCCGAGAAGGTAGAAGCCGTGGTCGCCCGGTCCCCATTCGGCGAACGCGATCCCGGGGACGCGCACGGACGTTTCCACGTTGGCGTCGGCGCGAGGGTTTTCGATCTTCAGGCCGAACAGCAGCTCGCCATCCGGGTTCATCGGCCAGGGCTCGGCGATGCGCATGTACTCCTGCGCGGTGACGCCCCATATGGTCGACGCGTAGCCCTGTGACCCGTTGCCGCGCGTGCCCTGCGCCAGCCCGTCGACGCGGGGCGCGAACGGATAGCGCGCGGCTTCGATCATCAATCGAGCCGCTTCCGGGCTCTCGGCGTTGCACAGCAGGATGCCGTGTACGCCGGTGGCCAGGGCCTGCTGAATCATCCAGGCGTTGGCGCGCAAGGCGTCGGTGGTACCGGAGATGGGGAGCGTGACGATGACCGGCGGCGTCTTGTGCCCGGTACGGGTCGGGCCGGCGTCCACCAGGCCGCGCATGAACTCGCGCAGCTCCTTGAAGTCGAGCGGGCCGTGCTCCATTTCATAGGTGATGTAGTCGGCCTTGGTCGCGGCCAGCGCCTTGCCCTGCTCGTAACCGCCGCCGCTGATCTGCGCGTAGTAGACCGGCTGGTTCTTGAGCCACATGTCGATCACGCGGTTGACGCGCTTGCCGGTCCGCGATGTCTGTTTGGGCATCTCCGGCAGCGCGGCATTGTCGGGAGGGACCGCCTGCTGGGCCCGAGCCGACATCGCCATCAGGACGGCAACCGCCACACCGGCCAGCCAGGCCATTCTCGTGCTCATGGATGCTCCTCCGGAATTGGCGCCGATTATGATTCCCCCCGAGGACTTGTCAAGCACCGATGACGACAACAGAACACGACTACGCCAGCTGGCTGGAGCGGTACCGAACCGCCTGGATTGAACGGGACGCCGACGCCGCCAGCCGCCTCTTCACGGAAGACGCGATCTATCGCGAACAGCCGTTTCAGCCGCCATTCGTCGGACGCGCGGCGATCCGGGACTACTGGAGCAAGGTCACCGCGTCGCAGACGGGCGTCGAGCTCCGGTACGGCCGGTCGATTGCCGACAGCCGCCGCCTGGCGGTGGAATGGTGGGCGAACCTGCAGACCAACGACGGTCCCCTGACCCTGGCGGGCGAGTTCCTGCTGCGCTTTGCCGACACCGGCGAGTGTCGAGAGCTACGCGAGTACTGGCTCCTCACACAGGGGCGCGTCGAGCCGCCGCCCGGATGGGGTGAGTGACGCTCGCAAGCTAGGCCTGGACCGGAAAGGTCTTCCAGAGATTCGCCCACGTCGCGAGCTTCAGGCCGAGCGGCTGCGGCACCTCGCCGGGATCGATCCGGCAGACCACGCGATAGCGCGTGCGCTGGCGGGGCCACCCGGTGTCGTACACCTCGATCTTCACCACGAGGTCCGGCCGTTCGGGATGCACGGAACGCCAGCGCGGCGGCGCGAAGTGCGCCGCCATTGGCACCTCTCCGGCCGGCACGTTCACCACCGTGAGGATGTGCGAGGTGGTGGACGGCGACACCTTGTGGCGCGTCACGACCGCCGCCTCGACGCGACCGTCGGCGCAGTCGATCGCAAGGCAGTCGCCGACCTCGAAGGGGGCGGACGCCGGCGCCGCCCGCCTGGCCACGCGCGGCGGGCGCGCGGGCCTGGCCAGCTCGCGCACGAAACGCGTGAGCGCCGCCTTCCGCTGACGAAGCGCCTCCGGTCCTGCTTCGCGCCAGCGCGCGAGCCCCTGGCCACCTTCGACGATCGCCTGCGCGCGAGCGAGGAGATCGGCCTCCACCGTGCCCGACTCGCGTTGCGCGCGGGCGAGCGCCAGCCAGACGACCGCCTCCTCGTCAGGGTCCGCCAGCTCACGCGCGAACCGCGCGCACACCGCCGCGACTGCCGCCGCTGGCGGCTGTCCACCGCGCACGGCGTCCAGATAGGCGTCGTACACGTCGCGCGCGAAGTCGTCGTCCAGGATGCCCGCGCCCCAGGTGCCCATCCGCGGCACACTCTAACAGAGGGACAATCGCCGATATCGGGAGCGACCATGGATGCGACGGACGAGACCGGCAACGAGCAGTGGCGGCTGTGGAACGGCCCGTCCGGCCACGCCTGGGTCGAATCGCAGGAGCTGCTCGATCAGCTCTTCACGCCGTTCGAAGATCTGCTGGTGAGCGCCGTCGCCGCCAGCGGCGCGAGCCGGGTGGTCGACGTCGGCTGCGGCACCGGCGCCACGACGATCGCCGTCGCGCGGCGGCTCGGCTCGCGCGGCCGGTGCACCGGCATCGACATCTCCGAGCCGATGCTCGCCGTCGCGCGAACCCGAGCTGAGTTCGAAGGTATCCGGGCGGCCTTCATCCAGGCCGACGCGCAGAGCTACCCGTTCGAGACCGCGAGCGTCGATCTGATCGTCTCTCGCTTCGGCCTGATGTTCTTCGACGATCCCGTTGAGGCCTTTGCGAACCTGCGGCGCGCCACGGCCGGCACGGGCGGGCTGCGCTTCATCGCGTGGCGAGGCGCCGCGGACAATCCCTTCATGACCACCGCCGAGCGCGCGGCTGCGCCGCTCCTGCCCGATCTGCCGCCGCGCCGCCCGGACGGCCCGGGACAGTTCGCGTTCGCGAACGCCGGGCGGGTCAACCGCATCCTGGGAGACAGTGGCTGGACCGGGATCGACATCCAGCCGATCGACGTCGACTGCACGATGCCCGCGCAGGCGTTGGTGCACTACCTGACCCGGCTCGGTCCCGTGGGCAGCCTGCTGCAGGCGGCGGACGACGCGACCCGTGCCCGAGTGCTCGACGCGGTGCGACCGGCATTCGACCCCTACGTGCACGGCGACGAGGTCCGGTTTACCGCGGCCTGCTGGTCGGTCGGCGCTCGAGCGCTCGCGACGCCTTGAGGCTCGGGCGCTAAGCCGCCATGCGCCAGAGGTGCATCACGGCGTAGCTGCGCCACGGCCGCCACGCCTGCGACATCGCCTCGGCCTCCAGGGCGGTCACGCCGCCGAGCCGCTTCCGCACCGCGATGTCTTCTTTCGGGAACGCGTCGGGCCAGCGCAACGCCCGCATGGCGATGTAGTGGGCCGTCCACTGGCCGATGCCGGGCAGCCCCGCCAGCCGCTGGATCGACGCGTCGGGATCACCGTGCACGCCGCCGTCCAGGCAGAGCGCGTCGGACGCCTGCGCCGCCGCCAGCGCGATGAGGCACCGGCAGCGCGCCGCGACGATCCCGTGACGGGCGATGGCGTCCACCGTCGCATCCGCGACGCGCGGCGGCAACGGCGTCAGGCGATTCAGCGCCGCGAACGGGGTGACGATCGGCTCGCCGAACGTCTCGACGAAGCGGCAGGCGATGGTGGTCGCGGCCTTGACGGTCACCTGCTGGCCCAGGATGGCGCGCATCCCCATCTCGAAGCCGTTGAAGGCGCCGGGCACGCGCAGCCCGGGGTTGGCGCGAACGGCCGGCTTCAACCGCCCGTCCTTCGCGAGGTGCGCCGCGATCACGTCGGGCCGGGCGTTGAGATCGAAGAGCGCGCGCAGGCGGCGCAGCATCGCCGGCAGCACGGGAGTGAGCGTGTGCGGGAACTCCACTTGGAGCGTGTGCTTCTTTCGGCTCTGCGTGACCGCGATCCAGCCCTTCGCGTTGCCGAGCTCGACGGTCCGCGCATACGTGGTGCCGGTGACGTGCTCGATGCCGGTGAGCGCCCGCGCACCGAGAAACGTCAGCATGCCGGTCCAGTCGTACGGCGGCCGGTAGGCCAGCTGCAGGGTGGAGGTGCAGCCGTCGCCAATCCGCTCGGCGCCGTCGGCCGCCCGGCGGCGCAGCCGCGTGGGCGGCATGCCGTAGCGCCCGCCGAACGCGTCGTTGAACCGGCGCAGGCTGGAGAACCCGCTCGCGAAGGCGACGTCCGTGATCGGGAGCCGCGTCTCGGTGAGAAGCTGCTTGGCGAGCAGCAGGCGGCGCGTCAGCAGCAGCTGAATCGGCGGGACGCCCAGCTCGCTCTGCACGATCCGCCGGATCTGCCGCGAGCTGAGCTCGAACTGGCTGGCAATCGCCTCGAGCCCGCCGCCGCCGTCGAGCTGACCGTCCTCGAGGCGCTGCACGATCAGCTGCGCCACGCGCTGGGCGTCGTCCACCGGCGCGCTGCCCGGGGCGAGCTCCGGCCGGCACCGCAGGCAGGGCCGGAAGCCGGCGTGCTCGGCCTCGTGCGCGGTGGCGAAGAAACGGCGGTTGGCCTCGCGCGCCGTCTTCGCGGGGCAGATCGGCCGGCAGTAGATGCGCGTCGACGTCACGCCGACGAAGAACACGCCGTCGAACCGCGCGTCGCGCGCCACCAACGCGCGATGCAGTCTGCGATCGTCCTGGAGCATGGTGCTACGGTATCGTGGAGGCCGCCGTCGATCTAGCCATTTTCGGACATCGAGGCACGGCCCGCCTTTCATGTCCGAAAACGGCGAGCGAGGCGGGCACGCCCGCGATACTTTCATCAGCGTAGGGCGGGGCTCAGCCCCGCCGCGAGGACAATCACCATGACGACGACGTACTACACGCTGATGGACTCTCCGGTCGGCACGCTCAGGCTGGCGGCCACCGACAAGGGGCTGGCGGAAATCTCGTTCGAGCGGCCGCGCCGGGGGCGCCAGCGCACCGGGATCGAAAACGCGCGTCACCCGGTACTCGTCGAGACCGAGCGCCAGCTGCGCGAGTACTTCGCGGGACGGCGGCAGGCGTTCGAGCTCACGCTCGATCTGGCCGGCACTCCGTTCCAGCGGTCGGTGTGGAACGCGCTGCTGACGATCCCGTTTGGCGAGACGCGAACCTACGGCGAGCTGGCGCGCCAGGTGGGACGCCCCAGCGCGGCCCGGGCGGTGGGCGCCGCCAACGGGCAGAACCCGGTGGCCATTGTGGCGCCGTGTCACCGCGTGATCGGGGCAAGTGGCGACTTGACGGGCTTTGCCGGCGGCCTCGACGCCAAGGCGCGGCTGCTGCGCCTCGAGGGCGCTCGTTCCTAACGGACGGTAATGTCGGCCCGGCGTAACCGGGCGTCGTTCACGCCGTCGGGCCGCAGCGCGTTCTGCCACTTCACGTCGAAGGCCACGCCCGCGAGGCCCGCGTCCTTCAGCAGCGAGGCGACCTGCTCGGCCCGCCGCCGGCCGATGTCGTCACGTTCGGTGAAGAGCGTCTCGTCCGACAGGAGCGACGAGGCCCGGTAAGCGGTGATTTCGACGCGCGTCGCGCGGTGCTTCCGGGCGAAGTCGTGGATCTGCTGCAGCTGTCCCGCGTGCCGGAACGCGATCAGCCCGTCGAAGTCGTACTGCAGCGCGAACGTCTTCGGGATCGTTTCGACAACGGGCGTGGGACGCGGCGCCGACGGATCGGGTGCAAACGCCAGCCGTCCCTTGCTCGGGCCGGGCGGCCGCGGCGGCTCGAACGTGAGGTTGTAGCGCTCCTCCGCCGGCAGCACGGTGCTGCAGGAGCTGTCGAGCTCGGGCAGCACCGACAGCACGACCGGTTTCAGGACGACGCCGCCGCAGATGCGCGGCTCGTCCGACACCACCCCCTCCACGAGCACCCGGTGCCCGAGCTGCGGCGGATTGACCGGCGCGCTCACGTCGGTCTGGAGCGTCAGGAAGTACAGCTCGCCCTTGTGCTCGGCCAGCCAGCACGGCACCGTGGAGGTGTCCCGCACGATGGGGCACGCCACGAAGTTCCGGTGCGGCTCGGGCGCCGCCGCGGTGGTAACGCTCGCCAGCAGCGCCAACAGGGCCACGGCGGGTCGCCGACAACTAGACGTCTTGAACGGCCGAAAGCGTTCCAATCGAGTCACCTGTCTACCATCCGTTCAAGACGTCTCCGCCCGCCCGAAGGGCGGGCCAGCAAACACTGCCCAGCGAGGCGTAGCCGCCGAGCTCGACGGGCGGAGCCTCGCTGCTCATAGCGCGCTCAGGAAGTTGATCAGGTCCTCGCGTTCCTGACTCGTATAGCCGATGTTGAAGCGGCGATCGTAGAAGTCCACCAGGTCGCGCAGGGTTTCGGCGGAGCCGTTCGAAAAGTACGGCGAGCGGGCCGCAAGGCCGCGGAACTGCTGCATCACGATCGACCCGACGTCGGCGCACTTGCCCGTGACCAGCGCACGGCCGGGATCCTGCGTGAAGATCACGCGGCCGAGGAACGCGTGCGGCGGCGCGGTGGCCTGGCAGGTGATCTTGAAGAGCGGCATCTGCGGCTTCCGCTCGTTCCACGGGTTCAGCGGCTCTTCTCGCGCCCACGGCAGGTTGGTGACGCCAAGGTCCATCCAGCCGTTGGCCACGTCCATGCCCGTCATGTGCATGCCGTGGCAGGTCGAGCACGTGCGCTTGGTGGGGTTGCCCAGGCCGACGGTGTTCAGGTGCTGGACGTCCTTGATCCAGAACGTCCGGAACATGAAGACGTCGTGGCCGCGCGCGATCGACTCGCGCATGCGGTTGCGTTCGGCTTCGCGCGGTGCCGCCCCCGCCGGCAGCGCTTTCCAGACGTCGCCCATCGGAAACACCCACTGCGTGGTGTTGTTGCCCAGCACGCCCGCGGATTCGTTGGCCACGTTGCGCACCCCCAACCCCGGCGGCCCGTTCGGCTCCATCAGGCTGCCGGCGGTACGGTGGCTCACCTGCGCCGAGTACACCTGGCTCTCGAAGTCCACGATCTTCTGCAGCCGGACGGCGTCGAGCGTGCCGGTCATCTGCAGGTGCCCCTGCACGGCGCTGATGGCCTGAGTCTTCAGTGTGGACACGCGCGCGTCGGCCATCATGTTCATCGAGGTGGGCCGGCCTGTCTCGGGATCACGTGCGGTCGCAATCGGGCCCTTGCCGACGAACAAGGAAATGCCGAAGCCGTCGTGCGTGAAGTACTTGGTGTTGGCGGCCGGGCGCGGCCGGCGGTACACCGACACGGTGGGCCTGGCGCTCTTCAGCCCGTAGCGCGGGCTGAGGTTGCAGCCGGCCGGATCGCGTACCACCTCGAGGCTGAACTCCGGCTCCACGGCGGCGCCGTCGTCGCGCACCGGCGGCCACGGCAGGAACACCCGGAACAGTCCGCGCTCGAGCAGCAGCGAGTGCGACTTGGGATCGCCCGGCGGCAGGTCCGGGCAGTTCATACCGTCCACGGCGGCAAAGATCGGGTCCCTGCCTTTGGTGACCTGCCAGCGATCCTGGATGGCCGCCACGGAGATCGACATGCCGTTGCCGGGCTGATGACAGCTCACGCAGGCGCGCCCGTTCTGGCCGATCGGCTCGAAGAACGGATGGCCCTTCGTCTCGACGGCGCCGCCCGTGTTGAGGATCCCTACCTCGCCCCACGCGTTGGGATACGTCACATAGGCCGGCAGCCGCGTGCCTTCTCCCGGAGACCACCAGCGCACCGGCACGCGCGCGTCCACGGCGACGAGCCGGACCGCGCCGCCGAGCGCGGCGACGGCGAGGAGGGCAAGGATGGCAAGCAGGTCGCGGCGCACGTTCGGAGATTAGAGATTCGGGTGGAACCACGTCAAGCCGACTGATGGTTATTCGGCGGCCGAATTGGTCAAAGAACGGTCAAACCCGCGAGGCCACGTGAGATCCTGATCGGGTGCCGGAGCTCCCCGAAGTCGAAGCCGTGCGGCGGCAGCTGGAGCCGGTGATGGTGGGCGCGCGCATCGACCGCGTGGACCTGCGCCGTCCGGATCTGCGGGCGCCGTTTCCGCGCCGGTTCGCGCGGCGGCTGGCCGGCGCCACCACGCTCGAGCTGACGCGCCGCGCCAAGTATCTGCTCGCGACGCTCTCTTCGGGCGACAGCCTGCTCATGCACCTCGGCATGTCGGGCTCGTTCCGGGTGGCCAAGGCCGGCGTATCCGCGCCCGGCCGCGGCGCTCGGGACGGCGACGCGCACGATCACGTCGTATTCCACCTGGCGTCCGGTGCCGATGTGGTCTTCAACGATCCGCGGCGCTTCGGGTTCATGGATCTCGTACGAACGGCCAGGGTGGATCGGCACCCGTCGCTGAAGGGGCTCGGGCCGGAACCGCTGTCGGCCGCGTTCGACGCCGGCGCGCTGGCGGACGCTTGCGCCGGCAAGCGCACGCCGCTCAAGTCCGCGCTCCTCGATCAACAAGTGGTGGCGGGGCTCGGGAACATCTACGTGGTCGAGGCGCTGCACATCGCCGGCCTGTCGCCGCAGCGGCGGGCGTCCACGATTGCGACGGCCACGGGCGCGCCACGCGACTCGGCGCGGCGGCTCGCCGCCGCCATCAAGCAGGTGCTCGCCGAGGCCATCGACCGCCAGACGTCGACGCGCTACCGCGCGGAGCGCTTTCGCGTCTACGACCGCGAAGCGGAGCGCTGCCGCCGCCCACGCTGCCCGGGCGTCATCCGCCGCCGCACGCAGGCCGGGCGGTCGTCGTTCTACTGCCCGGTGTGTCAGTCGTAGGGCGCGGCTACGGCTTCACCGCGGCTTTGATCTTCGCCAGGTGGTGATAACTGTGGCGCACGGCATGGTCTTCGAGCATGTGCTGGCAGGTGAGCGGCGCGTCGGCGTAAAGCGAATTGGTCCCGCCGGCCTCCAGCTCCTCGTCGGTCAGCGCGCGAATCGCCGCGGCGGCCGACGCGCTGTTCCGGCGCAGCAGGTCGATCGCCTCCTGCCGGGTGACGGCGGCATTCTCCTGCGCGTGCTTGGCGTTCATGGCGTGGACGTCGTCCCACGTGACGCCGGTGATCGCCTGGCCCCTGGCGAGCTGCTGCGCCAGCTCGATCTCGATCGGAAACACGCTCGCGACGTGGTGCACGACCACGCCGACCGGCCGGCCGTCCTTCGGGATCGGCGTGTTCCACTGCCGCTCCGTCAACGTGCTCGCGAAGCCGATCATCGCGTCGATGCCCTGTTCGAGCCGCCGTGCCAGCGCCTCGGCGCGGGCGCTCGCCCCCACCCGCGGCCCCTCGATCGTGGACGTGACCGTCTGTGTGTTCGTCATCGCCGACTCCTTTCGATTTCAACCGAGGCCGTCGCGGCGGTCGCTTCTCGCAGCGCCGCGTCGATCTCTTGACCCAACCGTGACACCAGGGGCACCAGCGCCTCGATGTCGTTCAGAGACGTGTGGAAGTTCACGACGCACGCGCGCAGCACGAAGCGCCCGCCGACGACGGCGCTCGACACGAACGCGTCGCCGCCGCGCTCGATGGCGGCGAGCAGCTCGCGATTGAGCCGATCGAGATGGCGCTCGGTGGCCTCGGTTCCGATCGAGGCGCGCAGGTCGAGTGGGACGTAGCGGAAGGTCGTGATGCTCAGCGACTGCGTCGCCGCTTCGAACTCCGGATGCCGCGACACCTGATCGTGCAGGTGCTCGGCCAGCAGCATGTCGTCGGCAATCATCCGCAGGTAGCCGTCGCGGCCGACCTGCCGCAGCGCCAGCCACACCTTCAGCGCGCGGAACCCGCGCGAATTCTGCGGGCCCAGCTCGAAGAAGTTCACCACCTGTTCGTCGAAGTGGTAGTAGGCCGGGTGATACGAGAAGGTCCGCCGCAGCGCCTCGGGATCACGCACGAGGACGCAGCCCGCCTCGAGCGGGGCGTACAGCCACTTGTGCGGATCGACGGCGATGGAATCGGCCTCGGCCAGCGCCTGCAGGCTGCGGGGCACGCCGGGCACCTGCGCGGCCACCGCTCCGTAGGCGCCGTCCACGTGGAACCACAGCCCCTCCTCGCGGCACACCGCCGCGATCTCGTCGAGCGGGTCGATGGCGCCGGTGCTCACCGAACCGGCCGTGCCAACCACGAAGAACGGCCGCAGGCCGGCGCGGCGATCGTCACTGATCTGCCGCCGCAACGCGGCCACGTCCATGCGCTGCTGCGCGTCGGCGGGAATCCAGCGGATCGCGTTGGTCCCGAATCCGAAGAGGTCCGCCGCCTTCTGAATCCACGTGTGCGTTTCGGCCGACCCGTAGAGGACGAGCGAGCTTCGCGACAGCCCCTCGGCGCGCACGTCCCAGTTGGCGGCCGCCGCGCGCGCCGTGAGCACCGCGACGAAGTTCGCCATGTTGCCGCCGCTCACGAACAGTCCGCCGCCGCCCGGCGGGAATCCGATCAGCTCGGCCATCCACCGCACCGCCTGGCACTCGATTTCGGTGGCGAGCGGTGACAGCTCCGACGCGCCGACGTTCTGGTTCAGCGCGGCGGCGAGGAAGTCGCCGAACATCCCGATCGGTGCCGGGCTCGAGGTGATGTAGCCGAAGAATCGCGGGTGCCCGTTGAAGAGCGAGTGATCGAACAGAAGGTCGGCAGCCTCCTCGAGCAAGGGGCTCGCCGCCGCGCCTTCCACGGGCAGCGACCGCTCGGCGCCGAGCACGGCACGCAACGCAGCCGGCGACTCGTGGCGCGTCAGCGGCCCGTGCGGCACGGCCGCCAGTCGATCGGCGACGAGATCGACCAGCCGATGGCCGACGTCGCGAAACTCGGTGGACGACATCGCGAGCGGCGCCCGGCGCCGGCGAAGGGTGTCGAGCCGTGCGGTGCGATCGCTCATCGCAGCCCCTCCAGAAGATCGGTTTCGAGCGCGCGGCCGCCGTTGACGCAGCTGAACACGCGATAGAACTCCTGCGTGCCCCAGAGCGCGCGATGATGCTCCTCGGGCAGCGCCTCGAGGCGGCCGTAGATGGACATTTGCGTCTTGTGGCACGAGACCGCCCGCCAGGCGGTGGGCCACACGCGGGTCGTGTCCACCACCGTGGTGATCGCCCACGACGGCCACGGCGTGGCCTGGCGCTCCTGACCGTCCACCTTGAATACGAGCCGCTTCAGGGCCACCTGATAGGCCGCCCACTTCTCCGGGCCCCACGCGATGAAGTACAGCTTCGACACCCGGTGCGGGGCGTCGCCGCGTCCGTCCGCCGCGTAGGCGGGATCGGCGGCGCACGCCACCGCCGCCACGGTCAGCTGGCTGATGGCGATGTGATCGGTGTGGCCGTAGGCGCCTTCCGGACCGAACGTGATGACCACGTGCGGCCGGACGCGGCGAAGGTGACCGGCGATGGTGGCGGTCGCCTCCTGGTAGTCCACCTGGTCGAGCGCGCCGTCCGGGTAGCCGAGCACGGTCGCCTCCCGCAGCCCGAGCGCCGCGGCTGCCGCCATCAGCTCGGCCTCGCGGGCGGGG
>DASRPM010000015.1:0-21248 GCA_035646375.1 Vicinamibacterales bacterium
GCGGGCCATTCAATACTTCGGGGAGACGGCATGCAGATCATGCGAATCGCGCTGGCGACGGGCGCTCTGACGGTCCTGGTCGCGTCGACACTCAATGGACAGATTGGCGGGCAGGCCCCCGGCGGTGGCCGCGGGCGTGCGGGCGGCCCGCCACCACCGCAGGCCAACCTGCCCACCGCACCGACGGCCGTGGCTTTGCCAACGCTGTCGGCGGAGGTCACGGGACCCGGCCCGATGTTCGACTCGTCGCCGTCGCTCGCGCCGGGGAAGGGTCTGGCCGATCTCGGCTACGCCGCGCACGAATACATGATTTCCGGCACCGCCAACGGCGAGCCGTACACGACGCGCATCGTCGTCCGGAAGCCGCGCGACATATCGAAGTACAGCGGCCTGGTTCAGGCCGAGGCGATGCACGGCAGCGGCGCCGCGCACATCTTCGAGTTCACGTCCATCTATTCGATGTCGTCCGGACACATCGCGGTGGAAATCCTCACGACGCCGCCGGCGCAGTTCGTGGCGCTCAACGAGCCGCGCTACCGGGCGATGAAGTCGAACGGCGCGCAGACCAACGAGATCCTGGCCCAGGCGGGCGCTCTCGTCCGGGAGGGCACGCTGATCGGCGCGCCCGTCCGCAAGATGATCCTGGCGGGCACGTCGATGACGGCCGGCGTGCTGATCAACTACCTGCCGGCGCACATGGTGTATCGCACGCCCGGCATGCAGCGCATCTACGACGGGTTCATGCCGATGTCGAACGGCGCGATGGTCCGCGACGTGGACGTGCCGATGATCCACGTGCCGACGATGCACGAGGTGAGCGGCAACATCACCAACAAGCAGGACAACGACGAGCCGGGCAAGCAGTACCGGCTCTACGAGTTCTCCGGCATGGGACACATCGACACGCGCGACAGCGCCCGGATGAAGCCGAACCCGTGCCAGTTGCCGCTCAGCGCTTTCCCGGTGCAGGCCTACATGTCGGTGGCGCTCGACCACCTGTTCAAGTGGGTGGACAAGGGCACCGTGCCGCCGCGCGCCGACCGCATCCTGCTCGATCGCAACGAGCAGAATGACGGCTCGATGATGGCGCTCGACGAGCACGGCAACCCGAAGGGCGGCATCCGCACCACCTACGTGGACGTCCCCACCGCAAAATTCACGATCCGTCCCGCGGCGGCCAACCCCGTCGTTGCGGGCGCCTCTCCCTACATCGCCGCGGGCGGGCAGCAGGCCGCGAACCAGATGTGCGGACTGAGCACGTCGCAGGTGGCGTTCGACGCCGCGACGTTGAAGCGGCTGTACAAGAACAAGGCGGCGTACGTGAAGTCCGTCGAGAGCCGTCTGTCACAGCTCGAGAAGGCCGGCTGGTCGCTGCCGGTCTACCGCAGCATGATCCTGGGCGATGCGGCCGGCGTGAACTTCTGAGTCGCATGCGCGTGCTCGCGATTCTGCTCCTGACGGCTGCGACTGCTTCGGCACAGGCACCGCCGGGCGCGCCGGCGCCGCCACAGCCGCCAGTCGCCGGCACGTGGAAGCTGAATCCGGAGAAGTCGGGCGTGCAGGTGCCGCCCGACTACGTGGAGATCCGGCAGTACCGGCTGCGATCCGACGGCTATCTGGTGGGGCTGCTCTTCACCGGCGACGCGCGTGGCCTGCGCTACCTGCAGTTCACCGCCAAGAGCGACGGCCGCGACTACCCCGAATACTCGGACCAGATCGTGGCGGACCTGATCGCGGCCGCGAAGCCGACGCCGCGCACCTACGCCGAAACGAAGGTCGACGACTACGTCACCGAGTGGATCGACAAGGTGGACGGCAAGATCACCGCCCGTGGAAAGAAGATCGTGTCGAAGGACGAAAAGACGCTGACCATCACGGTGGATGGTCAGCCCGAATCGCGCGCCCGGGTCTACGACCGGGTTAGTTCACGTTGACGGCGGCCCACGCGTTGGCGACGGCAACCCAGTCGTCGCCGCCGGCGCCATAGAGGGACGCGGCGGCGTTCAACGTCGCCAGGCGCGCGGCCGCGTAGTTGGTGCCGGACGTGAAGTGCACGGTCAGCGCCCGGTACCAGATCTGCTCGGCCTTCGCGCGCCCGATGCCGCTCAAGACGCTCGACCCCTTTGCCTGACGCGTATCGTTCGGCAGGCACGTCGGACTGGCGGGAAGACCGCCCCCCGGGTTCGTTCCCTCGGCCAGCAGATAGAAGAAGTGGTTGGCGACGCCCGACGAGTAGTGCACGTTGAGGCTGCCCACGCCCCCGTACCAGCAGTCCGCCGACGCTCCGTCGAGGCTCGGGCGGTACATCGCCCGCAGCGCGCTGTTGCCGGACTTGTACAGCCGTTCGCCGATCAGGTAGTCAGGAGCGTCCTTGGCGTTGTCGGCGTAGAACTCGACCATCGTTCCGAAGATGTCGCTGGTGCCTTCGTTGAGGCCGCCAGATTCACCCGAGTAGATCAGCCCGGCGGTGCGGCTGGTGACGCCGTGCGACATCTCGTGACCGGCCACGTCGAGCGAGTCGAACGGGTTGAACGTGCGGCCGTCGCCATCGCCGTAGGTCATGCAGAAACACGAGTCGGACCAGAACGCGTTGTTGTAGTTGCGGCCGTAGTGCACGCGGTTGAACGCGCCCTTGCCGTCGTTGGCAATCCCGGTGCGGGTGAAGCGGGCCTTGTAGTAGTCCCACGTCATCGCCGTGCCGTACTGCGCGTCCACGCCGACCGACTGGCGGTTGCCGAGCGTGCCGTCGCCCCAGCTGTTGTCCGCGTCGGTGAAGAGCGCGCCGTTGCCGCCCTGCTTGTTCTTCATGTCCACGGTGTACTGATTGCCGCGGGTGGGATCTTTCAGTGAAAAGCCGCCCGAGATGGGCGTCGTGGCGAGCGGCACGACGCCGCTGAAGAAGCCGTTGCCCGAGCCGTCGGCCGTCTGAACGCCGTCCCAGGAATCGAGGACGGCCGCCGACGCGGCGTCCACGATGACGTGGAGCTCGGTCGGCGACTGGTCGTCCTGCTCGCCGTCGATCACGACCTCGTAGGCGAGCGCCGGAACCTCACGGGCGTAGACGATCAGCTCGGCCCTGGAGCTGGCCGGGCGTCCGAGGAACTCGGCGAGCGCGCGCCGGACCGCTCCTTGCGACGTGAGCGACGCGTTCGTCGAGACGTCGAGCACCGTCGACAGCGTCTGCGACACGCCGAGGAACGCGCCCGCGCTCGAGCCGTGCACCACGAGGTCGCCGCCCACGACGCGCAGGCCGCGATAGGTGCGGGCGAATCGCACGTGCTCGGTGCCGTCGGCGTCGGTCAGCGTATCGGTCGCCACCAGTGCCTGGCCGGGCCCGAAGAACGTCGCCGCGGCATTCTGCCGCGCGTGCGCCTGCGCCCGGGCGATGGCCACCGGATTATCGGGCGCCGCCGAGACGACGGCCGTCATCGCGACGAAGGCACACAGCGCCAGTACCGCGGAAGTGCGAAAGGTCATTCGACGAGTATGCGCTTCGTCCCAGGAAATGCGGGAGCGTGCGGCGAGGCGCTGAGCACTCGCGTGCACGTGTATGAACGACTTCGGGGACTAGAAGAACGCGAGCATCACTGCGGCTTGGCCCAGGGCGGCGTCCACCCTTTGATGCGCCCCTGCCACAGGCTGCGGTTGTTCTCCTCGCAGGAGTACTCCATCAGCGGCGTGTCCATCAGCCGGAAGGTGCGCTCGTTGGTCCAGGGCTTCGTGTAAGTCTTCGGATCGCTCACCGTCACCGTGTACGCAATGCGCGCACGATCGACGCGCGTGAACGTCTGCCGCAATTGCAGGGCGTCGCTGTGCGGGTGACCGATGGTGTCGAGGCGCGTGAACCCGTTGAAGCCGCGCGTCTCGACGACGAGCGTGTCGCCCTCCCAGCGGCCGATCGAGTAGCCGTACCACGTCGGGTTGTCGGCGGCCTGCTTCGGGAGCTCGCGGGTGAACGGGATCACGTGGTGCCACGTGTTGATCTCGAAGAGCAGCGCGATCTGCCGCTCGTCCTGCATGATCTGGAAGGGATAGGGCGCGTTGACCGACCGTTGGAGTCCGAACGGGAAGCAGCTGCCCGTGTAGTCTCCGCTGGCCGCGTCGTACGCCGACCAGTCGGCGAGCCCCTGCGGCGTGAACGGCAGCTCCGCCCGGTTGCCCTTGGCGGCAAACGCCTGCCGCGCCTGCGGCGTGTCGTCGGGCGAAAACGGCGCCTCCGCGTAACCGCGTTGATCGCGCCGGTTCAGCGTCATGTCGGGCACGTACGGCGGCATCCAGACGCCGCTCAGATCGGGACGGCCGTCCGCGCGCCGCGGCGGGCCGTCGCCGGCTGCGCCGCCACTCGGAGCCTGTCCGACGGCGGGTGCAGACAGTACGAGCGCCAGGAGCCCGACCACCGCCAGCTGCGTTGCGCGAGGGTACATGCGGCGATGATACCGCCGCGCGGGGTCAGCCCCGAGCATCCCCGGACGGCGCGCGTCGCGTCGCCAGGAACGCCGATAGTACCCCCAGGCCCCGCACGGCGGCGCTCCGCCCCATATCCCGGAAAAATGGGCCTCTTGCCTTTGGCCTCTCGCGTTTCAAGCAACCCTTTGACGCAGGGGCGAACGGATAGGCGTCCTCGTTCTGGATTGTGAGAAGGGTTTGGCAGAGGTGAGGGTCGGGCCAGGTCGGAGGCCATGAATAACGCCGGGATACCCGTGTAAGAAGCTGCCCACCTGCGCGAACTACCTTTAGTAGATGGCCGAACCCGCTGCGGAGCAGGACGCCCTGTACCAGCAGGCTGCCGAGGCGTATTCAGCAGCGATACAGCGCCTTGCCCGCGGCTACGAGCCGGACCCTGACAAGCGGCGCGACCTCGGACAGGACATCCGTGTCGCGCTCTGGCGTAGGCCTTTGGAAGAGTCAGGCGGATGACCTGCCGGGGCTGGGGCTCGATACCGTGCAGACACGGTCGCGCACGCTGGAGCGTCGCGTTCACCGTCGCAACATCGGCGAGTACGCAGCGGCGCTTGTCGTCGTCGCAATCGTGGTACCCCGGATATGGACGGCGCCCAATAGCGTGCTTGCTGCCGGTGGCGCTGTCCTGTTGGGAGGGATTGCGTATGTGACGTACCGAATGCGCGCCTTTGGCTCGGCTCGGACGATGCCGTCGGACCTGGGCACTCGTTCCGGTCTCGAATTCCATCGGGCAGAGCTCGAACGTCAACGTGACCTGCTGCAGAACATCTGGACGTGGTACTTGCTACCGTTTTGGCCCGGCATGGGCCTCATCCTGATCGGGGCGACGATGGAACGCCCAGACGGCTGGCCTTTCGCGCTGGGAACCGCCGTTCTCGCCGTTCGGATGGCATTCCAGATTGCCTGGATGAACAAACGCAGCGCCAGGACACTGCAGGAGATGATCGACAGACTCAAGGAGAATCCAGTGGTTGCGCTCAGAAGAGACCCACCGTCGCTCACGCTGGCGCAGCGTTTGAGCGTTTGGTTCTTGACGTCGTTCCTCGGCGCAATAGCGGTGGGCTTTCTAGTGGGGCGCTTCTTCCCTGAAGTGAAGGCAAACGTTTTCGGCCTGGGGAGCCTCCCGCCGGTGACACGCGATGGCCTCTTCGTTCTTGTTCTAATCGTCGCCGGGGTAACCGTTCAGGCGCTCTGGTGGATGATCCGCCGCCGTTAGGTCAAGAACTGCAGGAAGTGTGCGTTTCAAGCGGTAACCCAGGCGGAAGGCTAGGGGCCAGAGGCTAAAGGCTGTCAGTCCTCGTCCGCGGGCGGGCCGGAGGCGCGCGTCACCTCTTCCGGCTTCACTTTGTCGATGTTGAACTTACCCGCCGAGGCCGCCATCTTCTGCAGGACCTCGTCGAAGTCGAAGCTCGTCGCCTTGGAAAACCGAATCGGGTTGATCCGGGCGGCGACGAAAGGCCGCAGGTAGGGGCTCGTGAGGCCGCGCGCCTTGAGCTTCTCGACGATGGCCGTCACGCGATCGTCGATGGTCAGGACGAGTTTCGCGCGGCGCTCGCGCTCCGCCACCGCCTTCGGCAGCGGCATGTCGAGAAACTCGTCGATGCGCCGGAGCACCGACTGGTAGACCGCGCCGCTGAGGCGCGGCCGCGCCTCGTACGCCGCGCCCAGCGTGAGAAAGGACGGCTGGTCGAACTGAAACGCGAAGGCGTCCTCCCGCTCGCGGGTCTCCTCGGCGAGCGCGCGCGCCATGCGGATCGTCTCGAGCGACTTCTCGCGCAGGTTGTGCGCCTTCTCGGTGTTGAGCGCCAAGATCTGGTAGGCGACGTCGGCCTCGGGGATGAGCAGCGCCACGACCGCTTTCGCGCCCAGGCGCCGCATCGCCTGCAGCCGGTGGTTGCCGTTCGGCGTCCAGTAGCGATCGTCCTTGTGGACCACGATGAGGGGATCGAGGAAGCGGCCGAGCGTTTCGATGACCGTCATGAGCCGCTTGACGTGCGGATCGGACGGGTCGCGCTGGAACGGCGTCGGCTCGACGAGGTCGATCGGCAGCGACACGATCAGCACCGGCTTACCGCCGAACGGATCGCGGTAGGCGCCGAGCACGGCGCCGCCATCGCGATCCACCAACTCGGCCAGCGCGTCGGTAGCGCTGGTGCCCGTGTGCGTCTCCGCCGCCGACAGGCCGACGGAGGCGGCCGCCTGCTTCTTTCTCCGGACCGCCTTTTTCTTGGCCATTCGCGGAGCAGGATACTAGAAGACGATCGTCCACCCCTGTCGTGCTACCTGTGCCTTCGTGTACGACACGCCGTGCACCTTCAATCCCGACGCGTCGAGCAGCGTGATCAGGCCGCCGTCGTTGGACAGCGGCACGTCCACCGGCAGCGTGAACGTCACCGTGCTCCCGGCCGCGATCGCGCCGGTCAGGACAAACTTCGCCTTGGTACGATTGGCGATGGCCCATCCGGCCAGCGATTGATCACGGTCCGTGACGTTGAGCAGGGTCACGGTTTCGTGGCCCTGATCGCCGCCCCGCGGGTTGATCAGCGCGGCAATGATGCGAATGCGCAGGTCGGGCTCGACTGGCGCGTCGGGCGGCGGCACATCCGGAGGTGGCATGGGTGGCGGTGGCCCGGGTGGTCGTGGCGCCGTGATGGCGTGCCCGCTGACGTCGTCCGTGTGCCAGCTCTGTGACTGGAACTTCAGGAAGACGGCCGTCCACCGATCGACCGACGGGAAATAGAACAGCAGCCCGCCGTCCTGCCACACGCCGTCGTCGTCCACGAACCGGCCGCTGTTGCCCTGGTTCATGTGGATGTCGTGGATGCCGTTGCCCGGCAGGAAGCCGAAGATCTTGTCGCGGGCGCCGTCTTCCGGCCCCCAGCGCTGGCCGAAGGCGTAGACCAGCGCGTCTTCCTCACCCATCGCGGCCTGCACAACGCGATCGACCTGGTCGTTGAGGTCGTCGTCCGGTCCGGGGAGGTTCATCGGCAGCGGGCGCATCCGCGTGCGGTCGAAGAGGTTGCCGCGGATGTAGTCGAGGGCGCCATCGGTCGGCAGGTGCCCCAGGCGGTAAAAACCGGGCGGACGATCGCGAAGTGCCGCGGTGATCGGATGGCGGAAGTCGTCGTCCACCAGGTACTCGACCTCGGACGGCGCGAGCTGCGACTTCACGTTGACCGCGATGCGGTACTCCGTGAGGTCGTCCACGACATGGATCTGGTAATGCGCGTTGGTGCCGCGGCCCGGCACGCCGTGCAGCGGCCGGCCGATCAGCAGTCCGTATCTCGCGATGGGCATGGGCAGGACTCCCCTGTAGAGGAGAACGATGGCACGGCTGCCCTCGAACACCGATCAGGAATCGGCGCGAAATGTCCGTCGAGTCACCGGCCGCGACTCATGAGGAAGAGACCGAGCAACACGACGGCGTTGGCGATCGCGCCCGCCTTGGCGTCGCTCCAGGAGGGCACGATGACGATGGTGGACACCATCACAGCGCACAGACCGAGCTCCCACGACCATCGCGGCCATGCGAACAGGGCGGTCGCCGTGACCCCGAAAAGCATCGCCGCGGCCAGCCACAGCGCTCCATACAGCGGCGTGATGGGCCGCATGAGCTGCGGAAGGTCCGCCCAGCCGAACGCCTTGGCCACTCCCAGCAGATGTATCAGACCGTGCAACACGATGAGCGCGGCAAGGAGCGTCAGCATGAGCGCTCCGTGGCGGCCTCGGGCACGGCGCGCGCGCGGCGCTCCGCCTCACGCTTGAGCGGCTGCAGCGACAGCCGCCGGATGAGCGCGATGCCGGGAGAGACGAACGACCAGTACCTGCGGAACCGTTCGCGCGCGTAGGAATCGGTGGCCACGGCCCGTGTCTCGGTGCGGAAGACCGACGCCCCGGCACCGACGGGATCGGCGCGCAGCGTCCAGACGATCTTCACGAAACCCGGCTGGGCGAACGCCGCGAACTCGCCGGGTGGCACCGCACGGAACGTGACGTTGGCCTCCCACGGCTTGGTGACAGCTCCCATCACGATTTCCCGGCCCGGCAGGTGGGCGAGGACGCCCCACCCGAGCGCCCGCGTCGTCGCCAGCAGCCCGCGCGGCAGCGGCTCGACTGGCGCGTCGGCGCGCATGACGATCTCACGCGCTTTGAAGATGGCGCGAACAAGGGGCACCCGCAGCAGGTCCTGTTCACATGCGGTGGCCATGACAATCTCCGGCTGCGCTGCCACGCCGATCTGGTGACGCTCCACCACGTCGTAGGCCGGCATGAACTGGTCGAGCAGCGGATCACCCTGCTGGCGGCTGCGGCGGTGCGCGGCCCGGCCGTATCGCCACCAGCTGACAGCCGTCAGCGCCGCGTATGCGGCCGTCGCCACGGCCGCACCCGCCGTGGCCAGGCGCACCGCCGAACCGATCGCCGACGTCGTGCTCATACGCGATGTCCCTCCGGTTCCGGCATGGGTTCTGGGGCTGGCGCCGCGTCCGCCGACTCGGCGCGCCGCGCGATGCCGAGGAGCTGCCGGCGCTGCATCAGGAAATGCACGACGGAAACGACGGGGAACGACAACCACGATGGCAGGCCGTGGAAGCGGTAGCCGTGGGCTCCGCGCACCCGCACGATCAGCCTGGTCGCATGGCCCGCCCGATCCTCGAGCACGAACGCCCAGGTGACGGCCGCGGCACCGCCGGGCGCCGGCCAGCCAAGCACGAGGACGCGGCGCGGTTGCACGTCGAGGACCTTGAAGCCTGCAGTGACGCCAGGCAGCGCAGGAAACAGGGCGTCGATGGCTACAGATTGCAGCTCCGGCACCACACGCGTTGCGCTCGGCTGGCGGCCGTTGTCCAGGGCGTCGTAGCTGTACCAGCCGGCGCGGCCGGCGCCCATCTGCACGAGCCACGGCCACACCGCCGGCGCACCGCGATGGATCGTGATGGCGTGCGTCAGCGTTCCCAGCGGCTCGGGAATGAGGTCGTCGCCTGGCAACGGGCGCGTGCGCTCGGAGCGATGGGCGCGGACCGATCGCCATATCGCCCGGTCGCTCAAGAGCCGCGCGCCGAGCATCGCCGTGCCGATGAAGAGTCCCCAATCGAGATCGACACCCAGCCTGAAGACGCCGATAACGCCGTACAGCAGACCGGCGGCGACCAGCGCCGTGCTCCAGAGCGTCGAGCCGAGGTTCACGAAGAGCAGCGTCAGGCCGATCACAACCGACAGGGTGGGGCACGGCAGCAGGCCGAACGGCGACGCGAACAAGTAGTCGGCGGGTGACTCCGCCCGAAGAAAGTGCGGATACGTGGCGCCAAACACCACGAGCGCGGCCCCGCGCGTCATCCATGCCGGAGAGTCGTAGCGCACCGGTGCGCTCGAGCCCCCTGACACCGATCCGACGAGCGTGGCGGTGAGCCCAAGGAAGAGCGTCCCGTTGAACGGGTTGCCCGCGAGCCACGCCACGATGCCAACGGAGGCCAGCGGGGCAACGAACAGCGAGCGGGCCGTCCGCACCGAGGGCGTCCAGCCGCCCACGAGCATGCCGGCCAGCACCACCAAGGCGGCGTGCCAGCCAACCGCAAGCCCGCGAAAGTCATTGGCGATCGCGGCCAGCCCGTTGAGGATCGCATCCGCTGATGGCATGGGCATGTGGCTCCATCAGTGGGAGCCCACATGCACGACAGGCAACGACCGTGCCCGGCGCATGCCCGCCGCCACCAGTGCGAAAGGCCCGCGTGGCGCTCGAAGGCATCGGGAATATTCCGCTCCTCCGCGAAATCTCCACGGCGCGGCGGACGGCCTCAACCGCTGATCGACGGACGCGCCATCGACGTCTCGGTGTAACAGGCTCGACGGCTGCCAGACGTCTCGCCATCCTGAGCGCGGTCAGCCCGGGCGGGTGCCGCGTTTCGCATCCGGCCCCGCCAGGAGATTGCGGTGCCAGTCGTCGCGATGCGAGGTCACGCCGAACGGCTGCAGCGCCAGGACGCCGGTGGTGCCGATCGACCCCCGCAGGTACTCCACCTCCTCGAGGGCGTGGCGGGCGTCCTGGTGCACCGGCAGGATGACGCCGGCTTCGCGCACCATCACGGCCGCCTTGGCCTGCACCGAGAGCTCGAGCTCGACGCGCAGCAGGCACAGCATGTCGGCGACCACGGGGCCGGGAAAGCGGTCCCGCAGCTCCCGAAGGTAGCGGCCGAACTTCGTATGGTTGAACCCCTGCGACGAGAAGACCTCGAGCATCACCAGATCGAGATCGAGGCCGGCGCTGACCCAGTCGCGCGTCACGGCCTCGCTGCGATGGAAGACGAACAGCACCAGCGCGGGCAGCGCCACCAGCAGCAGCGCCGTCATCGCGACGGGCGGCAGCGGCACGTGATTGAACCCGGAGTGGATGGCGACCGCGGCCAGCCACCCTGGCACGAAGACCCTCGCGAACCGGCTGGGATGCCGATCCGACGCGGTCTGCGCCAGCATCGCGAAGATCCCGATCGTCGCGCCGTGCAGCATGGCGGTGCCCAGGCCGCGCACGAGCCACAGCACCACGCCGGCGTTTCCGAGCACGCGCAGGTACTGCACGTTCTCGACGAGCGCGAAGCCGGTGCCGACGGCAAAACCGAGCTGCGCCGCATCGACCGCAAAGCCGATTCGCCGCCGGCGAATCAGATACACGATGAAGGCCGCCTTGACGGTCTCTTCGGTCAACGGGGCGACGTAGCGGCTGAACGCCGCGGCCGAGAGCGGCAGCGCCGGACTCAGCACGCGATACAGCGCGTCGCACACCAGCGCGGCCACCACGCCCCACCCGATGGCCTTCGCGATCGCGCTGGGACGCGCCAGCTTGAAGCTGTCCATGAGGACGAGCAGCAGCAGGAACAGGATCACCGGCACGAACGCCACGAGAACGTTGAGGAGCATCGGCCTGACGGAGTCTAACGGAGTATACGCAGCGAGAGCATCGCCTCACGGCGCGGGCGGGAGCCGTGCTCGAAGGCGACGGCGCCGCCGACCGAGAGCGTGAGGTCGAGCGTCGAGAGCGCGCTGAGGCGGAAATCGAGCTGGGCGCCGGCGTTGGTCACGCTGCGGCGCCCGACACGCGCGTCGAGGTTGGTGACCAGACCGCTCACGAACACCGACGGGCGCATCCACGTGAGGTAGAACCCCGGCGTGCCGGCGCCGCTGAACCGCAGCGGCGGCACGGTCCACTCCACGATTGACTTCACGAAGTTGCGGCCGCCGATCTCGTTGATCTCGGCACCGGGCAGCGACGCGTAATCGCGGTAGCGCTGCTCGTCCTTGTGATCGACGTAGTTGTTGCCGAACCCTCCGAAGAAGAAGTTCGCGAAGGGCTCGTCGGCATCCTGCGGCGAGAACCCGGCGGCGTTGCGGATCCAGATCGACGAGTGTCCCATCGGCAGCGGCAGACCGACATCGTAGCGTCCGCGCACCTTGGTGAAGAGCGTTGACGCGACGGCGTCCTCACGGACCATCAGCGACCAGCGCTGCCCCTTCTCCTGGTCCACGTTGCCGAGCGACGAGCGCACGTTCGTGTACGAGAGATCGCCGACCGCCGTGAACAGGCGGTCTACGCTCACGGGCACGTTCTGGTACTCGGGCAGCTGATCGAGGTTGCCCGCGAACCGGCCGTCGATCTTCAGCGTCAGGCGGCGCGGGTCGTCGAGGATCAGCGTGTTGCTGTGGCCGAGGCCCACCTGATATCCGCGCCGGCTCGTCTTCGTGGGCCCGAACAGGTCGTAGAAGTCGGCGCTGTTCAGCGCGCCGTATCCGGTCCAGTCGTAGCGCTGGTAGTCGACGCGCAGGTGCGGCCGCTCGCTCTGGCGCACCTCCGCCGACGGCGAGTAGGACGCCGTCACGGTGGCCAGGTTCAGCCCCACCGGATCGGAGAAGCGGGCGTACGTGCCGTACGCCATCGTGTTCTTGTAGCCCTCGACGACCGGATAGAGCGATTCGAGCCGCATTCGCCGCAGCGCGCTGTAGGGCCGCTTCGGCTGGAACATGGACTCGATCGGAACGCTGGCCGGCGAGCCGGCGGCCCAGGTCTTGAGCACCGGATGCTTCTCGATCACCTGGTTGCCGAAGAAGGTGATGGCGTTGACGTCCTTCAGCGGCTGCGGCCGGATCACTGACGGCACCCAGCCGTCGCCGGTGTAGCGGAACACCAGCATCGCGCCGCCCTCGAGCGGTACCGGCCGGAAGAAGCCGGTCTCGGCGTTCGTCATCGCCTCGAGCTCGCCGGTGGCCAGCTCGTAGCGGAAGATATTCGAGACACCGGTGTAGTACGAGCTGCCGAACAGATACCGTCCGTCGGCCGAGAAGACGAAATCCGACGGGATGGCGGTGCCGAAGTCGAACTGCTTCACCACCGTCGCGTCGCCCGCGAGGAGCCGCGTCCGATCCATCACGCGCAGCGTCTGCATGCCGCTGATCGCGCCGTGGGAGGCCGACAGCAGTCGGCCGTCCGGCGAGACGTCCAGATCGTAGACAGTCTCGCCGTAGGGCCACGAGTACACCGCGCGCCATCCGGTGTAGGGCGCGGCCAGCTGGACGAGCGTGCAGATGCCGTTCAGCACCCGGATGCCCCACAGCGACTTGTCGCTGCGGTCGAACACCAGCTCGCCGATGCGCGCGTCCTTGACGAGCGTCCGCTGCCGCCTGGTGTCCACGTCGAGCGCCACGACGTCGCGATAGGCGTTGTTGTCGACGGTGTAGAACAGCGTCCGGGACGACGGGTCGAACGCCATCGAGGTGACCACGTACAGCTGCGGCTGCTTGACGTCGTGGAGCGCCTCGACTCGGCCGCCGTCGAGCGCGATCGCGGCGACGTACGGCACGGTCCCCGGATAGTTCACACCCGCGTAGATCGTCCGGCGCCCGGCGTCCACGAACGCGCGCGAGATCGAGCCGAGCGCCTGCGGCGACACGTCCGTGAATGGCGTCGTCGGGTAGGCCCGAATGGTCGCCAGGTTCTTCTGCTGGAATTCGCGCTCGAAGGCGATCCAGTCGCTCCACGCCTGCTCGAGCGGCATGCCATAGACCTGCCTGAACGCCGACGCGTAGTACGCCTTCGACCCGTCTTTCCGCGACGTCCACCGGATCAGCGACTCCGGCTGGTAGCGGTAGGCCAGGTAGTTCATGAACCGCGTGCCGTACAGATACGAGTTGGCTTCCACCTGGAAGTTGGTCTTCGTGCCCTCGGACGAGAGGCCGAGCGGATCGTAGAACCGGCTGCCGTCGAGCGTCATCGAGCGGAACACCATCTCGTCGTAGGGGCCTTGCGCGCGCCCCAGCCCGCCCGCCATCCAGGTGTCCAGGAAGACGGCAATGCCTTCGGCGTACCAGCGCGGCGTGGCGCGGCGCGGGTTGGTCAGATAGAAGTACGGGATCGACTCCGGGTGATCGGCCGTCGGCCCCACTTTCCCGCGAAACAGCGCGCGGAACACCCGGTCGCGCCCGGCGGCCTGATCCGACGTCACCACGTGCACCAGCTCGTGGTTCATCAGATAGCTCATGCGCTCGCTGGCGGTGAACGTCTCGAACGTGAAGTTGAGCGGCGCCACGCGCAGCGTGACCTTGTCGCGCGGGACGGCGTCGGCCGACGCGTTGCCGAGGTCGGAGAAGTCGGTCAGGAGGACGGTGATCTTTTCCTTCGGCTTGTAGTCGAAGAGGTTCGTGTGGAACCGGAGCGCGTTCTGGAAGGAGCGCCCGACGTGCGGCGCGAGGAAGGACTGGACCGGCTCGAGGTAGACGAGGTTCAGATCCGCTGTTTCAACGGACGTGAGCTGCGCCACGCAGGGCGTGGCGCAGCTCAGGGCGAAGCTGGCCGCAGCCAGCACGGTCGGGACGTACTTCAACTGGGGGGAACCGGGAGCTCTACTGGGCCGCTGCCTCCAGCGCGGCCGTGAAGCCGGGCGCGGCCATGATGTCGGCAATGCCGGGAGCGGCGAGCATGTCCACGAGGCCGGGGGCCGCCAGCAGGTCCACGAGGGCTCCCTGCGCGAGCGCCGCCGCGACCGCGTCGTTGGTCAGCAGGAACCGCGCCTGATCGTTGGCCAGCAGGAACCGCACCTGATCGTCGGCCAGCGCCAGCCGCACCGCGTCGCTCGCGATCAGCTTGCGGGCTTCCTCGCTCGCCAGCGCCTTGCGCGCCTCGTCGCTCACGAGAGCAAAACGGACCTGCTCGTCTGCGAGGGCAAAGCGGACCTGCTCGTCTGCGAGGGCAAAGCGGACCTGGTCGCTCGCCAGCACCAGACGGACGTTCGGGTCCGCCAGCGCCTTCTGCACGTCCTTGTTGGCGAGCGCCCGGCGCGCGGCCTTGTCGTTGATCAACTTGTGGAAGACGTCGCTCTGCATGAACTTCTGCAGCTCAGCGTCGGTCACCTTCACGTCGGCATCGGCGATCTGCTGCGACTGATACCGCTGCGCCGCGCCGATCGTGCCTTCCGTGCCTTCGCTCGGCGGCGGATAGCCGGCCAGCTTGAGCCCGATCAGCACTACTGCCGCCGCACCCATCACGCTCCACAACACTTTTTTCGCCATCACCGTGCCTCCCCTGAAATGAACGGGCTCGAGGCGGCGCACCCGCGCCGGAGCCTCCGAGGAAATCCTCGACATCACCGTGCCCGCCAGCCCCGCCGGCGGGTCAACCTCTTTGAGCTCCCCGAGCAGCAGCGTCACCTCGTCGGGCGCGCCGTGGCTCAGTGGCTCGTCATGTTCGCGTTCGCTCATCGCTCGACCCGCCATTCGGCGAGAAGCTCGCCGAGCCGCTGCCGCGCCGAATAGAGGCGCGATTTCACCGTCTTGACGGGGACGCCCAACGTGGCGGCGATGTCGTCGTAGGACAACTCCGTGAAATGACGGAGCACGATGACTTCGCGGTAGTCGGCCGTCAGCCCCAGGAGCGCCGTCTGCACCGCCCGCTGCCGCTCGCCCGCCATCAGCGAATCCGAGGGCATGCCGGCCGCGGCCCATTCGAGCGATACCGGCTCCGACGGCCGGCGGGCACGCAGCGTGTTGAGGCACTCGTTCCGGAGGATCCGGTAGATCCAGCTGAAGAACCGCTGCGACACGTCGTAGGTGTGGAGGTGCTCGTAAGCCTTCACGAATGCCGTCTGGGTGCAATCCCTCGCGTCTTCGTAGCTTCCAAGCAGCCTGATCGCCACGTTGAACAACCCCCGTTGATAGCGAACCACGATGCCTTCGAAGGCCGCCTGGTCACCTGCCAGGCACCGCTCGATCAGCGTTTCGTCGCTCTCATTGGGGATATACACGCGAGTCGCCAGGAAGTTGGTAAGGATACCGCACGACCCTGCCGGCAGTGCCCCGGGCCCACCCCAGTATCGATCCGCCCCCCGGTGTACATTCCTGTCGTGGCGTCCGAGAGCGACATCGTCTGGTACCTCCGTGTCGAGGAACGGGACATGGAGGGAGTCGCGCTGGTCGCCTGCACGGGCCGGGTGTCGAGCCGTACGTGTCCCGAGCTGGGACGCGCCCTCGCGTCGGCGCTCGCCTCCCCCGCCCGCGGTCTCGTCCTCGACCTCTCGGGCGTGGATTACATCAGCAGCCCTGGCCTTCGTGCCGTGGAGCACGCCTCGGGCCGGCTCGCCGAACAGGGGCGGGCCTTCGTCGTCTGCGGGCTGCAGGATGCGGTCAGCTCGGCGTTCACGCTTGCCGGACTGGCGGACAAGTTGACGACGGCGGCTTCGCGCGACGACGCCGTGGCGGCGGCGGGCCGGCTTGACACATCGCATAACGATGTATAGCATGACAAGGCATGAACGCCGAGACACTCAAAGGCCACCTGGAGCTGCTGCTTCTGGCCGCCGTACAGCCCGAGCCCGCGCACGGTTACGCCATCGCGGAGGCGCTGCGCGCGCGGAGCAGCGGCGCCTTCGACCTGCCTGAGGGCACCCTCTACCCGGCCCTGCACCGGCTCGAGCGTGCCGGGCTGCTGGCGAGCCGCTGGTCCGAAGTGAACGGCCGCCGGCGCCGCGTCTATCAGCTCACCGCCAAGGGGCAGAAATCGCTCGCCACCCGTCACGACGAATGGCTGGATTTCTCGCGCGCCGTCCAGGCGGTGGTCGGGGGGCTGGCATGAGCGCGAGCCCGCTCGACAGCTACCTGCGCGCGCTCGAGCGGGCCTTGCGCGAGCGCGGACACGAGGCCACGCGCATCGTGGACGAAGCGCGCGAGCACCTGGCGGACGCCGTCGAGGACGGCCTTCGCCGCGGGCTCGCCCGCGAGCACGCCGAGCGCGAAGCACTGGAGAGATTCGGGCCGCCGGACGTGATTGCCGCGCAGGCCCCACCTGAGAGGAGTCGCATGATGGCCCGCGTGACCGCTGCCCTCGACACCCTCATTGGCCACTGGCGATGGATGACCGCCGCGACGGCGCTGGCCGCGCTCCTCGCCAGCATGGGGTCCTACTACTTCCTGGAGACGATGTACCGGTCTGAATCGGTCATCCTCGTTCTGCGGCCACCTCTCCCGCCGTGGAGCATGGAGCCCTCGACGGATCGGTTCCATGAACGGATGCAGTCGATCACCCAAGGAGTCTTGAGCAGCCCGCGGCTCGAGCGGATCGTCAAGGAGTTCGGGCTCGACGAGCAGCGGCAGGTTCGACGCGACATCAGCGTGGTGGCGCTCACGCCCGCCAGCGACGCCACCATCGGCAGCTTCAAGGTGGGGTTCCAAGCATCCGATCCGCGGCTCTCCATGAAGGTCGCCGAACGCCTTACCAGCCTCTTCATCCAGGAGAACCTCGAGCAGCGCGAGGCGGAGCCAACCGCCGAGGCGATCGGCGTGCAATTCAAGGTGATCCAACGGCCACCGCTGCCGGACAAGCCGATCGGACCGAACCGCGCCGGGGTCGCCGTCAGCGGCGCGTTCGCGGGACTGGCGCTCTCGATCGCGGCACTGCTCTGGCGCCGGGCGCCGGCGGCGGACTGAGCGTCGCCGCAGGCGGGCGCCTGCACTACTATCTGCGGCGTGGCGAGCAGGGCGCATCGTCGCATCAGCGCGGGCACCATCGCCGTGGGCGCCGGCGTCGCCGTGGCCTACGTCGCCGCGGCGCAGCTCGGCTTCCGCGTCGCGTTCGTCGCCGAGCAGATCACCACCGTCTGGCCTCCCACCGGCATCGCCCTGGCCGCGCTCCTCCTCGGCGGCCTTCGCCTCTGGCCCGCGATCTGGCTGGGCGCGTTCATCGCCAATGCCGGCAGCGACGCGCCGCTCTGGACCGCCTTCATCCTGGCGACCGGCAACACGCTCGAAGGCGTCGCCGCCACCTGGGCGCTTCGCCGGCTCCCGTCTTTCGACGACGGCCTGCGGCGGGTGCCCGACGTGCTGGCGCTCGTCATCGTCGGCGCGACCCTGTGCACGATGGTCAGCGCCACCATCGGCGTCACCACGTTGTGCGCCGCCGGCGTGCAGGCGTGGGGACGATTCGGCGCCCTGTGGTTCGACTGGTGGCTGGGCGACGCTCTTGGCGCGCTCATCATCGCGCCCGCCATCCTCACCTCGGTGCGCCACGTGTGGTCGCGCCGGGACTACGTGCACACCGCACTCTTCGTGACCGGGGCGATCGCGGTGACCCACTTCGTCTTCGGCCAGCTGGCCGGCCTCAGCCAGCATCCGCTCGAATACGTGGTGTTTCCCTTGGCCATTGCCGCCGCCGTGCGCGGCGGCCTCCCGGTGACGGCCTTCGTCGTGCTCGCCGTGTCGGGCGTGACCATCTGGCACACGGTGCGAGGCGACGGGCCGTTTGCCAGCCCGCAGGTCCACGAAAGCCTCATCCAGCTGCAGGTGTTCATGGGTGTCCTGTCGGGCACGGCGCTGCTTCTCGCCGCGGCGCTGCTCGAGCGCAAGACGAGCGAGCGCGGCGAGCACGCGGCCGCGGCGGTGCTGCGCGAGCGCGAGCAGATGCTGATGCTGGCGCAGCGCGCCGGCGGCGTGGCGGTGTTCGACTGGGACGTGCGCAGCCGCATCGCGCACTGCTCCGCCGAGTTCTTCCGCATCTTCGGCCTGCCGCCCCGTGAGGGTGCCATCACGCGCGACGAGTGGTGGGGCTTCGTGCATCCCGACGATCGCGAGCGCATGACCGCGCACCTGACCGGGGCCATCGAAGGCCAGCAGCCGGCCGCCGCCGACTTCCGGATCACCGCCGCCGATGGCCGGGAGCGTTGGCTCAGCCATGCCGGCCACCTGCAGGGTCCGCCCGAGCGGCGCCGCATCGTCGGCACCGTCCTCGACATCACCGATCGCAAGCGGCTCGAGGCGGAGTTGCGGCAGCACGCGGCGGAGCTGAGCGAAAGCCGCGACGTGCTGGCGCTGGCCATGCGGGGCGGCGCCATGGGGGCATGGTCGCGCAACCTCGTCACCGACGAGGTGTGGTGGAGCCAGGAGCTCGAAGAGATCGTCGGGCTCGAACCGGGCGGCTTCAGCCGCACCGAGGCGGGCTTCTTCGAGCTCGTCCACTTCGACGACCGTCCGGCCGTGCGCAAGGCCGTTGACGACGCCGTGGCGGAAGGCACGGACTACATCGTCGAATTCCGCTTCAAGCACGCCGCCGGCGAGTGGCGCTGGATGGAAGGACGCGGCCGCGCGGTCTACGAGGAGAGCGGTGCGCCGCGCACGTTGTACGGCATCGCCATCGACATCACCAGCCGCAAGCGGGCGGAAATGGCGCTGCGCGACGCCAAGCAGGCGGCCGAATCCGCCAATCAGCTGAAGGATCAGTTCCTGGCGACGCTGTCGCACGAGCTTCGCACGCCGCTGAACGCCATCCTCGGCTACGCCCGCATGCTGCAGACCAACACGATCGCGCCGGACAAGCGGCCGCGCGCCTTCGACGTGATCGAGCGCAATGCCGTGGCGCAGAACCGGCTGATCGAGGACCTGCTCGACATGTCGCGGATCACGGCCGGCAAGGTGCGGCTCGATCCGGCGCCGATTCCCGTCGCGACGGTGTTGCGCGAAGCCGTGGACGGCGTGAGACCGGCCGCCCACGCCAAGGGCGTCGCGCTGGAACTGGAGATCGATCCGTTTGCCGGCATGGTGAACGCCGATACCGCACGGCTGCTGCAGGTGTTCTCCAACCTACTGACCAACGCGGTCAAGTTCACGCCGGGCGGCGGCCGGGTAGGCGTGCGGCTCCGGCGAGACCGCGCCCTGCTGGAGACTCGGGTGACCGACAGCGGTGTGGGGATCTCTCCCGAGTTCCTGCCGCACATCTTCGAGCCGTTCCGCCAGGCCGATGCGCGGTTCGATCGCGGCCACGGCGGGCTGGGTTTGGGCCTGGCGATCACGAAGCAGCTCGTGGACCTGCACGGCGGCACCATCGACGCCGCGAGCCCCGGCGCGGGCCACGGGGCCACCTTCACCATCCGCCTGCCGCAGGCGTCGTCCGGCGTGCGCGTGCCGGACGAGATCGTATCGGCGCCCGTCTCCGAGGCCGGTACGGCGGTTGACTCGGGTGCGCCATTGCTGCACGGGCTGCAGATTCTGCTCGTGGACGACGACCCCGACACGCTGACGATGTTCCGGGACGCCGTGGAAGTGGCCGGCGCGCGGGTACGGGCGGTCGCGAACGCCGCCGACGCCCTGCGGGCGACCGAGTCGTGGCGTCCCGATCTCCTGGTGAGCGATCTCGGCCTCCCGGGCATGGACGGCTACCAGCTGCTGCAGGCGCTGCGGCAGCGCGGCTCGCACGCGTTCCCGGCGGTGGCCGTGAGCGCCTACGCGAGCGCGGACGATCGCGCGCGGGCGCTGGCGGTGGGGTTCAGCGCCCACTTCGCCAAGCCGATCGATCCCGCCGCGCTCGTGCGCGCCCTGGCGGCGGCGTACTCACCCGCGGAGTAACCGCCGCGTGGCGCTCCGCTACTCGAGCGCCGCTACGGCAATCGCCATGAACATCATCGTGATCCCGAAGCCGACGCCGACGCCGAGCAGCACCTTGGTGCCCGGCCGCATGCCCTCGCCCTGGCGCTTCACATCGAGCGCTTGGATCTCGGAGTAGTCGATTCGCCACGGCGCCACCGGGATGCGCGTCTTCGGATTGAACACGAAGCGCGTGTCCTCCTGCGCCAGCACGGTGCCCTCGACGTGCGTCCCGTCGGCCAGGTCGAGCTCGACGCGAGTGCCGGGCGCCAGCGACGCCGCCAGCGTCTTCCAGTCGCGGGACGCGTCCTGCGCGGCGGCGGGCGCCGACAGCGACAGCACGAGCAGCGCGGACGCCGTACGAGAGCGAATGTGCCGGTTCATGATGAAAGTCCTCCGCTCAGAAATCGCCGCCGACGCCGACGATGACCGACACCTGCCGGACACCGTCCCGCGCGAACGCGACGCGCGCTTCGGTGCGCGTGAAGATTGATCGGGAAATGTAGGACTTGAAGCCGCCGGCGACGAAGGGGCGCGCGAAGACGACCGTGCGCCGCTCGTCGAGGTCGGGCACCGGATAGCTGGCGCCGCTGAACCGGTAGGTGTCGTCGTTCCGATAACGATGCTCGTTCAGAGCGTTGATCTTCACGCCACCACTGACATAGGGGTGCATGAAGGTGTTCTCCCGGAACTGCCAGGTCACGGCCGGGGCCACGGCGTGCAGGTGGCGATCGATGGTGTTGTAGGCGTAGGCGCGCGGCACACCGGCAATCGTCACGACGTCGCTCTCGTAGTCGTTCCAGGGATTGGAGGTCGTGACCGCCACGTCGGTCTTGAAATGCGTGGTCCAGTAGCGCCCCAGGTCGAAGCGGTAGTCCGCCTTCTGCTCCCAGCCGCCCCACGAC
>DASRPM010000016.1:0-8253 GCA_035646375.1 Vicinamibacterales bacterium
TCGAGGAAGCTGCGAAAGAGCTGCGCGCTCGTGGCCAGGAACGCGGCCTGCTGGAAGTTGGCGGCGAGATAGATCTGGACGACCCGTCCCACGAACGGCATCCAGGCGATGAGCAGCAGCGCCAGATAGCGCTTCTGCGAGAGCACCGTGCGGATCTGCTGGCGTGCGATCACCCACCAGGCGGTCCCGATCGGCCGCTTGCGCCCGGCGTAGCGTCGATACCCTTGATCGTGGATGGGCATGCGCTCAGGCCTCGCCCACGGCCTTGGCGAAGACGTCCTCGAGCGTCTCGACGCTGGGCCGGAAATGGCGCACCTGGATGCGGTGCGTCGAGGCGAGGCCGAAGATCGCCTGGGGATCGTGCCCCTCGGGTACGAACACCCGCATGATGTCGTCGTCGCTGTCGTGCACCTGGAACCCGGCGGCGGCGATCGCGGCCAGAAACGCCGCCGGCTCGCCCTTGAAGCGCAGCTCGACGACGCTGCCGCCGGGGCCCTTGAGCCCTTCGATGCGTCCCTGCGTGGCCACGACGCCCTTGTCGAGCACGATCACGTGGTCGCACGTGTACTCGACGTCCGGCAGCAGGTGCGACGACAGGATCACGTTGAGCCCCTTGTTGCGCGCGATGTCGGCAATGAGGGCCAGCATCTCCTCGCGACCCTTGGGGTCCATCCCGTTGGTGGGCTCGTCGAGGAACAGCAGATCGGGATCGTGCACGAGCGCCTGCGCGAGCTTGATCCGCTGTTTCATGCCCGTGGAATACGTCTCCAGGTTGCGGTAGCGCGCCTCGCCGAGCCCCACGTAGAACAGCACTTCGTGCGCCCGCTGCATGGCGTCGGCCCGTGGCAGGCCGGCCAGCTCGCCGCAGAAGGCCACGAACGACACGGCGTTCATGCCAGGGATGTGTCCGTCGGTCTCCTGCATGTAGCCGATGCGCGACCGCACGGCCAACGGGGACTTGGCCACGTCGAGGCCGAGCACCGTCATCTGGCCTTCGGTGGGCGGCACGAAGCCAAGCAGGGCACGAAGCATCGTGCTCTTGCCGGCCCCGTTCGGCCCCAGCAGCCCTACGGCCCCCGGTGGGAAGGTCGCGCTGACGTCCTGCAGCGCCGTGCGGGCGCCGTAGCGGACAGTGACGTGTTGCAGCTCGACAACCGGCGGCATCAGATCCCCTTACGTAACGGCGAAGCCGATCGTTCGGGCGCCGTCCACCCCACCTCGGCGGCCAGGGCAATCCCCTGGCCGATGACGGCGATGGCTTTGTCGGTGAGACGGAACTCGGCGAGCGCGTTGGCCTCGACCCACGCGACGTCCGCCACGTCGGAGGCGGCGGTCAGCGTGCCGCCCACCGGACGGCACACATAGTCCACGAGCACGTAGTGATACTGCACGCGCCCCTCGGCGTCGTGCATGATGCGGTCGAAGACCTCGATGACGCGGCCGACCTCCACCTCGAGGCCGGTCTCCTCGCGCAGCTCCCGGATGACGCACGCCTCGAGCGTCTCACCCACGTCCACGGCCCCTCCCGGCAGGCTCCACTGACCGGCGAGCGGCTCGAAGCGCCGCTTCACGAGGAGCACTCGGGCGGCGTCATCCACGATGACGGCGCCCACGCCCACGAACGGACGGTCGGGATAGGCACGGCTGCTCACCTCTATTCGCCCATCACTTTCACGACCACGCGCTTGCGGCGCCGCCCGTCGAACTCCGCGTAGAACACCTGCTCCCACGGGCCGAGATCGAGCTTCCCGGCGGTGATCGGCAGGATGACCTGGTGCCCCATGAGCGTGCGTTTCAGATGCGCGTCGGCGTTGTCCTCGCCGGTCTGGTGGTGCCGGTAGTCGCGCCCCGAGGGTGCCAGCTGCTCGAGCCATACCTGGAAGTCGTGGATCAATCCGTCTTCCCAGTCGTTCACATACACCGCGGCGGTGATGTGCATGGCCGACACCAGGACCATGCCCTCCTGCACCCCGCTCGTGGCCACGACCGCCGCCACCTGGTCGGTGATGCGCACGAACTCCTGCCGGCTCTTGGTGTTGAACCAGAGGTACTCGGTGGTGGTCTTCATGGTGGTGTACGTAGTTGCGGGTCTTCAGACCCGCCTCAATGGCAGCGAGGCATCCGCATTGACCGCCCAATCCCCGCGCGCCCCGGCGCGAAACGCGCGCAGCCCCGCCGCCGCAATCATGGCGGCATTATCCGTGGAGAGGCTCAGCGCGGGTACGAGCACGGGCAGGCCCACAGCGGCCCCGCGCGCCAGCGCCTCGCGCCGCAACCGGCTGTTGGCCGACACGCCCCCGGCAATGCCCACCGACCGGGCGCCGGCCTCACGAGCCGCGTCGAAGACGGCGTCGAGCAAGGTGGCCACGACCACGCGCTGGAAGCTCGCGCACAGGTCGCGCACGTCGCCCGCCGGCAGCGGCGCGTCGTCCGGCAGCGCAAGCGCCGACCGGCGGAGGGCCACGTAGCGGGCCACCGAGGTCTTGAGGCCGCTGAAGCTGAAGTCGCGGTGACCGGGCATGTCCGGCGCGTTTCGATCGCGGTGCGTGAGGCGCGTCTTCGGCAGCGCCACGGCGCGGTCGTTGCCCTCGGCGGCCAGGCGATCGATCACAGGGCCGCCAGGATAGCCAAGGCCGAGCAGCTTGGCCACCTTGTCGTACGCCTCCCCCGCCGCGTCGTCACGCGTGCGGCCGAGCCGCTCGTATACCCCGCGCGACGGCACCAGGTAGAGGCTGGTGTGCCCGCCCGAGACGACCAGCACGACCGCCGGCAGCGGCATCTCGCCGCCCTCGAGCACGAGCGATTCGATGTGGCCGGCCAGGTGGTGCACCGGCACGAACGGCACGTTGCGCGCCCAGGCGAGCGACTTGGCGAACGACAGCCCGACCAGGAGCGAGCCCACCAGGCCGGGGCCCTGTGTCACGGCAATCAGATCGTAGGGCGAGCCACCCCGGTCCACCGGACCGGCGTCTTCGACCGCCCGTTCGACGACGCCGCAGATGTCGCGGATGTGCTGACGCGCCGAGAGCTCGGGCACGATGCCGCCCCAGGCCTGATGAATCGCCACCTGCGACGCCACCACGTTGGAGCACACCGCCCAGGGGCGCACGCTGTCACCGCTCTCCTCGACGATCGCGGCCGACGTCTCGTCGCACGAGGTCTCGATGCCGAGGACCCGCACGGTCAGCGAGGCTCCGGTTGCTTGAGCTCCGCCTCGCTGACGACAGTATCTCTCTGCCCCGCTTCGCGGGGCGGGGCTGTGGCAGCCACTGTCGCCGCGCTGCGCACGAGCGCGGCGAGCGACGTCTCGTACGGCGCGCGGGCGATACCGAGCTCCGTGACGATGGCGGTGACGTACTTCGCGGGCGTCACGTCGAAGGCGGGGTTGCGGATGCGCGCGCCTTCCGGCGTCAGGCGGTAGCTGCCGACGTGCGTCACCTCGCGATCGCTGCGCTCCTCGATCGGGATGCCCGAGCCGTCGGGCGTGCCGAGATCGATCGTCGAGAGCGGCGCCGCCACGTAGAACGGGATGCCGTGTTCCTTGGCGAGCACCGCCACGCCGTAGGTGCCGATCTTGTTGGCGACGTCGCCGTTGGCGGCAATGCGGTCCGCCCCCACGACCACCAGGTCGATGTTGGCCAGGCGCATCATCGACGCGGTCATGTTGTCGGTGATGACGGTCGTGTCGATGCCGTCCTTGACCAGCTCCCACGCGGTGAGCCGGGCGCCCTGCAGAAACGGGCGCGTCTCGTCGGCGAACACCGCCACCTTCTTGCCGCCTTCGGCGGCGGCGCGTATGACGCCGAGCGCGGTGCCGTAGCCGGCCGTGGCCAGCGCCCCCGCGTTGCAGTGCGTGAGGATCCGCGCGTCCGCCGGCACGAGGGTCGCCCCATGGGCACCCATGGCCCGGCAGCTCGCCACGTCCTCGTCGTGAATGTGGTGGGCCTCGTCCTCGAGCAGCCGCTTCAGCTCGTCCACCGAGGCGCCCGCCTGTACGTGGTGCGCGAACACGCGCTTCATGCGCTCGATCGCCCAGAACAGGTTCACCGCGGTCGGCCGCGTGGCGGCCATCTCATCGCAGAGCCTCTGGAACTCGGTGGCGAACTGCTTGGTCCCGCTGGCGCCGCTGCGCTTCATGCCCAGCGCCAGCCCCATGGCGGCGGCGACGCCGATCGCCGGGGCGCCACGGATGACCATCGTCTTGATGGCTTTGGCCACCTCTTTCGATGTCTTGCAGGTGACGTACACTTCCGACGCCGGCAGCTTGCGCTGGTCGATCATCACGACGGCGTCGTCTTTCCACTCGATTGTCGGCAGCAAAATTGGTCCTTGGTTCTTGGTTCGTGGTTGGTTCTTGGGTAAGGCTACTTCAAGAGTCGCGCGTCGAAGGGCAGCGGCAGCAGCGCGCTCAGCTTGTGGCGCCCCTTCTCGGCGCGCAGGTTGGCGAGGATCACCTCGAGGTCGCCGCCGAACTCCCACAGAACCTGACGGCAGGGGCCGCACGGCGGCGTCGGGTCGGCCGTGTCGGCCACGACGGCGATGCGCCGGAACCGGCGATGCCCTTCCGAGAGCGCCTTCCACATCGCGACGCGCTCGGCGCACACGGTGAGGCCGTAGGTCGCGTTCTCGATGTTGCAGCCGGTGACGATCGTGCCGTCGGCGGTCTCGAGCGCCGCGCCGACCTTGAAGTGCGAGTACTCCGCGCGGGCGTGACGCCGGGCACGCCGCGCGGCCTGCACCAGCGCGGCGTGAGACGTCCTGAGCCTAGAGGCGGCCAATGACGCCCTCCAGGAGCGCGATGAACGAGCCGCGCACGCGGCGCGCCGTCTCCATCACCTCGTCGTGCACGAGCGGCTGGTCGAGCACGCCGGCCGCCATGTTGGTGATGCACGAGAGGCCCAGCACCTCCATGCCCATGTGCCGCGCGGCAATCGCCTCCGGCGCGGTGGACATGCCGACCGCGTCGGCGCCGAGCGCGCGGAAGGCGCGGATCTCGGCGGGTGTTTCGTAGCTGGGACCGTGGACGGCGACGTAGACGCCGTGGCGCACGGCGATGCCCGCGGCCCCGGCGGCGGCGTCGGCAAGGCCGCGCAGCCGGCGCGAATACACCACCGACATGTCGGGGAAGCGCGGGCCCATCCGCTCGTCGTTCGGCCCGATGAGCGGGTTGCTGCCCATCAGATTGATGTGGTCGTCGATGACCATCAGCGCGCCCTGGCCGAAGTCCGTGTTGATGCCGCCGGCGGCGTTGGTGAGGATGAGGGCCTTCACGCCCAGCCGGGCCATCACGCGCACCGCGAAGACGACGGTGGCCATCGGGTGGCCCTCGTACACGTGCACGCGGCCCGACAGCGCGGCCACGCGCTTGCCGGCGGTCCGGCCCACCACGAGCCGTCCGGCATGGCCGACCACGCGCGACTGCGGCCAGTGCGGCAGCGTCTCGTACGGCGCCACCGCGGCATCGGCCAGGCTGTCGGCGAAATCGCCCAGGCCCGAGCCGAGCACGATCGCCACGTCGGGCGTGTCGCCGCAGCGGGCCCGGACGGCCGCCGCGGCCTCGTCCACCCGTTCGAGCTCGCCGTCGTTCACAGCAGCATGCCCGCGATCGTCGCGGTGAGGAAGTTGGCGAAAGTGCCCGCCAGCATGGCGCGCAGGCCGAGCCGCGCCAGGTCGTGCCGCCGCTCCGGCGCCAGCGCGCCGATGCCGCCGATCTGGATGCCGATCGAGCTGAAATTGGCGAAGCCGCACAGCGCGAACGTGGCGATGATGAAGGACTTCGGATCGAGCGTCTCCTTGAGCGGGCCGAGCTGCGAGTAGGCGACGAACTCGTTCAGCACCATGCGGGTGCCGAGCAGGTTGCCGATCGTCGGCGCGTCCTGCCACGGCACGCCCAGGCTCCACGCAATCGGCGCGAACGCATAGCCCAGGATCTGCTGCAGGCTGAGGCCGGCCAGCCCGAGGATCGCGTTGAGCAGCGCCACGATCGCGAGAAACGAGATCAGCATGGCGCCGACGTTGAGCGCCAGGTGCAGTCCTTCGCCGGTGCCGCGCCCGACGGCGTCGATGACGTTGACGTCGGTGCGCTCCACCTCGAGCTTCACCGTCCCCATCGTCTCGGGCTGCCCCGTCTCCGGCACGAACAGCTTGGCCATCATCAGCGTGCCGGGCGCCGTCATGATCACGGCCGTGAGCAGGTGCTGCGCCTCGACGCCGAAGAGGATGTAGGCGGCCATGACGCCCCCCGAGATGTGCGCCATTCCGGCGGTCATCACCGTCATCAGCTCCGACTCGGTCATCCGTGGCAGGAAGGGGCGGATGGTGAGCGGCGCCTCGGTCTGGCCCATGAAGATGCTGGCGGCGACGTTCAGCGACTCGGCGCCGCTGGCGCGCATGAAGCGGCGCATCATCACCGCGAAGATCCGCACGACGATCTGCATGACGCCGAAGTAGTAGAGCATCGCGAAGAGCGCCGCGATGAAGATGATCGTCGGCAGCACCTGGAACGCGAAGATGCTGGCGTACTGCTGCCCTTCCTGGCCCAGGACGCCCGTCATCACGCGCGGCCACACGTCGGGGTTGCCGAGCGGTCCGAAGACGAACGATGACCCGACGTAGGTGAAGTTGAGCAGCTTCGTGATGTAGCCGCCCAGCGTCTGGAACACCACGCGGCCCGCTTCGGTCTTGAGCACGATCACCGCGAACAGGAACTGCAGCGCCAGCCCCCAGCCGACCGTCCGGTAGTCGATGGCGTGGCGCGCCGAGGACAAGAGGTAGGCGAGCATCAGGATGACCGCGAGCCCCGCCACGGGCTGCACCCGGCTCAGGCCGATCGCGCCGAGCGCGATGGCGATGCCCGCCACGGCGCCGAGGCCGGCGAACACCATCAGGTCGCGGCGCGTCCACGTTTGGGACGGCCGTACGTGCGTCTGCGTTGCGCTCATCGCACCTCGCCCAGAATCCGCTCACCCGCGGGCGGCGACTGCCCCGAGTCCGCGATGTGAATGGCCTCCCGGCACAGCGCCCGCGCGGCGTCGAGCCCGTGCCCGCCGCGATGGTGGAGCTCGACGAGCGGCTGACCGCGTTCCACGCGGTCGCCGCGGGCCGCCAGCATGCGAAGGCCCACCGCGTGGTCCACCGGATCGCCCACCGCGCTGCGGCCGGCCCCGAGCGCGTGGCTGGCGCGCCCGATGGCGCCTGCCAGCACCCGCACGAGGACGCCGCCCTGCGGCGCGGCCACGACGTCGCGGTCCGGTGCCACCGCCATCAGGGTGTAGTCGTCCACCACCCCCGGGGTGCCGCCTTGCCGCTCGACCATGTGACGGAAGACCTCGAGCGCCCGCCCCGACGCGATCGCCGCGTCAACCCGCGCGAGGGCGGTCTCCACCTTCGCTTCGAGACCGGCGAGCACGATCATCCGCGCGGCAAACCGCACGACGACGGCGGTGAGGTCGGCGGGGCCCTGCCCCTTGAGGGTGTCGAGACACTCGGCGATCTCGAGCGCGTTGCCCACCGCCCGTCCGAGCGGCGCGTCCATGTCGGTGAGCATCGCCTCGGTCCGCACGCCCGCGCGCGCGCCGATGGCCACCATCGCCTCGGCGAGCCCCTGCGCCTGCGCCCGGTCCTTCATGAACGCGCCGTCGCCGCACTTCACGTCGAGGAGCAGGGCGTTGCTGCCCTCCGCGATCTTCTTGCTCATGATCGACGACGCGATGAGCGGGATGCTCTCCACGGTGGCGGTGACGTCGCGCAGCGCGTAGAGGATCTTGTCGGCGGGGACGAGGGTGCCGGTCTGGCCGATGATGCAGGCGCCGATGTCGCGCAGGTTCCGCTTGAACTCGTCGATGCTGAGGCCGATCCGGAAGCCGGGAATCGATTCGAGCTTGTCGAGGGTGCCGCCGGTGTGGCCGAGCCCCCGGCCCGACATTTTCGGCACCGTGACGCCACAGGCGGCGGCCACTGGCGCCAGCACGATCGACACCTTGTCGCCGACGCCGCCGGTGCTGTGCTTGCCGACCTTGATCCCCGGCAGGTCCGACAGGTCCACCCGGTCGCCCGAACGGACCATCGCGTCGGTGAGCCAGGCCGTCTCGTCGTCGGTCATGCCGCGCAGCACGACCGCCATGAGGAGCGCGGAGGCCTGGTAATCGGGGATTTTTCCCCGGACGACGCCGTCCACGAACTGATCGATGGCCTCGCGCGACAGCGCTTCTCCGTCGCGCTTGCGCGCTATGACATCGACGAACTGCATGGGGA
>DASRPM010000017.1:0-11388 GCA_035646375.1 Vicinamibacterales bacterium
ACGTGGGCGCCGATCGTCCGGGACCTGCCGGCGGTGTTGTCGGTGGAGGTCCAGACACTGCCGTGATCCGAGTGGAGCTGCCGCAGCATTTGCAGACGCTGGCCCGCGTCGGGCGCGAGGTCGAGGTGTCCGTGGAGGGCCCGGTCACGCTGGGCGCGGTGCTCGACGCGGTGGAGACCCGCTATCCGGTGCTGCAGGGGACGATTCGCGATCACGTCAGCAAGAAGCGCAGGCCGTTCCTGCGCTTCTTCGCCTGCCAGGACGACCTCTCGCTCGAGGGGCCGGATCTCCTGCTGCCGGAGCCCGTGGTGCGCGGTACCGAGCCGTTCTTGATCGTCGGCGCCATTGCGGGAGGCTGATACGAAAACCGTTGGTTGGCTGACCAAACCGATGGTTCGCTGACGGTTCTGATCGCCGGTTCGCCGGATTTCCGGCGCCGCACGCCAGACAAGTCGCACGGCTGCACCCGGCTGCCGGTGGTTGCACCGGTACGTCGGTTGCACAGTCTTGCCAGATGCTCGACTCCCCCCAGGTCGGCGCCGTGCCGCTGGCCGCCTCGGTTTCTTCGTGGCCTGGCACCGCCACGCGTGTGCTGGTACCGCTCTTTGCGGCCACGCTGTTTCTGAGCTCGTTCCTCATGTTCACCGTGGAGCCGATGGTGGCCCGGCAGATGCTCCCCGTGCTGGGCGGCGTGCCGATGGTGTGGAACGGCTGCGTCGTCTTCTTCCAGGCCATGCTGCTCGCCGGCTACGGCGGCGCGCACGTGCTCACGCGCGGGCTCGTCGCGCCGGCGCGGTTGCCGGTGTATGCGGCGGTGGCGGTGGTGCCGCTGACCATCATGCGGCTCGGCGTGGACGCGGCCTCGGCCGGGCACGCCACGCAGGCTCCGCTCTCGTGGCTGCTCGTGGCGCTGCTCACCTCGGTGGGGCCGTCGTTTCTGGTGCTCGCGGTGAGCGCGTCGGTGATCCAGGCCACGTTCTCGTCCACGCGGCACGCGTGGGCGCGCGATCCGTACTTTCTCTACGCGGCCAGCAACGCCGGCAGCCTCGCCGCGCTGATCGCCTACCCGACGGTGGTGGAACCGCTGCTCGGCCTGAGCCGGCAGGCCTATGTGTGGACGATCGGCTACGGCGTGTTCGTCCTGCTGGTGCTCGCCTGCGCGGTGGCCGCACGATTTGCCCTGGCCGGCGTTCCCGTGACCGGCGACGCCGCCCCCGGCGCTGATGCGCCCGCCGCTGCCACGGAGACGATCACCTGGTGGCAGCGCGCGCGCTGGTGCGTGCTCGCCGCGGTGCCGTCCAGCCTGATGCTCGGCGTGACCACCGCGCTCACCACCGACATCGCGCCGGTGCCGCTGCTCTGGGTGGCGCCGCTCGCGCTCTACCTCCTCACCTTCATTCTGGCGTTCGGGAGCGCGCGGGAACGCGCCACCGTGCTGGCCAACCGGCTCCTGCCAGCGCTCCTGCTCGGGCTCGCCGTGACCATGATGATTCGCCGGCAGCTGCCGATTGCGCCGGCGCTGCTGCTGCATCTGATCCCGTTCCTGGCGGCGGCGATGCTCTGCCACGGCCTGCTGGCGCGGGAGCGGCCGTCGCCGCGGCATCTCACTGAGTTCTACCTGTGCCTGGCGTTCGGCGGCATGGCGGGCGGACTGTTCAACACGCTGGCGGCGCCGCTGCTCTTCTCGCGGATTCTCGAGTACCCGCTGGCCCTCGCGGCGGTGGTGTGCCTGCGCCCGGTCGATCCCGCGCGTGGCGCCTGGCAGCGGCTCGATTGGGTGCTGCCGCTGACCGCGGCGGGGTTGGCCGCCGCGGTGGTGTTCGTGCCGTCGGAGGGAGCGCGGTCGACCGCAACCGCCGTCGCTCTGGCGGCGTGCGCGATTCTCACGCTGCGGCGCCGTCACCAGCCGGCGACGCTGGCGGCGGTTGCCGGCATCTTCCTGCTGGCCTCGCCGTGGGTGAAGAAACCGGGCGAGTCGGTGCTCCACGCCGAGCGGACCTTCTTCGGCGCTTACCGGGTTTCAGTGGACCGCACCGGCGGGGCGCATTGGCTCGCCCACGGAACCACGTTGCACGGCATGCAGTACGTCGAAGCGACGCGCCGCGGCGAGCCGCTCACGTACTACCACCGCACCGGTCCATTCGGCCGCATGATGGCCGCGATGCCCGGGTTGCAGCAACCCGGCGAGATTGCGGCGGTCGGGTTGGGAGTCGGCACGCTGGCCGCCTACGCGCGGCCGGGCCAGCGGTGGACGTTCTTCGAGATCGATCCGGCCGTCGAGCGGATTGCCCGCGACGATCGGTACTTCACCTATCTCAAGGACTGCGGCGACCGCTGCCGCGTGGTGCTCGGCGATGCGAGGCTCTCGCTGATGGCGCAGCCCGACGCGCGGTACCGGCTCATCGTGCTCGACGCGTTCAGCTCCGACGCCGTTCCCATGCATCTCATGACCCATGAAGCCATGGCGCTGTACCTCTCGCGGCTGGAGGAGCACGGCGTGATGGCGTTCCATGTGTCCAACCGTCACCTGAATCTCGGCCCGGTCGTGGGGCGGCTGGCAGCGAACAACGGCCTGGTCGCGTTGCCGCTTCGTGACCAGCGTTCACCTTCGTGGCCCAGCGAAAAGGCGACGTCGGCCTGGGTCATGGTGGCCCGCACCACGGAGGATCTCGCCGCGATCATGGGCGGCCGTCCGTGGACGCCGCCCCCGGTCGAAGCCGGTACGCCTCTCTGGACCGACGACTTCTCGAACGTCTTCGACGTGCTCGAGATCCGCCTGCGCTGAGACCCCGCCAAGGGGTCTCCGCCCGCGCTAGTAGTACTATGCGCGCCATGCAGAATGGCATCCGCGTTCAGCTGGTGATCGTCGCGGCACTGGTGCTCATGGCCGCCGTACCGCGCGCGTCCGCGCAACTCCTCAACAAAGACGCGCCGGTCGTGGTGGGGCACTTCCACATGGCGGCCACCAGCCTGGCCGAGCACCGCAAGTTCTGGGTGGACACGCTGGGAGGCACGCCGGCCAAGATCGGCAGCGCCGACGTGGTGCGCTTCCCGGGCATCGTGCTCTTCTTCGATCAGAAGAAGCCGAGCGGCCCCAACCGCGGCACCGCGTTCGACCACATCGGCTTCGCCGTGCCGGACGTGCCGGCGCTCACCTCCAAGGTGGTGGCGGCCGGCTACATGCTGACGAGCGGACGCGAGCCGGTGCCCGGCAAGGAAGCCGCCGCCGCGCAGGGCACGCAGGCGCCCTACGGTCGCTTCTCGTACATCCTCGGGCCTGACGGCGCCAAAGTGGAGCTGGTGACGAGCGCCGAGAAGGAGCCGGCGCCGATCGTCTACCACCACATTCACTTCATCAACAAGCAGTACGTGGAGATGCAGCAGTGGTACATGAAGGCGTTCAACGCCACGCTGCGGCCGGGACAGACCGACTTCTTCATCGGCGCCGATCTGCCCGGCGTCGGCTACAGCCTCAACTTCTTCCGGTGGGAGGGCGACCAGAGCGTGACGCACGCCGGCACGAAAGGCCGCGCCACGGATCACGTCGGCTTCGACGTGCGCAATCTGCCCGCGTTCATCAAGGAGCTCGAGGCCAAAGGCATCAAGCTGACCGAGGGCTACACGAAGTCCGACCGCTCGATGGGCGGGATCGCAACCGCGATGATCACCGACCCGTGGGGTATCCAGATTGAGCTGACGGAAGGCCTCCGAGACGCGAGGTAGCCTACCAGCCGACGCGCAGGCCGGTTGTCCATGCGAGGCCTGAATACTCACCGCCGTCGTTGGCCCGATCGTTCATGTCGGCCCACTGCAGGCCCGTCTGCAGTTTCAGCTTGTGGCCGTAGAAATAGTAGTTCGCGCCGAGATACAGCTCGTTGAATTCATCCCCCCGGCCGGCGACGACTCGACTTTCGTAGGTCGCGAACCTGATCCCGTTCGGCTCTGCGCTGTCGACATACGTGTAGCGGCCGACCGCTTGGAGCTTGTCGGTCAGGTTGAAGAACGGCATCGCCATCAGCGCCCAGAGGTTGCTCTGGCCCAGGTATCCGGTGGCGTCCGATACGTCGGTCCGCAGGCCCCACCTGTTCGCCTCGAGCTTGAAGTGAACGGACACCACGTGTTCGAGCTGCCGCGTGAACGTGTTGTCCGGGTCGGGGTGCTGGTAGAGGTAGTTGCCGGTGAGCACGGCTTCCTTCACGCCGAGCCGCTCCGCGAAGTCGTAGCCGACCAGGGCGAGCGTGAAGTAGTCGCCGGTGAATTCCCCGAATTCACGGTTCATGGCCCCGGACGAATAGACGCCGCCCCGATACACCCATGGCGCGATCCGGCCGGATACGCTGACGCCGGGCATGTACTCCTGAGGAAACCAGATGTTGGTGCCGATGCTGCCGCGGTCGATGGTGAGGAGCTCCTTCGAAGATGTCGCCCCCTCGTTGGTGAATGGCACGCCCTGCTTGCCGAATGTCATCACCACGCGGCTGCTCTTGTTCCACTGCAGGTACGCGTCCGTGAAGCGCATGTAGAACGGATCCCGCTCCTGTGGGTTCACCTCGACTTCCGCGTGCAGCAGGAATTTGCGGAACAGGGTGATCCGCGGGCCCAGCCGCATCCGTCGCACGTTCCATTCATCGAGATCACCCTGGTCGGCGTCGATGGCGGCGAAGTCGTGCTGGTAGCGTCCGGTGAACAGCACCTGCTGCACGACGGGATTGCGGTCGTTCTTGTACACCTGAGTGAGGCCCGCCCAGATCTTGTCGTACGTCGAGCCCTCTGGTTTGGCAGGGCCTGACGCCGGTGTCGTCTGAGCGTGCGCGGCCGCCGGCAGACCGGCGATCATGACGAACGCGGCGACGAGGCTCGCGCTCCGACTCGTACGCCGCCCCACGTAACGTCTCCATGACACATGCATAACGCCAAGGTAACGGCCGCAGGTTTTGCGGCCGTTACAGCCGCATTAAATTTGTGTTACGTCCGCTCCTGCTGAATGTCAGTTTCCTCTGCCTCCTCGTCCCCGGCCGCGCGCGGCCGTCGACGGCGGCACGATGTTCTGAGCTCGCTGGTAGACGGTGGAAATGCCGTACATCTCGTTGCCGTGCGCCAGCACGCCCAGTAGCGCCACGGCGCGCGCGGCCTGGCCGCCGCGGCCGTTGGGAAGCATCTCGGCCGCGTTCTGATCGGTGAGGCCGGCGAACGCCTTGTCGCAGAGCGCGAACGAATCTGCCAGCCCCTTGATGAGATCGGCGCGCGACTTGGTGCCGTCCTCGAGGTTGGTCCCCTGGTTGGGATTGGGCACGCCGAGCGCCCCGGAGCACTGGCCGAACTGCGCGTTGGCCACGTGGCCGATCACCTGGCCGTAGGTCCGCACTTCCCCCATCGTGCCGACCTTCTGGCCGTAGCCGGCTTCGGGCACCACCTCGGCGGCCTGCGTGAGGTTGTTCTTGAGGAAGTTGTACTGCTGCTGCATGCCGGCGGCGATGCCCACCGGACCGCCCGGTCCGGGGCCTTGCGCCGAGGCCACACCGGCAAGCAGACATGCTGCGCCGGCCAGGATTCCTGCCCGAATGGCTCGTTTCATCGTCCCTCCTACGGTGAAGCTTACCCGCGCGGGGCGTGCTGCGTTTACCGGCCGCGCATGCGCTCCAGCCGCCGCGTGGCCACACGCGCCAGGAGCGAGCACAGGAAGACGATGGAGACGAGCACGAGCGCGCCGGCCCAGGCCTGCCGGTGCCAGTCCTGATACGGTGAGATGGCGTAGGTGAAGACCGTGACCGTGAGCGACGCGATCGGCTGCGTCAGCTCGGTGCTGAAGAAGCGGTTGTTGAACGATGTGAAGAGCAGCGGCGCCGTCTCGCCGGAGATGCGCGCCAGTGCGAGCACCACGCCGGTGAGGATGCCGGGCAGCGCGGCGGGCAGCACCACCGTGAAGGTGGCCTGCGCGCGCGTGGCGCCGAGTGCCAGCGACCCCTCGCGCATCGAGCCAGGCACCAGGAGGAGCAGCTCCTCGGTCGTGCGGGCGATGATCGGAATCATCATCACGCCCAGAGCCAGCCCGCCCGCCAGCGCGCTGAACTGCTTCACCGGCAGCACCGCGATCGTGTAGATGAACACGCCGATGACGATCGACGGGACGCCGTTGAGTGTGTCGGCGGCAAAGCGCACGGCCGACGCCAGGCGGGTGCCCGCGTACTCCGACAGGTAGACACCGCTCATGATGCCCGTCGGGATGGCGAAGAGCGCGCCGAGCCCCACGATGATGAGCGTGCCGACGATCGCGTTGGCCATGCCGCCACCGGTTTCGCCGACCGGCTTCGGCATCTGGGTGAAGAAGTCCACGTTGAGCGCCCGCACGCCCTCGCTCACCACGAAGAAGAAGATGAACGCGAGCGGCACGAGCGCCACGGCAATCGACAGCCCGCAGAAGCCGACGAAGATCGCCGACTTGACCTTGCGCCAGGTGGCCGAGGTCACGCGGCCGCCTCGGGTTCGGCCGGCGTGAGTGCCGCCGCCGACGCCTTCTTGAAGGACTGGTTCATGCTCCAGATCAGCCCGCGCGACAGGATGTTGACGAACAGCGTGATCGCGAACAGCACGAGCCCGATCTCGACCAGCGCGTCGAGATAGAGCTCGGTGTCGGCTTCGGTGAACTCGTTGGCGATCACGGCGGCCATCGAGTACTGCGGCGCGAAGAGCGACAGCGAGATCTGCGCGGCATTGCCGATCACCATCGTGACGGCCATGGTCTCGCCGAGCGCGCGGCCGAACCCCAGCATCACCGCGCCGACGATGCCGGTGCGGGCGAAGAAGAGCGCCGCCTTGATCGCCTCGAACCGCGTGGCGCCCAGCGCGTAGGCGGCTTCCCGCTGTTCGACGGGCACGGCTTTCAGCACCTCGCGGGCCACCGACGAGGTGAACGGGGTGATCATGATCGCCAGGATGAGGCCGGCCGCGAGCATGCCGACGCCGAGCGGCGGCCCGCTGAAGAGCGGCAGCCCCTTGAGTATCTGCGGCGTCGCGATCTCGAGCTGCCGCACGACGGGGACGAGGACGAAGATGCCCCACAGGCCGTAGACGATCGACGGGATCGCCGCCAGCAGCTCGGTGAGAAAGACCAGCGGCATGCGCAGCCACGCGGGGCACAGCTCGGCGATGAAGATGGCGATGCCGAGCGCCACCGGCGTCGCGATGAGCAGCGCGAGAATCGACGAATAGAGCGTGCCCCAGATGAACGGGAGCGCGCCGAAGTCGCCGGCCACCGGATCCCAGGTCGTGGTCTGCCAGAAGCCGATACCGAACTTCTGGATCGACAGCCACGACTCGCTGATCAGCACGACGGCGATCGCGCCGACGATGGTCAGGACGAGAACGGCGAACGCCCCCGTGCCGAGGCGGAAGCCGAGGTCGCCCTGGCTTCCGCGTCTCACGGTACGGCGCGTCGAATCAGGAGACACGAACTTTCGCGAGCGCCGCGAGCTCCATCTTGATGACCTCGGCCGGCAGCGGCGCATAGCCGAGCTCGGCGGCGAACTTCTGGCCGTCGGCGAGCGCCCACTTCATGAAGTCCACCATCGCCTTGCTCTGGGCCTTGTCCTTCGGGTTCTCGTAGAGCAGCAGCCAGGTGAACGACGAGATCGGGTAGGCGCCCTTGCCCTCGGCGTTGGTGATCGACACGCGGAAGTCCGCCGGCATCTTCGCCACGGCGCCCGCCGCCGCGGCGGTGACCGACGGCACCGAGGCGCGGACGAACTCGCCGGCGAGGTTCTGCACCGCGCCGTACGCGATCTTGTTCTGCAGCGCGTAGATCAGCTCGACGTAGCCGATCGAGCCCGGCACCTGCTGCACCAGCCCCGACACGCCCTCGTTGCCCTTGCCGCCGACGCCGGTCGGCCAGTTCACCGACGTGGCCACGCCGACGCGCTTCTTCCACTCGGGCGAGGTCTTGGCCAGGAAGTCCACCCAGATGTAGGTGGTACCGGAGCCGTCGGATCGGTGCACCACGGTGATGTCGGTCGCTGGCAGCTTGGCCGACGGGTTGAGCTTCACGAGCACCGGGTCGTTCCACTTGGTGATCTTGCCGAGGAAGATGTCGGCGAGTACCGCGCCGGTGAACCGGAGCTCACCGCTCACGCCGGGAAGGTTGTAGACCGGGACGTCGGCGCCGAGCACCGTCGGCAGGTGCAGGATCTTGCCGGGCGCGGCGAGGATCTGCTCCTCGGTCATCGGGCCGTCGGTGGCCCCGAAGAACACCGTCTGCGCCGTCACCTGGCGGATGCCGCCGCCGGAGCCGATCGGCTGATAGTTGATCCGAATGTTGGGCTTCAACTTGTTGTACTCGGAGAACCACTTCGAATAGATCGGGTTCGGGAACGTGGCGCCGGCCCCGTTGATCTGAATCGTCTGGGCGGCAACGACTGCGCCGAGGGCCAGCGTGCACGCGACCGCGGCGAACCTGTAGACGGATTTCATGGGCAAGCGTCCTCCTGACCGGCACACCTGTGTGAAGCTCATACGCTGATTCAAGCAGGCTCCTTTGTCATCGACATTGCGGTCGCGTAACAAAGATATGCAGTGTTGGTTTCGGCCATGGATCGGCCGTGTTACACGCGTGTTAACAGTGCCGCGGGTAGGGCGGGTGAGCCCGGGTCGGGTTTTAGCGGACGTAGACGGCCAGACGCGGAAACACGAAACGTCCCGCGACGTCGTCGATGATGTTGACCTGGCAGGTGTAGAGGCCGGGCTGGAAGCCTGACGCCGGCACCTCGAACTGGAAGATAGCGGCGCGGCGGTCGGCCGCGTCGAGCCCGGCGCGCTCGACGAGGGGCGTCTCGAACACTTTCACGGCCCCTCGGTAGAACGACAGGCTGGTCTTGATCGACGAGGTGCCGCCCGCCGCCGACTCGGGCTCGTACACCTCGTAGTAGAAGTACATCTTCTGCGCGCGATCCACGACGTGCGTGAGGCTCGGCAGGATCTCGACGCCCTCGCGCACGAGCGGGTTCTCCGTCCGTTGCCGCCCGTCGACGGGCCGCAGCTGCGTGCTCAGCGTGACGGAGCTCACCTTCAGGGGCGCCCGCCGGAGATCCGGCACGAACAGGCCGGTCTCGAACGACCCCACGTGGCCGTTGGCGTTCTCGCGCACCACGACCTTGGCCGAGAAGCGTCCCGGCGGGAGCGCGAGCCCCGACTGATAGAGGACCTGCTTGCCGCCCTCCGTGACCTTGAGCGTCTGGCGGATGCGGCCGACCGGGCGCCCCTGCTCGTCGCGCACGGCGCCGAGCACGTCGAACTCGCCGCCGGTCGCGGTGGCGCCGGCGGGAATGGCGACCGACAGCGGCACGTAGTAGCGATCGGGGGCCAGGCGGAACCAGCCCGCCGATACGAACACCGGGAGGTCGGTGGACGAGAGCGGCGAGGCGAGCTGCTCCTGCAGCTCGCGCTCGCGATCCTGGCGGCCGGTGTGGGCGAAGTCGCGTTCGGCGTAGTAGCCCGCGCGATGCTCGACGCGCAGGTCGGGGCGCTTCACGCGGACGCTGATTCGGCGGAAGCGGCCGTCCCTCACGTCGTTGCTGCTGCTGTAGCCGATCAGGTAGTAGGCGGACGTGTCGCGGATCACCTGCGTGAACGCGTCGCCGAACGCGTTGCTGTCGGTGAACGCCTTGCCACCCGTGTCGGACGCGAGCGTCTGCAGCGTTTCCTGTGAGGCCTGCAGCTGATCGAACTGGCGCCCGACGGCCTTGCCCGAGAACGCCGCCGCGCTGAACATGCTGGCCTTCGAGGCATCGCCGCCCGGCACGACCGCTTGCAGCCCGCGCGTGTCCACCGGATAGAGCGAGACGTTGGCGCGCACCGCCGCGCTGATGGCCGTCCGCAGCTCCACCTGGTTGTCGCCACCGCTCCGCGCCATGCCGCTGCTGAAATAGAGAATGGCCTTCTTCTGTTCGACCGGCGCCAGCGCGTCGGCGAGCGTCTTGATCGCGCGCAGCCGCGCATCGTTGTTGAACACGTCGTACTCGGTGCTCGCGGCCGCGGCGGCGGTCTCGTCCGTGACGGCCGTTTCTGTCGCGGGGGTCTCGAAGGCCACCCCGTCCACCGCGGTGAAGCGGGCGAGCGCCTGCTTCACCGCATCCCGGTCCGCGGTGAAGTCGGTCAGCACCTCGAGCGTCGTGTCGATGGTCGCTACCGCCACCAGATCGGCGCCCGTCATCTGGTGGTCCACGTAGTCCACCGCGGCCTGCCCCGCGCGATCGAGCTCGTCGGGCTGCATCGAGCTCAGGTCGAAGAGCAACACGATCAGACGGCGGCCGGCGAGGTCTTCGCGGCGCAACGGCGGCGCTGCAGCGACCGTGGCCGGTGCGGCGGGCGACTCGATCGTCGCGGTGGCGAGGAGCGGCGGCGGGGGCGGTGCCGCGGCCGGCGGCGCCGTGGTGACCTCCTCGAAGTCGAACGATCGGATCTCCTGGGGGCGGTTGTCCTCGCGGACGTCGAAGTCGGCGGCGGTCAGCCCGCGCACGACGGCGCCGCTCCGATCGCGTACCACGACGTCCACGACCACGACGCTGACGTTCGACCGGAAGGCGGGCGAAGGCCTCTGCTGGGCCGACAGGTGTACGGCCGCCGGCAGCAGCAGGGCAGCGAGGGCGGCAGCGGCCAGACGGCGCATCAGAACCGGAACCTCGCGTTGAACTGCAGGGAGCGCATCGGCCGGATCGAGATCACCTGGCCGAAGGTGGGCGAGTTGACGGCCGTGTCGATGGCGCCGAACCGCACGCTGTTGAGGACGTTGTTGGCCTCGAGTCTGAGCGACAGGATCTGCGTGCCGGTGAGGCGGATGTCGCGGCCGAGCGACGCGTTGAGCTGTGTCTCGCCGGGTCCGATGATGGTGTTGCGGCCGGCGTTGCCGAACGTGCCCGCGACCGGCACGCCAAAGGCGCTCGTGTCGAAGAAGCGGAACAGGGTCGGACTGTCGATCGACACGGGCACGCCCAGGTAGTCGGCGCGTAACGTGCCGTTGGTGCCCCGGGCCACATCCGACGCCGCCGCCAGGACACGCGCGGTGAAGGGCGTTCCCGACTGCGCCGTGAAGGACGCCGAGAGCGACCAGTCGGCGAGCGCCGCGGCCCAGGGACCGCCGTCGTGCAACCAGCGGCGGTTGGCGCCGAACGGCAGCTCGAAGGACAGGTTCGACTCGAACTGGTGACGGCGGTCGAAGCTCGAAAAGCCACGCTCGGCGGCGAGGTCCTGATCGTTCTGCGCCACGACCTGGCCGCCGCCGCCGATGGACGACGCGTTGTCGATCGATTTGGCGAGCGTGTAGCTCGCCGTGCCCGCGACGCCGCGGGTCTGCTGCCGCCGCACGCGCACGGTGAACGCGTGCAGCGTGGACTCGCCCTC
>DASRPM010000018.1:0-6359 GCA_035646375.1 Vicinamibacterales bacterium
GGCCGCGAGCCGACCTCGGAAGAGATCGCCAAGCGGATGGACATCCCGGTGGCCAAGGTCCGCAAGGTGCTGAAGATCGCACAGGAGCCGATCTCGCTCGAGACGCCCATCGGCGAGGAGGAAGATTCGCACCTCGGCGACTTCATCGAGGACCGGAACATCGTGTCCCCGGCGGAGGCGGTCATCAATCTGAACCTGAAGGAGCAGACCGAAGCCGTGCTCCGCACGCTGACGCCGCGTGAGGAGAAGGTGATCAAGATGCGCTTCGGCGTGGGCGACGGCAGCGAGCACACGCTCGAGGAAGTGGGCCAGAATTTCGCGGTCACGCGCGAGCGCATCCGGCAGATCGAGGCCAAGGCGCTGCGCAAGCTGCGGCACCCGTCGCGGAGCCGCAAGCTGAAGGCGTTCCTCGAAGGGCGTACGTAACCACCCACTCGCAGGGCGGGGCCGCGGCCCCGCCCGCCTCAAACCCGCCTACAATCACTTGGGGCCCGTAGCTCAGCGGTTAGAGCGGCCGGCTCATAATCGGTTGGTCCCTGGTTCGAATCCAGGCGGGCCCACCAACCTTCAGAGAAGTTCGGGGCTTGCCCAGAGTTCATCTGGCAAGCCCCGTTGTGTCTGAAGGTTGGTGGGCCCGCCAGGCGGGCTCTATCTTCTTGGGCCCGCCGTCGGCGGGTGGAACGCACGCTGGCAAACCAGTTTCGGTCGGGAACACGGGTCGAATAAACTGACGGCTTGATGTCTCCTGAGCTCGAACAGCTGATCCAACTCCAACAACTCGAATCGGCCATCGCCGAGGCGCGGGCGCGCATCACGGCGTACCCGCAGCGCCTCGCGGAGGCCGATGCCAGGCTCGCCGAGGCCGACAGCGTTGTGCAGGAGGCGACACAGCGCCTCAAAGACGCCCAGAAGGCGCGGGGCGACAGCGAAAAGGACGCCGCCGTCTTCCAGGGCCGCCTCACCAAGTTCAAGGACCAGCTCTCCGCCGTCAAAACCAACCGCGAATACACCGCCATGCAGCACGAAATCGAGACCGCGCAGAAGGATCTGGGCGCGGCCGAGGAGAAAGTGCTCGAGCGCATGATGGAGATCGACCAGCTCACGGCCGACCTGAAACAGGCCGAAACGGCGAAAGCGGCGCAGAAGAAGACCGTGGACGCCGAAAAGGCGACGCTCGCCTCCGAGCTTGCGGCGGACGAGAAGCGGCTCACGGAGAAGACGGCGGGGCGCGCGGCGCTCGTCGCGTCGCTCGCGCCGCGATTGATTGCGCTCTTCGAGCAGGTGGCGAAGGTCCGGAAGGGCGTGGCACTCTCGATGGCCACGCGCGACGGCCTCTGCTCCATCTGCCACGTGCGGATGCGGCCTCAGGTATTCCAGCAGGTACGTCAGAACGACAGCGTGGTGCAGTGCGACAGCTGCCAGCGCATCCTCTACTGGGTGCCGCCGCCCGCGCCGACGCCGCCCCCCGTCACAATCGGGTCATGAACGGCGTCCAGTGAGCTCCGCCACCGCCCACGTGGACGGCGGCTCGCGCGGCAACCCCGGTCCTGCCGGCTACGGCGTACACATCACGCGCGACGACGGCTCGAGCGTGGACCTGAAAGCGGCGATCGGCGTCGCCACCAACAACATCGCTGAATACAACGGCCTGCTGGCGGCGCTCCGCTGGGCGGTGAACGAGGGCGTGCGATCGCTGCACGTCAAGGCCGACTCCGAACTGATGGTCAAGCAGATGCTCGGCGTCTACCGCGTGAAGAACCCCGGCCTGCAGCCGCTCTACGAGGAAGCCCGCCGGCTGGCGGCCGGCATCGGCCGCGTGACCTTCGAGCACGTCCGGCGCGAGTTCAACGCGGACGCCGATCGCCTGGCCAACGAGGCGATGGACGACGCCGCGGCCGCGTCCTCGCCGTCGTAGCCCCCCTGTTCGGCCCCCCCCCGTTCCTGGGGATTGCGGCGGCCTGGCTTCCGCGCATAATCCGGTCGTGTCCAAGCTCCTTGCAACTCTCGGGCTGACCGCCAGCCTGGCGAGTCCAGTGGCCGCCGCGGAACCCGTGACGCTCGAACGGCAGAACACCTTCGTCAAGACGCACTGCGCCGTCTGCCACAGCGACCGCGCCAACAACGGCGGGTTGTCGCTCGAAGGTTTCGACGCCTCCGGCGCGCCGCCGAGCCTGGCGGCCATGATGCTCAGCAAGATCACGTCGGGCACCGCGCTGGCCACGGTGAGAGCCGCCGATCACGACGCCGCGGCCGCCGCGGCTCTCAAGAAGGGCCTCGGCCAAGGCGCCGTCAACGCCTCGGGTCTGGGCGTCCCGGACAAGGCGACTGTGGACGGACTGGTGACGGCGTTCGCGGCGCAGTCGGCGAACGCCACGAAGTGGAGCGTTGAGCGGAGGCAGCACCGGGCCACTGGCGCGGAGGTCGTCACCGCCAGCATCGTCCGGGAGCTGCCGTCGTCGGCCGCCACAGGCCGTCCTGGCGACATCGAGGCCGCGATGTACCGGCTGATCCTCACCTGCAGCGCCGGCATGCGCGAGGGCGCGATGCAACTCGCCTGGTCGCCGATCCCGAAGGAAGGCACGCTGTCGGTGGCCTACGACGGCCAGCCGCCCGCCACGTTCACGGTGGCGGGAAAGGAGCGCATGGGCAACGGCGGCGAGGTGATGACGGGACCGGCGGCGTTCGTGTTCGCGCGGTTCGGCGGCAGCCGCGATTCGAGAATCCCGCTGCCGAAGCGCACCCTGACGGCCGGCGAGCTCTTCGCCGGCGAGACCGTAACATTTCCGTTCGATCAGCTCACGAAGTCCGCTCGCGAGGCGCTCTCCGCCTGCTTCAAATAGCGGGCGGTCTTCAGACCGCCCGGGAGCAGATTGCCGCCACGAGCCGGCCCGCCTGTTCCTTCTCGGCCCGGTACGACGTGAGCACGTCGAGATTCATGGCGGTGCAGAGTCCGGAGATGTACACCTGCTCCTCGGGCAAGCCGGCCAGCACCAGCTGATCCCGGTTGGCGCCCGCGACATCGAGCCGCAGCGGGTTGCGCGCCCGCGAACCGCGCGGCGCCGGCGTGGACGTGAACCAGCGATCGATGAGGTGGCGCTCGTAGCCGGCGGCGGCAAACGCGTCCACCAGCTCGGGGCCCACTTCGTAGCAGCAGACGCCGATGCTCGGCCCGATGGCGGCCACCAGGTTGTCCGGCCGTGACCCGAACTCGGCGCGCAGCGCGCTGACGGCGGCGCCGGACGCGCCGGCACAGGTGCCGCGCCACCCCGCGTGCACCGCCGCCACGGCTCCCGTCTCGCGATCGGCAATCAGCACCGGTACGCAGTCGGCCGCCCGCACGGCAATGGCCGCGTCCGAAGCGTTGGAGACGATGACGTCGGCTTCCGGCCGCGTGTCGTTCGCGGCCGCGTGCCCGGACCGCACGACCACGTGCGCGCGCCCGTGCACCTGGTTCGTCTGCACGAGCCGCAGCGCGCCGACCGACGCCGCGAGCGCCGCCTGATGAGTTTCGGACGACAACTCCAGTTGACGAGTCGAGAAGAGGTGCGGCGCGATGGCGTCGAGCGCCCGGCAGCGCAACGCGTGTCCCCACGGCGCGTCAATCCAATAGAAGGGCTCGGGAACGGCAGGAAGCGTCATGTAGGATGTGGCGAGCCCATGGACATTATAGGGAGCGGCATGGATGCGATGGAGATCCAGCGGATTGCCGACAGCCTCGAGCGCTACGGCGACCGCTTCCTCCGCCATGTCTTCACCGACGGCGAGATTGCCTATTGCCGCCGCAAGCGGGACTTCGCCTCGTCGTTCGCGGCGCGCTTTGCCGCCAAGGAAGCGGCCATGAAGGCGCTCGGCACCGGATTCTCGCGCGGCGTGTACTGGCAGGGCATCGAGGTGGTGCGGCGTCACGGGCCGCCGCAACTGCAGTTTCACTCCGGTGCGCTCGAGCGGTTCAAGGCGCTCGGCGCGACCGGCTCGCTGCTGACGCTCACACACTCCCGCGAGTTGTCGATCGCGCACGTGCTGCTCATGCGCGACTGAGCGCGAAGCGCCAAACCTCTTCCACGCTGTCACTTGCGCCGACAGTCTCGAGGCGCTGCCGCTGGAGCGGCGCTTGCGAACGCTGCGTCCAGCGGCACGACACCGCGGAGGACGCCAATGGACATCACGATCATTCAGAACGAGAACACCAACGCGCCGGCCGGCAAGCTGGCCGACGCCGAGCTGCACTTCACCGAGGGCGCCCTCGAAGGGCTGAAGCTGATCGGCTTCGCGGTCTGGGAGAGCCGCAGCGGCAGCGCCGGACGCCTGAACGTCACCTTTCCATCCCGGCAGTATTCGGTCAACGGCGAGCGGCGGAACTTCGCGCTGCTTCGCGCGGTCACCGACAGCGCCGCGCAGGACCGGCTCCGGCAGCTGATTCTGCAGGCCTACGCGGACCATCAGCAGCGGATGGCGCTCGCCAGCTAATCAGCCGCGGGCTAGTGGCCCGTCCACTAGAATGAGCGCATGAGATCCCGTGTGCGCCTGGTCTGGACCGCGCTCGCCGTCGCCGCGCTCTCGATCACCGCGGTCGCGCAGGAACGCGACCGCGCGAAGATTCCCGAGAAGTACAGATGGAATCTCGCCGACGTCTATCCCAATGAGGCGGCGTGGCGGGCGGCCAAGGACAAGCTGGCCGCCGACATCCCGTCGCTCGGCGCCTTCAAGGGCAAGCTGACGGCGTCGCCGGCCGCGCTGGCCGACGCCCTCGATCGGATGTACGGCGTGAGCCAGGAGCTGGGCCGCGTGTACTCGTACGCGAGTTTGCTCGCCGATCAGGACACGCGCATCAGCGCCAACCAGGGCATGCGCCAGGAGATGGTGCAGGTGGCCGCCGCGTTCAGCGCCGCCACGTCGTACCTGGATCCAGAGATCCTCAAGGCAGGCAAGGCCACCATCGAGAAGTTCGTCGCCGCCGAGCCGCGGTTGAAGCCGTACCGGATGCGCCTCGACGACGTGATCCGCCGCGCGGCGCACACGCTGTCCGATAGCGAGGAGAAGCTGCTGGCCGACGCGCTGCCGATGGCCGGCAGCGCCGGCAACGTCTTCGGCATCCTGTCCAACGCCGACTTCCCCTACCCGACGGTCACGTTGTCGGATGGGCGATCGGTGCGGCTCGACGCCGCCGGGTACCAGAGCGTGCGCTCGGTGCCCAATCGCGCCGACCGGGAAAAGGTGATGTCGTCGTACTTCACGGCTCTCGGCGGCTTCAGCCGTACGTTCGGCACGACCATGAACGCCGAGGCGCAGAAGGTCCTCTTCTACGCGAAGGCACGCCGGTATCCGACCGCGCTCGAGAGTCAGCTCGACGGACCCAACATCCCCGTGTCCGTGTATTCGCGCCTCGTGGACGGCGTCAACCGCAACCTGCCGTCGTTCCACCGCTATCTCACGCTGCGCAAGCGGATGATGGGCGTGAGCGAGCTGCACTACTACGACCTCTACGCGCCGCTCGTGTCGTCGGTAAAGCTGGAGTACACCCCGGAGGAGGCCCAGAAGATCGTGCTGGCCGCGGTGGCGCCGCTCGGACACGAGTACACGACCACGATTCAGAAGGCGTTCGACGACCGCTGGATCGACCTGCTGCCGAACGACGGCAAGCGATCGGGCGCCTACTCGAACGACGTCTACGGCGTGCATCCGTACATGCTGCTGAACTACAACGGCCAGTACAACGACGTCAGCACGCTGGCGCACGAGCTCGGGCACACGATGCAGAGCTATCTGTCAGACAAGGCGCAGCCCTTCCCGACAGCCGATTACCCGATCTTCGTCGCCGAGGTCGCGTCCACGTTCAACGAGGCGCTCCTCAACGACTACCTGCTCAAGCAGATCAAGGACGACGATACACGCCTGTCGATCCTCGGCGGCTATCTCGAGAACATCAAGGGCACGGTGTTCCGCCAGACGCAGTTCGCCGAGTTCGAGCTGCGCCTCCACGAGATGGCGCAGAAGGGGCAGCCGATCACGGGCGACGTCCTGGCCAAGCTGTATCTGGACATCACGCGCCGCTACTACGGGCACGACCAGGGCGTCTCGGTCGTGGACGATTACATCGCGCACGAGTGGAGCACGATCCCGCACTTCTACGCCGACTTCTACGTGTTCCAGTACGCCACGTCGTTCACCGCGTCCGAGGCGCTCGCGGCCAAGGTCAAGTCGGGCGACGCCGCGGCCACCAAGCGCTATCTGTCGTTCCTCAGCGCCGGCGGCTCGAAGTATCCGATCGATCTGCTCAAGGACGCCGGCGTGGACATGACCAGCGACGAGCCGCTCGACCTCACCATCCGGTCGATGAACCGCGTGATGGACGAGATGGA
>DASRPM010000019.1:0-7344 GCA_035646375.1 Vicinamibacterales bacterium
CGGCGAGGGTGGGAATCAGCTGCGTCGGCAGGTTGTCGACGCAGAAATAGCCGAGGTCCTCGAGGGCGCGGACGCCGTGCGTCTTCCCGGACCCGGAGAGGCCGGTCAGGATCACGAACCGCCGGGTGCCGCGCCGCTTCACGAGAGAACGCTTTTTAATAAAGAACCTTGCGCTGGTTCGAGGTGGGAATCTTCAGCTCTTCGCGATACTTGGCGATGGTGCGGCGCGCCAGGTCGAGGCCTTCCTTCTGGAGCATGCTCACGATCTTCGAGTCGCTGAGCGGCTTGCGGGCGTCTTCCTGCTCGATGATCTTGCGGATGCGCTGCTTGATGGTGACCGATGAGACCGCCTCGCCGTAGGAGCTCGAGATGCCGCTGTGGAAGAAGTACTTCATCTCGAATACGCCCTGCGGCGTGTGCATGTACTTGTTGGTGACGACGCGGCTGACCGTGGACTCGTGCATGCCGATGTCGTTGGCCACGTCGCGCAGCACCAGCGGCCGCAGGTACTCGATGCCGTGATCGAGGAAATCGCGCTGGAAGTTGATGATGCTCGTGGCGACCTTGTGGATCGTCTTCTGTCGCTGCTCCACCGACTTGATCAGCCAGAGCGCCGAGCGGAACTTGTCCTTCACGTAGGCCCGCGTCTCGTCGCTGTTCTCGGCGCCCTTGTCGAGCAGCCGGCGGTAGACCGGGCTGATCCGGAGCTGCGGCAGCCCTTCCTCGTTGAGGACGGCCACGTACTGCTCCTCGACCTTCACCACGTAGACGTCGGGGATGACGTATTGCGACTGCGACGGGTTGTACCGGCTGCCGGGCTTCGGATCGAGCTGCTGAATCAGTTCGATGTGCTGCTTGAGCTCGTCGATCGAGATGGCGAGCTTCTTGGCCAGCTCCGGAATCTGGTGGTTCTGGAGCAGGCGCATGTACTCGGTGACGATCCGCTCCGCGACGCCGATGCGCTCTTGTTCGTCCGGGGCTCCCGTGACCTTGATGTGCCGGAGCTGCAGCAGCAGCGACTCTTGCAGGTCGCGGGCCGCCACGCCGATCGGATCGAGGCTCTGCACCAGCTTGAGCGCCGCTTCGACGTCGGCCGTGGTCCACGGCCCCATCGACGACAGCTCGTCCACGGTGGCGACCAGGTAGCCGTCGTCGTCGAGGTTGCCGATGATCGCCTCGCCAATCGTTCGCAGCGCCGGCTCGTTGGTCTGCATCGAGAGCTGCCAGAGCAAGTGGTCCGACAGCGACGCGGCCGTCGAGAGGGTGTTCTCGATCGGCGGCAGCTCCTTGACCTCGGTGGGCGTCCGCGGGCGGTAGCCGTCGTCGAGGTAGTCTCCGAAGAAATACTCGTAATCCTGGTCGTCCCAGGTGTCGCCCTTTTCCTGGGTGGCAGCGGGCTTCTCTTCCACCTTCTCGGGGGCGGCCTCCTGCTGCTCCAGGGTCTCGGAGGGTGTCTCCTCGAGCATGGGGTTCTCAACCATCTCCTGGTTGAGCAGCTCGGACAGCTCGAGTGTCGACATCGGCAGCAGCTTGATGGCCTGCTGCAGCGATGGCGTCAGAATGAGCTTCTGAACGAGCTTGGTGTGCAGTCTCTGCGAGATCGCCATGCGTCGTGGCGGGCCTTCAGCCCGCAATCCTCACTAGTTCAGCTTCGCCCTCCGTGGCGAAAATCCATCTTAGTCCAGCCGGAAGTCGGCCCCGAGATAAATCCGGCGCACGTCTTCGTCGGCCGCCAGCGCATCCGGAGTCCCGCTGCGGTAAATCCCGCCATCGTGCACGATGTATGCCCGATCCGTAATCCGCAGCGTTTCGCGCACGTTGTGATCGGTGATCAGCACGCCGATCCCTCGATCCTTCAGGTGGAACACGATCTTCTGAATCTCCGTCACCGCGATCGGGTCGATGCCGGCAAACGGTTCGTCGAGCAAAATGAAACGCGGCGAGATGACGAGTGCTCGCGTTATTTCAGCGCGCCGCCGCTCGCCGCCCGACAGCGTGTAGGCCGGCGATTTGGCCAGCGACGCCAGGCCCAGTTCACCCAGCAGCTCCGAGAGCCGCCGTTCCCGCGAGGCCCGATCGACGCCGAGCGTCTCGAGAATCGCGAGGATGTTCTGCTCCACCGTCAACCCGCGGAAGATCGAGGGCTCCTGCGGCAGATAGCCGATGCCCTTTCTCGCCCGCACGTACATCGGATCGCTGGTGACGTCCTCGCCGTCCAGTTCGACCCGCCCTGAATCGGGCGCCGTCAGACCCACCGTCATGTAAAACGTGGTGGTCTTACCAGCCCCGTTCGGCCCCAGGAGGCCGACAATCTCGCCCGACGCGACTTCGATGCTCACGCCCCGCACGACGGTCCGGCCGCCATACGACTTGGTCAGGGCATGAGTGCGAAGTATGGACATTGACAGGTGCGCGCCGCCGGAGCTACCGGCCTTCCATCACCGTGCGGGTGAAATCGCGCACGCGCCGCCGCTCTTGGTCTGCGTCCGAGTCTCCTCGTTGCCGTCAACAAGGACTTTATCGGCCGATCTGTAGAATACCAATGTCTTGCCCGTCGTTGCACGATTGGGATCGACGACGCACACGGGTGCCACCGCGGTGCCGGTCATGACGTAGCGTTCGTCCTCGGCGAAATAGGTCAATCGATCGCCGGACGCGCGCCGCATTTCGACGCTCAGCGTGACGTCGTCGTAGGCCTCCATCCGGTCGGCCTTCCCCGCGTCGGGCGTGAGCAGCATGTCGATGCGCCAGGCGCGCAACTCGCCCTGCGGCCCCTTCAAGTGCGCCTGCGAGGGCCCGGCGGCTACCGTCACGGGCGCCGCACCCCGTGCCGGGCTCGTGCCGCGCGCGCCACGCCCCGGGGCGGCTGGAGCGGCCGCACCTTGCGGGCTCCGTCCCGTGACCGCCGGCGGAGCGGCCGGCGGCGCTGGCGTGGCCGCTCCGGCCGCACGTCCCGCGGCCCGGCCACGTGCCGGTGGCGGCCGGCGGCTCTCGTAGCTCACCACGTGCTTGGCGTCCTCGTACCGGATCTCGTCGCTTCGCCCCACCGACAGCTTGCCCGCCAGCATCAGCGTCGCCCGCGCGGCCCCCGACGCCAGCAAATCGCCCTTTTCCTGATCGAGGCGCAGTTCATCGGCGCGAATCGACGTGTCGCCCTGCCACAACGACGCGTTGCCGGTATAGGTGGCCGCGCCGCCGGCGCCGGCGTAGCCGAGGCGATCGGCGTTGACGTTGATCGGCGTGTTCTCCTTCAGCAGCCCCGGCAGCCGGCCTTCGGGTGTATCGCTCCGGGCCGCGTCTTTCGATTCCTGGCGCGGCAGGCAGCTGCCGCGCGCCTCGCGCGTCGGCCTCAGCACGGTCTTCACCGCGCCGCGGGCGTCGATCTGCGTGTTCTGCAGCATCACGTCGATCGCATCGGCCGCGATGGCCACCTGGTCGTCGGAGGCCCGTGGCCCACCGTTGGCATCGGCACCGGAGAGTTGCAGCGACCCGCCCTGCGGGGAGTAGCGCACCTGCGCCGCGCAGGCCGCGAGCCCGCGGTCTTCGAAGGCGACGCCGCCGCGGAAGATCGCGGACGTCACTTCGTCCTGATCGAGCGACAGGTCGAGCGTGCGCGAGCGGGCGGCGCGTGGCGGGGCACCCTTCTGGCCATCCTCCCGAAACACCACGTCATCGACGAACGCGGCCGACGTGAGGCCCACGCCCGGGGTGCCGTTGGCGTCGAACGTCCGTGCCTGGATGCTGCTGCCCCGCGCCTTCTCGGTGACCGGCAGGTCGAACCGGATGCCGTCGCGCCCTCCGGCGTGCACGAGCGTCCCGTCGGGCGCCAGCTGTATGTCGAGCGCGCCGCCCGTGAGCTGCCGGCGGCCAGCCGGCGCGCTGCTCCCGTCTGCCTTCTTGCCAGTCAGCGCCGCGAACGCGTTGCCCGTCAGCGTCACACGGTCCAACGTCTCGCCCCCTTCCAGGTACACGAGATCGATCGCCTGCGCCGACATCGCGTCGAGCGCTCCGCCCCCGCCCGCCACCCGCGCGTCGCCGCGCAGTTCGATGAGCCGGACGTACTCCTCGTCGGGAGCGAGGCGTGCCGTGATCGTCTTGGCCTCGAAGGTCTGCTCGCCGCGCTGCGCGTGGCCGCCGCCCGACAGGACCAGCACGTCCATCAGCCGATCGAGCACGGCGGCGCCTGCCGTGAAGCTGGTCCCCGCCGTGCCCTCGGTACCGGCCATGGTGACGTCGGGCTCGGCGAGCAGCGTCAGGACGTCGTTGTTCTTGTCGTAGGTCATTCCGACGCCGCTGCCGCTCAGCCCGCCCTTCGTGAAGGAGACCTTGCCGGGCGCCTTCACCACGCCGGCGCCGTCCTGGTAGGTGGCGTCGTCGGTTGTCAGGCGGAAGCCGTCGCTCGCCTCGAGCACGACGCGGCCCTTGAGCGCCAGATCCTTGCGGTCCTTCCCCGCGCCGGCCTCCTGCGCTGTCACCACGAAGTCGCGGCCGCCGCGCCGCTTGACCTTGATGCGGATGCCCATCATCCGGGCGGATCCATCGTCGTAGGTGAGCGTGCGATCGGCGCTCAACTCGAAGTCTTCCTCGCCCTTCCGGACCTGCTGCAGCACGGCGGCCGTGCTCTCGAGGATCGCCTTGGGGTCGAGCCGCTCGTCGCGGCCCGGCGGCGCCGCCTCTTGACGGGAGCCGATGGCGAAGTACACGACGACCGCGGCCACGAGGCCGAACAGACCGACGCCTACCCGGACCGGTTTGTGCCAGGACATACGGCAGACCTCAGGATAGCAGGGGTGCTACGGCGTGGGCTTTGGTGATTCAGCCGCCGGCGGGGCCGGCGCCTTGAAGTCCGCGACCGAGAGCTGCAGATAGCGCTCGCCGTTCCAGGTGTCCTGCTCGAGCGAGAAGGCGAGGTCGATGGCGTCGCGGTGGCCGGTCACGAACTCCTCGCGCTCCGCGGCGCGCCAGGCCATGCCCCGCAGCACCTTGCCGTCCTGCTTGAAGGCCATCTTCAGGTGGCGCTCCTTGACGCGGCGCGGGCCATCCACGATCTCGACGCGCGACGCCGTGAAAAGCGGCGACGGGTTGCCGGCGCCGAAGGGCGCCAGCGCCGCCAGCTCCTCGGTCACCTGCGCGGTGATGCCTCGAAACGGCAGCGGTCCGTCGAGCCACAGGCGCGGGCGCAGGTCGTCCGGGCCCAGGCGATCGTCGGCGTGAGCATTGATCCGGCTGCGGAATTCCCGAATCCTGGCCGTCTCGATGGTCAGGCCGGCCGCCTGTTTGTGACCGCCGAACTTCGTGAGCAGGTCTGCACACCCCTCGAGCCCGCCGAGCAGATCGAACGACGGGATGCTGCGGCAGGAGCCGTGGGCGATATCCCCGTCGATCGACAGCACGATCGCCGGCCGGTGAAACGCGTCCACCAGCTTCGACGCCACGATGCCGATGACGCCGCGGTGCCAGCCCGGTCCCGCCACGACGATCACCGTGCGCGACCCGACCTCGAGGTCTGTCTCGACGATCTTCTTCGCCTGCGCGACGATCTCGGCCTCTTCCTGCTGGCGGCGCTGGTTCTCCGTGTCCAGCAGCGTGGCGAGTTCCCGCGCTTCGTTCGCCATCGCCTCGTCGGCGGCCAGCAGCAGGCGCGCGGCAATGTCCGGCGAGCTCATACGGCCGGCGGCGTTGACCCGCGGCGCCAGCACGAAGCCGATGTGATAGCTGTCGATGTCCTTGCCCGTCAGCCCGCAGACGTCGAGCAGGGCGCGCAGGCCCACGCGATGCGGCCCGCGTGTCAGCATCCCGAGCCCCAGCTTGGCGATGACGCGGTTCTCGCCGACGAGCGGCACCACGTCGGCCAGCGTGCCGATAGCGGCGATCTTCACGAAGGCCGGCAGCAGGTTCGCGCGATCGATGCGGCCGCACAGCGCCTGCACCAGCTTGAGAGCGACGCCGACGCCCGCCAGGTTCTTGTCGGGATAGCTGCAGTCGTGACGCTTGGGATTGATCACCGCCAATGCGCACGGCAGCTCGACGTCCGGCTCGTGATGATCGGTGATGATCAGATCCAGGCCGAGCTCGCGCGCCTTGCGAGCCGCGTCCATGCCGCGGATGCCGCAGTCCACCGAGATGACGAGCCGCGCGCCTTCCGCATGCAGCCGCTCGATCGACGCCGGCTGCAGGCCGTAGCCGTCGCGCATCCGCTCGGGGATGAAGTGCACCACGTCGGCGCCGGCGATTTCGAGGGCTCGCCGCAGAATGACGGTGGAGGTCACGCCGTCCACGTCGTAGTCGCCGTGCACCGCGATGCGCTCGCGCCGCGCCACCGCGGCCAGGATACGGTCCACCGCCTCGCGCATGCCGGCCAGCCGGAACGGATCGTGGAGATCGTCGAGCGACGGCGACAGGAAGCGGCGCGCGACGTCGAGATCGCTCAGCCCCCGGATCGCGAGCAGCCGCGCGGTCACCGGCGCCACGCCGAGCTCCCGCTCGAGCGCCGCGGCGCGCGCGCCGTCGTGGGCCCGCGTTTCCCAGATACGGCTGGTCACGCTTCGGCCATGCCCACGTCGCCCATGGCGCGCCACTTCCGGTAGCGGGCATCGAGACGGTGCTGCGACCCCATCTGCCCCACCTCGGCGAGCGCCCGCGACAGCGACGCGTCGAGCAGCGTCGCCGCCAGCTCGTGGTTCGTGTGGGCGCCCCCCTTCGGCTCCTTTTCGATCTCGTCGATGACGCCGGTCTTTATCAGATCCGGCGCCGTCAGCCGTAGCGCGGCGGCCGCCTCGACCTTCCGGTTGGAGTCGCGCCAGAGGATGGCCGCGCACCCTTCCGGGGGAATCACGCTGTAGATCGCGAACTCGTGCATCAGCACGCGATCGCCCACCGCGATGCCCAGCGCGCCGCCACTGCCCCCTTCGCCGTGCACCACCACGATGATCGGTACGTCGAGCGCCGACATCTCGCGCAGGTTGAGCGCGATGGCTTCCGAGATTCCACGCTCCTCCGATTCGATTCCGGGGTACGCGGCCGGTGTGTCGATGAAGGCAATCACGGGTCGCTGAAACTTCTCCGCGAGCTTCATGGCGCGCAACGCTTTGCGGTAGCCTTCCGGCTTTGCGTAGCCGAAGTTCCGGTAGATCTTCTGCTTCGTATCGCCGCCACCGCCTTTGTGATGCCCGACAACGAGAACCGGCTCGTCCTTGTAGCGGGCGAAGCCGGTGACGATCGCATGGTCATCGGCAAAGCGGCGGTCGCCGCTGATCTCCGTAAAGTCCGTAAAGAGGCGCGTCACGTAGTCGAGCACCGTCGGGCGGTTCGGATGCCGTGCCACCAGCACGCGCTGCCACGGCG
>DASRPM010000020.1:0-7664 GCA_035646375.1 Vicinamibacterales bacterium
GCCGGTCAAGCTCGGGGCCGCCGACGTGAACGTCGGCGTGCTGGTCATCTTCGCCATCACGTCGATGGGCGTCTACGGCATCGTCCTCGCCGGCTGGTCGTCCAACAGCAAGTACGCGCTCTTCGGCGGCCTGCGCGCCTCCGCGCAGATGATCAGCTACGAGCTCTCGTACGCGACGGCGCTGGCAGCCGTGATCATGCTGGCCGGCTCGATGTCGGTGCGCGAGGTCGTGGACTCGCAGGCCGGCACGTGGTTCGGCGTGCTGCCGAAGTGGTACATCTTCCTGCAGCCGGTGGGGTTCATCATCTACTTCATCGCCGGCATCGCCGAGACCAACCGCGCCCCGTTCGATTTTCCGGAAGCGGAGCAGGAGCTGGTCGCCGGTTTCAACACCGAGTACAGCTCGGTCCGCTTCGCGCTCTTCCCGCAGGCCGAGTACATCAACATGGTCACCGTGGCCGCCGTGGCCACGGACCTGTATCTCGGCGGCTGGCACGGGCTGCTGCCGTTCTACACGCCGCTCGATCCGCTCATCGAGCAGTGGAACATCGGCTGGCTGGTCTTCTTCGCGAAGATCGGCGGCATCCTCTTCTTCTACATCTGGATGCGCTGGACCGTGCCCCGGTACCGCTACGACCAGCTCATGAAGTTCGGCTGGAAGTATCTATTCCCGGCGTCGGTCATCAATCTGCTGGTGACGGCCGCGATGGTGCTCTACTTCAATGCCTGAGACCCTCCTTTTCTACGTCCTGTCGGGGCTGGCCGTGGGAGCGTCGGCGCTCGTCATCGGCCAGCGCAACCCGATGTACAGCGTACTGCTGCTCATCGTGTCGTTCGCGGCGCTCGCCGGCCTCTACATCACGCTCGACGCGCCCTTCGTGGCGATGGCGCAGATGATCATCTACGCCGGCGCCATCATGGTGCTCTTCCTGTTCGTCGTCATGCTGCTCAACGCGCCGCAGGAAGACGCCGCCGAATGGGATCGCACGCACCCGCTCCGGCGGCCGGGCGTCGCGCGCATCGGCATCGTCCTCGCCGTGCTGCTCGTGGCCGAGCTCGGATGGGCGCTCGCCAAGGTGGCGAGCCTCGAGGGCGCGGTGGGCGGCAACGCCGACGGGGCCGCGATCGCCTCGGTGCGCGAGATGGGACGGGTGCTGTTCACGCAGTACAGCTTCGCGTTCGAAGCCACGTCGGTGCTGATTCTGGTGGCGATGATCGGCGCCGTGGTGCTGGCGCGGCGGGAAGGTGACGCGTGATTCCGCTCAGTCACTACCTCGTCGTCTCGGCGCTGCTCTTCGCGGTCGGCACCGCCGGCGTGTTCCTGCGCAAGAACCTGATCACCATCCTGTTGTCCGTCGAAATCATGCTCAACGCGGTGAACCTGAGCTTCGTGGCGTTCGGCCGCTTCAACGGCACCGTGGACGGGCAGATCATCACGTTCTTCGTCATGACCGTGGCGGCCGCCGAAGCGGCGGTCGGCCTGGCGCTCGTCATCGCGCTCTTCCGCACGCGGGAATCGCTCAATCCCGATGCGTTCACCTCGCTGAAGTGGTGACGGGACACAGATGACGTCGCTCATTCCCTTCATCCCGCTGCTGCCGTTCGCCGGCTTCGTCGTCAACGCGACGCTGGGCAAGCGGCTGCCGAAATCCGTGTCGGGCGGCCTGGCGTCGCTCGTGATGGTGCTGTCGTTCCTGATCTCGGCCTACCTGGTGTGGCAGCTCGCGCAGATGGCGCCCGACCAGCGGCTGATGACCAACACCATCTACCGCTGGATGGCCTCGGGCGAGTTCACGCTCGACGTCACCCTGCTGATCGACCCGCTGGCGGCGGTGATGCTGCTCGTCGTCACCGGCATCGGCTCGCTCATCCACATCTACTCGACGGCGTACATGCACGACGAGGTGGACAGCGAGTTCGCGCGCTACTTCTCGTATCTCAATCTGTTCGCGTCCTTCATGCTCGTGCTGGTGCTCGGCTCGAGCTTCCCGGTGCTGTTCGTGGGCTGGGAGGGCGTGGGCCTCTGCTCGTACCTGCTGATTGGCTTCTGGTTCAAGAAGAAGTCGGCGAACGACGCCGGCAAGAAAGCGTTCGTCGTCAACCGCATCGGCGACTACGCGTTCCTGCTCGGCATGTTCGCGCTGTTCGCGCTGTTCGGCACCCTCGAGGTGCGCGGCATCGCGGCGCAGGTGGCGGCGGCGCCGCCGGAGACCGGCTTCGGCCTCCTCTCGATCGCGACGCTGCTCCTCTTCATCGGTGCCACCGGCAAGTCGGCCCAGATTCCGCTCTACACATGGCTGCCCGACGCCATGGAGGGCCCGACGCCGGTGTCGGCCCTCATCCACGCCGCGACGATGGTCACCGCCGGCGTCTACATGATCGGGCGCAACGCAGTGCTCTTCAGCCACACGCCCGACACGCTGCATATCGTCGCGATCGTCGGCGCGGCGACGGCGCTGATGGCCGGCACGATCGGGCTGGTGCAGAACGACATCAAGCGCGTGCTCGCGTACTCGACGGTGTCGCAGCTCGGGCTGATGTTCCTGGCCATGGGCGTCGGCGCCTTCGGCGCCGGCATCTTCCACCTCTACACGCACGCGTTCTTCAAGGCCTGCCTGTTCCTCGGCTCCGGCGCGGTGATTCACGAGCTGCACGGCGAGCAGGACATCCGCAACATGGGCGGGCTGAAGAAGTACCTGCCCGTCACCTACTGGACGTTCGTGATCGGCTCGCTGGCGCTGGCCGGCTTTCCGTTCCTGGCGGGCTTCTTCAGCAAGGACGAACTGCTGTTCGAGACCTTCGCCGAAGGGCATCAGATTCTCTGGGCGGTGGGGGCCCTGGCCTCGCTGCTGACGGCGGTCTACATGGGCCGGCTGGTGTTCCTGACGTTCCACGGCGAACGGCGCCACGACGCGCCAGCCGCCGCTGATGCGTCCACCTTCGCCAAGGCTACGGCGGACAAGCACGGGCACGCCGCCGGCCACGGTCACGACACGCACGGACACGGCGGCCATGGGCATGGGGCGCCTCATGACGCGCCGCCGGCCATGGCGCTCGCGCTCGTCGTCCTGGCCATCGGTTCGGTGGCGGCCGGCTACGTCGGCGTGCCCGCCGCGCTCGGCGGCCACAACGCGCTCGGCGCGTGGCTGGCACCGTCGTTTGCCGCGCCTGTCGAGGCCGGTGCGATCGCCGCAGCCGCGGCTCCCGGGGAAGCGGCCGCGGAGGGCGAGGAAGCGCACGACGCCGAGCACATCGCGCTCGAGCGGACGCTCATGGGCGTGTCGAGCGCCATCGCCATCGGCGGCCTGCTCGTGGCGGCGTTCATCTGGCTGCAGCGGCGCGAGATCGCCGACCAGATGGCCCGCAGCTTCGCGCCGCTCCACAAGCTGCTCCTGAACAAGTACTACGTGGACGAGATCTACGACGCGACGGTGGTCAAACCCATCGAGGCCGTCTCGCGGGAAGGCCTCTGGCGCGGCGTGGACGTGGGCGTCATCGACGGCGCGGTCAACGGCGTGGGCTCGATCGTGGACGCGAGCTCCATGGTGCTGCGCCGGCTGCAGACCGGATCGGTGCGTGCTTATGCCGGGTCACTCTTCATCGGCGTCGTGCTGATGCTCGGCTACTACCTCTGGAGATAAGGCAGGCCGTGCTCCTCACTCTTTCGTGGACGCTGCCGCTCGCCGGCGCCATTCTCCTCGCCCTCGTCGGCAACGCCGACGGCAGGAAGGACGCGATGATCCGCTGGGTGGCGCTGGCCGCCTCGCTGGTCGCCTTCGCGGTGACGCTCCTCATCTGGGTGCGGTTCGACCCGGCCTCGGCCGAGTTCCAGTTCGTGGAGCGCGTGCCGTGGATTCCCGCCTTCGGCATCGACTACTACATCGGCATCGACGGCATCAGCCTGCTGCTCGTCGTGCTCACCGGGTTCCTCACGCCGATTGCGCTGCTCTCGTCGTGGGAAGGCGTGGAGAAGAAGGTCAAGGAGTTCTCGATCTTCATCCTCCTCCTCGAAGCGGCGATGATCGGCGTGTTCGTCTCGCTCGATCTCTTCCTGTTCTACGTGTTCTGGGACGCCATGCTCATCCCGATGTACTTCCTGATCGGGATCTGGGGCTACGACCAGCGCATCTACGCGGCCGTCAAGTTCATGCTGTACACGATGGCGGGGAGCGTGCTGATGCTCATCGCCATCCTGGGGCTGGCCTTCATGCACCAGGAGGCCACCGGCAGCTACAGCTTCGACCTGCTGCGTCTTTACACGCTGGAGATTGCGCCGGAGACGCAGCGCTGGTTCTTCCTGGCCTTCGCGGTGGCCTTCGCGATCAAGGTGCCGCTCTTCCCGTTCCACACCTGGCTGCCCGACGCGCACGTGCAGGCGCCCACGGCCGGGTCGATCATCCTGGCCGGCGTGCTGCTGAAGATGGGCACCTACGGGCTGGTGCGCTTCGCCTTCCCGCTCTTCCCGCTGGCCGCCCACGAGTTCGCGCCGTGGATCGCGCTGCTCGCGGTGATCGGCATCGTCTACGGCGCGCTCGTGGCGATGGTGCAGCCCGACATGAAGAAGCTGGTGGCCTACTCGTCGGTCAGCCACCTTGGTTTCGTCGTGCTCGGCATCTGCGCCATGAACATCCAGGGGATGCAGGGCGCGGTGTATCAGATGCTCGCGCACGGCATCAGCACCGGCGGGCTCTTCCTCATCGTCGGCATGCTCTCGGATCGCCGGCACACGCGCCTCATCAGCGAGTTCGGCGGCCTGCGCCACGTCATGCCGCGCCTGACCGCCGCGTTCCTCATCATCACGCTCGCATCGATCGGCATGCCGGCGTTGAACGGGTTCGTCGGCGAGTTCCTCACGATGCTCGGCGCCTATCTGTGGGACCCGCGCTTCGTGGTGGTGGCGGGGCTGGGCGTGATCCTGTCGGCCGTCTACATGCTCACCATGTTCCAGAAGGTCTACCTGGGCGAGGTGAGCAACCCGAAGAACGCCGCGCTGCAGGACCTGCAGCCGCGCGAGTGGGCGAGCGTGCTGCCGCTCTGCGCGATGGCGATCCTGATGGGCGTGTTGCCGTCGATCTTCCTGGCGCCGATGGAGCCGGCGGTGAGAAAGGTGGTCGAGCGGATGGAGTCCGCGCGGCCGCTCGTGGCCGAGGCGAGCCCACAGGCCGTGCCGGCCGCCGCACTGCCAGCTGTCGACGCGGCGCCGGCCGCCGCCGCGGTAGCGGCCGCCGCCGTGGTGCAGGGACAGTGACGATGTTCAGTCCAGAGCTCGACGCAATCGTTCCGATGCTGTGCGTGACGCTGGCGGCGCTGGCGTCGATGGGCGCCGAGGCGTTCCGGGGCGAGCGCGAGCGCCTGCCGATCGGCGGCCTCGGCATCGTGGGGCTGACGGGCGCGGCGGTGTCGTCGGTGCTGTTGTGGAACCGTTCGGCGAGCGGGTTCGGCGTGATCCAGGCGGACAACTTCGGCCTGTTCGTGACGCTGACGCTGGTCGCCGTCGGCATCCTCACGATCCTGTTCTCCGCGCCCGTGCTCGAGCGCAACGGCATTCCGTCCGGCGAGTACTACTCGCTCGTGCTCTTCTCCATCGTCGGCATGATGATGATGGCCACCGCGAGCGATCTGCTCGTCATATTCGTGGCCCTCGAGATCCTGTCGCTCTCGGTGTACGTGCTCACCGCCATCCGGCGCGACAACGCGGCCGGCACGGAAGCGGCGTTCAAGTACTTCCTGCTCGGGGCGTTCTCGAGCGCCTTCTTCCTCTACGGCATTGCCTTCACCTACGGCGTCAGCGGCAGCACGAAGCTGAGCGCCGTCGGCGCCTATCTCTCGGCGCAGGCGCTGTCGTCGAACCCGCTGATCCTCGTGGCGATGGCGCTCCTGCTCGTCGGGTTCGCGTTCAAGATCTCGGCGGTGCCCTTCCACATGTGGACGCCCGACGCCTACGAGGGCGCGCCCGCGGTGGTGACGGGCTTCATGTCCACCGGCGTCAAGGCGGCGGCGTTTGCGGCGTTCGCCCGCGTGTTCCTCTCCGCGTTCGAACCATTCAAGGCGGACTGGGCGCCGGTGGTGGCCGTCATCGCCGCGCTGACGATGATCCTCGGCACCGTGGTGGGCGTGGCGCAGACCAATCTCAAGCGCATGCTGGCGTACTCGAGCATCGCGCACGGCGGCTATCTGCTGGTGGGTCTCGTGGCCGCCAACGACGTCGGCAAGGCGGCGATCCTGTTCTACCTGCTCGCGTACTCGGTGACGAACCTGGCGGCGTTTGGTGCCATCGCGCTCCTGGGCGCCAGGGATCGCGCCAACGACGAGCTGCGCGACTACGCGGGCCTGTGGCACACGCACCCGGCGCTGGCGGCGCTCGTGACCGTGTGCCTGCTCTCGCTCGGCGGCCTGCCGCCGACGGCGGGCTTCATTGGCAAGTGGTACATCTTCAGCGCGGCGGTCAGCTCCGGCTACTACTGGCTGGCGATCGTCGGCGTGCTCACGTCGGTCGTGTCGGTGTTCTTCTACCTGCGCGTCGTCGTGATGATGTACATGTCGGAGCGCGGCAGCGCGGAGGTGCCGCCGCGCGTTGCCGGCATCGGCATGGCGGCGCTGGCGCTGTCGATCATCGCCATCGTCTATCTGGGCGTGCTGCCCACGCAGGTCCTGAACGTCGCGGCCGCGTCGATTTCCACGATTTTCTAGGTCAGGTCAGGCGGGTAAGGCAGGTAGGTCAGGTAGGGAGTCTGGTAGGTAAGAGCTCGTACGTTCTGCAGAAGATTTCCCTACCCGGCGCACCCGACCCACCTGACCTACCTGGCCGAGAATTCGTGTGTGGCACAATCTGAACAGGTGTCTGACGCAACCGCCGAATACAACCGCGAGCTCACCGCGCTCGAGGGCGACCTGAAGCGGCTCGAGTCGGAGTACAACATGTACTTCTCGGGCCGGCTGAAGCGTCCACCGTGGGAGACGCGTGCCCGCGTCGAGGCCACCGTCAAGCGTCTCGACCGCACGCACGTCAACAACTACGGCGTCCGCTTCCGCTTCACGTCGCTGCAGACACGGCTCAATCGCTTCATCGATCTCTGGGATCGCGCGCTGCGGGCGCGCGAAGAGGGGCGGCCGGGTCCGCTGATGCAGCAGCGGAAGACAGAGCCGCCGCCGCCCGATCCTCTGCAGGATCGCGTCGTCAAGGTGGAGACGTTCCACGATCCCTCGAAGGAAGACGCCAAGGTGAAGGCGCTCTACGATAGCTTCGTGAAAGCGCGACAGGCGGCCGGGCAGGAGCGCGTGGCCTACGACAAGTTCGCGACGCTCGTCTCCAGTCAGGTGAAAGCGCTCAAGAACAAGGGCGGCACCGACGTGGCCTTCAGAGTGGCCATCAAGGACGGCAAGGTCGCACTGACCGCTCGCGCCTTGCGGTCCACGGATGAGTAGGCGCGGCGATCAGAGTAAAAAGGGGAAACGTGCTCAGGCAGGGCGCCCGGCGCCGAGGACGGCGCCGGGCAGGTCGTGCGTGGTTCTAGGCTCGGGTAACGTTTCCGGCCTGCGGGCCCTTCGGGCCGTCGACGATCTCGAACTCAACCGCCTGGCCCTCTTCGAGGGAGCGGAAGCCGTTGCCCGTGATAGCGGAGTAGTGCACGAACACGTCGCTTCCGCCTTCACGCTCGATGAAC
>DASRPM010000021.1:0-2034 GCA_035646375.1 Vicinamibacterales bacterium
GCCGGCATCATGCTGCTGCCGCTCGCGGAGATCGCGATGCGGCAGCTGCTGCAGCGCGGTATTCCGGGCGCGGGGCCCTTCGCACTGAGTCTGACGCTGTGGGTGGGCCTGCTGGGGGCGGCAATTGGCGCCCGCGAGGGCAAGCTGCTGACCCTCGCCACCGGGGAATTCCTTCCGAAGGGAACCATTAACGTCGCGCACCTGGTGTCCGGGTTCGCCGGCGCCGCGATCGCGATGATGTTCGCCGTTGGCGGGCTGGCGCTCGTCGAGAGCGAGAAGCAGGCCGGCACCATCGTCGCCGTTGACGTGCCGGTCTGGGTCGCGGCGCTGGCGTTCCCGATTGGCTTCACGCTCATCGCGGTGCGGCTGGCCTGGAAGGCGACGCCACATTGGTGGGGCCGCCTCATCACCTTCAGCGGCGTCGTCGCCGGCTACGCGGCCGCGCGGAACTTCGAATGGTTCGAGGGCGCCGCGCTGCTGCCGTGGCTCATCGGCATCCTCGTTGTCGGCGTGCTCGGCACGCCGATCTTCGCGCTGCTCGGCGGCATCGCGATGATTGCCTTCTTCATCGACGGCTCGCGGCCGATCGTCCCGCTGATCAAGGCGTATGAAGAGCTGACTTCCCCTGCGGCGAACCTGGCGGCGATCCCGCTCTTCACGCTGACCGGCTTTTTTCTCGCTGAGGGCCAGGCCCCGAACCGGCTGCTGCGCGCGCTGCGGGCCATCGTCGGATGGGCGCCAGGCGGCACCGCCGTCGCCGCGGCCACACTCTGCGCATTTTTCACGCTGTTCACCGGCGGATCCGGCGTGACGATTCTCGCCCTCGGGGGGCTGTTGCTGCCGGCGCTGCTCAAAGAGGGCTACCGCGAACGATTCGCGATAGGGCTGCTGACGGCGTCGGGCTCCCTTGGCCTGCTCTTTCCGCTCTCGGTGCCGCTCATCCTCTACGCCATCGTCGCCGAGCGGGTCGCCATCGAGGATCTGTTCATCGGCGGGTTCGTGCCCGGCCTGCTGATGCTCGGCCTGCTGGCACTCCTGGGCGTTCGCGAGGCGGTGAAGACGAACGCCACGCGGCATCCCTTCAGCGTCCGGGAACTGGGGGCCGCGCTCTGGACCGCGAAGTGGGAGATGGCGCTGCCGGTGGTGGTGCTGTGGGCGCTCTTCGGCGGCTACGCGACAACCTCGGAATCGGCGGCCATTGCCGCGCTCTACGCGCTCATCGTCCAGCGGTTCGTGCATCGCGACGTGCCGACATTCAGGGATGTCGTGCGTGTGGCCGGGGAATGCGTGGCGCTCATCGGCGGCGTGCTGGTGATCCTGTCGATTGCCGTTGGCCTCACGAATTACCTGGTCAACGCGCAGGTGCCAACGCTGCTCATCGACTGGACGCAATCGCACATCGAGTCGAAGTGGGTGTTCCTGCTCGCGCTCAACGGGTTCCTGCTGCTCGTCGGCACGGTGATGGACATTTTCTCCGCGATTGTGGTGGTGGTGCCGCTGCTGCTGCCGCTCGCGGAGGCCTATGGCATCAGTTACGTACACCTGGGCGTCATCTTCATCGCCAATCTCGAGCTCGGTTACCTGCATCCGCCACTCGGGCTGAACCTGCTGCTGGCGTCGTACCGGTTCAAGAAGCCGGTGCTGGAGGTGACCTGGGCGACATTGCCGATGCTCGGCATACTGCTCATCGGCGTGCTGCTCATTACCTACGTCCCCTGGCTCACGCTCGGGATCCTGCAGATGCTCGGTCGCACCGGCTGACGTAGTGTCCGCCTGCAGGCGGACTACTTTCCTTCGGCTTTCGCGCGCTCGGCCTCCTGCTCCGCACGTGACTGCGGCCCGAAGCGCCGGCCGTCAGCCGTTGACGCGGCCGTGACGTAGCCGCCGTCCGATCCGTCACGCAGCGGCGCCACATACACCGTGATCTTGTCGCCGACCTTGATCATCCCGTCGCGGTAGCCAGCGCGATACATGTTGTTCGTGCTGTGCCCTTCGAACGAAATGTCGCGCGTGCCTTTCGTGTCCGTGACGGTG
>DASRPM010000022.1:0-5144 GCA_035646375.1 Vicinamibacterales bacterium
GAGTGGGGAAGACGGCGTGAGTACCGAAACTCACGAGATTCCCGGCGCGCGCTTCATGGACCCGAAGGTCCTGGCGCGCATCGGCAACCTCGAGCTCGTGTCGCACGCCGTCGTGGACGGCTTCATCAACGGCCTCCACAAGGCTCCCTACTTCGGGGCGTCGGTGGACTTCGCCGAGCACCGCGGCTACGTGCCGGGCGACGACATCCGGCGCATGGACTGGCGCGTGTGGGCGCGCACGGACCGCTACTACATCAAAGAGTACGAGGCCGAATCGAACATGAACTTCAGCGTCCTGCTGGACGTGTCGAAGTCCATGGACTACGGCGGCAAGGGCATCAAGAAGATCGACTACGGACGCATCATCGCGGCGTGTCTCACGAGCCTCGTGAGCCACCAGCGCGACCGCGTCGGGATGGCGGCCTTCGATTCGGACGTCGTCGAATACGTGCCGCCCTCCGCCAAGCACCTCGAGACCGTGATGCACGTGCTCGATCGGCTGAAACCGGGCCGCCCGGGCAGTCTGAAGGAACCGCTGCACAAGCTGGCCGAGCACTACGGCCGCCGCGGCGTGCTGGTGCTCATCTCCGATTTGTACGAGGACCCGGAGACCGTGGTCGAGGCCGTGAAGCCGCTGCGCTTCCGCGGCAACGACGTCATGGTGTTCCACGTCCTCGATCCGGACGAACTCGAGTTCGGCTTCTCGGACGCGTCGCCGTTCGAAGATCTCGAGACCGGTGAACAGGTGCCCGTGGTACCCGATTCGCTGCGCAAGGAATACAAGGCGATGGTGCAGGCGCACATCGAGGCGCTGGGCAAGAGCTTCTCGAAAGTCGGCGTGGAGTATGCGCTGTTCGACACGTCGCAGCCGCTGGACTACGTACTGTTCAAGTTTCTGAGCGCCCGTTCGCGCCGCAGCAGACGAAGATAAGAGGAGATGACGTTTCTCGCGCCGCTCTTCGCACTTGCCCTCGCCGGGCTGGCGATCCCCATCCTGCTGCACCTCACGCAGAAGGAGAAGAAGGAGGTCGTCTTCTTCCCGTCGCTGATGTTCGTACGGAAGATTCCGTACCAGGCGTCGCGGCGCCGGCGCATCCAGCACTGGCTCCTGCTGATGCTGCGCATGGCGGCGCTGGCGCTCATCGTGCTGGCCTTCACGCGCCCGCTGTGGAACACCGCGGACGCGCCGATCGCGCTTGGACAGGGCGCGCGCGAAGTGGTGGTGCTGCTCGACACCAGCTACAGCATGGGCTACGGACCGCGCTGGGCGGCGGCCATGGACGCGGCGCGCACCGTCGTCTCCGGGCTGGGCGCGTCGGATCGCGCGTCGATCGTCACCTTCGGGTCGGGCACCGAGATCCTCCTGCGCAACACCGCCGAGCACAGCGCGCTCAACGCCGCCGTGGCGTCGGCCAAGCCCGCGGCATCGGCCACGCGCTACGCGCCGGCGCTCAAGGTCGCCGGAAGCCTCCTCGCCGAGTCGCAGCTGCCGCGCCGCGAGGTGGTGCTGATCAGCGACTTCCAGCGCGCCGGCTGGCGCGGCCAGGAGGGCACGTCGCTGCCGGCCGGCGCCGCGCTCACGACCGTGCCGATTCAGGGCACGTCCGACCGGCCGAACCTGAGCGTCACCGCCGTGTCGCTGCAGCGATCGCGGTTTGCCAACCAGGAGCGCGTCACCGTGACGGCCGGCATCACCAACCGGTCGGAGACCGCCGTCACCAACCAGCCCGTGACGCTCGAGGCGGGCGGCCTGCAGGTGGCGGCCAAGACCTTCAATGTCGAGGGCGGGGCCAGCACCTCGGTCTCGTTCGACGCGGTGACGATTGCCGGCCGGAACTACAAGGGCACGGTGCGGCTGGGCGAAGACGCGCTCGTGGCGGACAACGCATTCCACTTCGTGGTGTCCCCCTCCGAGCCGGTGCACGTGATTCTCGTGGATCGCGGCGGCGGTTCCAGCCTCTACGTGGGGCAGGCGCTGACGATTGGCGACGCGCCGAAGTTCGACATGGTCACGCGGCAGCCCGAGAACCTGAGCGACGACGACCTCCGCCGCACGTCGCTCGTCGTGCTGAACGACGTGCCCGTGACGTCGCCGCTCGCCCGGCGGCTGCACAGGTTCGTCGAGCAGGGCGGCGGGCTGCTGATGGCGGCGGGCGGGCGCGCCGCATGGCCGCGCGACGTGGACCTGCTGCCGGCGACGATCGGCAACCCGGTGGACCGCACGCGCGGCGACACCGCCCGGGTGGGCGGCATCGAGTTCGGCCACCCCGTGTTCGAGACGTTCCGCGCGCCGCGCAGCGGCGACTTCACCTCGGTGCGGGTGTACGGCTATCGCAATCTCTCTCCGGCCACTGGCGCGCAGGTGCTGGCGCGGTTCGACGCCGGCCCTCCTGCGGTAGTGGAGCGGCGGGTGGGTGCCGGCCGCGTGCTGCTGTGGGCGTCCTCGTTCGACCAGTCGTGGACCGACCTGCCGCTGAAGTCGGTGTTCCTGCCGTTCGTGCAGCGTGCGGCCACCCACCTGGTGGCCTACGTCCCGTCCCAGCCCTGGTCCACGGTGGGCCAGATCCTCGACACGTCGCGCGCCGGCGCCCACAAAGGGCAGAGCGTGCCGACGCTCGTCCTGACGCCCTCCGGCAACCGGCTGCCGGTGAGCGGAGACGGCACCGAGGTCATCGAGCTGACCGAGCAGGGGTTCTACGAGCTGCGCGGTGACAGCAAGTCCACCGGGGACATGGCCGTCGTGGCCAGCAACGTGGACCCGGCCGAGGCGGACCTGACCGCCATGGACCCGCAGGACATCGTGGCCGCCAGCACGGGGGAATCCCAATCTGACGGGGTGCAGCCCAATGCGGCGCCCCAGACGCCCGAAACGCGGGAACGCGGCCAACGGCTCTGGTGGTACCTCCTTCTTTTGGGGGCGGGCCTGCTGGCGGCTGAAACGGTGGTCTCGAACCGGCTGAAAGTGTAAGAGTCCTTAAACAGTTACGCCCCGATCGGGCGTATCCTGATCTGAAGGCCGGCTGTCCGGCCGGTCGGCGTCAACTCACGGGAACCGCCGCGCGAAGCGCGGCAAAGAGATGCTGCCCATGCTCGAGCACGCGCCACGCTCTGCCCAGCCGACGGAACTACTCGACATCATCGCCGAGGTGCGCCGCCGGTGGCGTTTCAAGCTGGCCCTCCGCGGCATGGTGCGCGTGGTCATCGTGGCGATGCTGCTGGTGCTCGCCGCGACCTATGGCATCGAGTGGGCCCGGTCGAGCGGCCTGTCCATCCTGCTGTCCCGCGTCGGATTCGGGCTGGTCCTGCTGGCCTCGGTCCTCTGGTTCGTGGTGCGGCCGCTCCGGCGCCGGGTCACCGACGACCAGGTGGCGCTCTACCTGGAAGAGCACGAGCCGACGCTCGAGGCGACACTGCTCAGCGCCGTCGAGGCGAGCCGCAGCGGCAGCGGCGAATCCGCGGCCCTGATCCGCCGTGTCGTCGAGCAGGCGATTGCCGCCTGCCAGCGTGCCAACGCGACGCGCTCGGTGGAGGCGCGCCCGCTGCGCCGCTACGGCGCGGTGCTCGCCGGCGCGACCGTCGCGGCCCTGCTGGCCGTGGCGCTCGGACCGTCGTTCATCCGTCAGGGGCTGGCCGCGATGTTCCTGATGCCGCAGGCTCAGGCCGCCGCGCGCTATCAGATCCAGGTGACGCCGGGCAGTTCCACGGTGCCCAAGGGGTCGGATCAGACCGTCGCGGCCACGCTGCTCGGGTTCGATGCCGAGGACGCCAATCTGATGGTGCGCCGCACGGCGGACGGCAAGTTCGAGCCGCTGCCGCTCTCGCGGACCGAGAACGGCACCTACGAGGGGCTGCTCTTCGACATCAACGGTCCGCTCGACTACTTCGTGGAGGCGGACGGCGTCCGCTCCGAGACCTACTCGATGAAGGTCGTCGAGGTGCCGTACGTGCAGCGCCTCGAGCTCGAGTTCGTCTATCCGGCCTACACCGGCCTCGAGCCGCTGAAGATCGAGGACGGCGGCGACATCGCGGTGCTGCGCGGCGCCACGGTGAAGGTGCACGTATTCCCGACGATGAAGACGGCCGCCGGACGGCTGTCGATCAACGACTCGCAGCAGGTGCCGCTCGTGTCGCAGCCCGACGGCACGCTCGTCGCCAGCTTCGTGGCCGACAAGGACGGCGCCTACGTCGTACAGCTGCAGGCGCCGAACGGCGAGTTCGTCGTCGGCTCGCCGAAATACGCGATCGACGTGCTCGACGACGGCGAGCCCACGGTGTCCTTCGTGCGTCCGGGCCGCGACACCACGGCGTCGGCCGTGGAAGAAGTGTTCGTCGAGGCCAGGGCGGCCGACGATTACGGCGTCCGCAACCTCGAGCTCGTCTACTCGGTGAACGGCGCCGCCGAGAAGGTGGTGCCGCTCTTCCAGGGCAAGAACCGCCTGCCCGAAGTGACGGCCGGCCACACGTTCTACCTCGAGGAGCTCGGGCTGCAGGTGGGCGACTCGGTGTCGTACTACGCGCGCGCGATGGACAACGACGCGGCCGGCGGCCCCTCGAAGCGCGCGTCGAGCGACATGTACTTCGTGCGCATCCGCCCCTTCAACAAGGACTTCCGCCAGGCGCAGTCGCAGGGCGGCGGTGGCGGGGGTGGCGGCGGTGGCGGCGGGCAGATCGAGGCGCTCTCGGAGCAGCAGCGCCAGATCATCTCGGCGACCTTCAACGTGCAGCGCGATCGGAAGAAGCTCACGCCCGCCAAGTTGAAGCAGAGCTCCACGGTCGTCGCGCTGTCGCAGTCGCGGCTGCGCGAGCAGGTCGAGGGGATGCTCACGCGCATGAACAGTCAGCTCGTGGAGCGCGATCCGAAGTTCGCGAAGATCGCCGAGCTGCTGCCCGAGGCCATCAAGCACATGCAGGAGGCCGAGGGGAAGCTGACCGCGGTGAACATCGAGGCGGCGCTGCCGATCGAGAACAAGGCGCTGCAGGCGCTGCAGAAGGCCGAAGAGGAGTTCGAGCTGCAGGTCTCGGCCGGCCGTCAGGGTGGCGGCGGCGGTGGCGGTGGCGGCGGCGCGATGCAGCAGGAGCTCTCCGAGCTCTTCGAGCAGGACCTCGACAAGATTGCCAGCCGCTACGAGACCGCCAACCAGGCG
>DASRPM010000023.1:0-6117 GCA_035646375.1 Vicinamibacterales bacterium
CCCGGGTTCAGCAGGTTGACCGTCGTCGTGCCGGTCGCGAGCGCGTTGGCCGGGAGAGGGCCGAGCGCCTGCTGGATCGAGTAGCAGCCGGCGGCGCTAGTCGCCGTGCACGTGTTGGGCACCACGTAGTTCGCCGCGAGCGACAGACCGCTCGTCGCGACACCGCCGCCGCCCGCGACCTCGAGCGACCTCATGCTCGCGCTCACGAGCACGTCGATCTTCGGCACCGTATACGACGCGAGGCCGCGGAACGACGTGGACCACTTTTCAGTCACGTCGCACGAATCGACGCGCGCGGTCCCGAGAAGCTCGGGCAGCGCCGCCGTGACGTCGCAGTTGTCGCGCACCGCGCGGCCAGTGCTCGTGCCGGCCTGCACGGTCAAGCCGAAGGCCAGCCGCGCCGTGCCGGTGAAGTCCACACCGTGCCAGTAGGCCGTGCGTGCATCGCCGTAGTCCTTCTCGCTCGTCATGTAGTTCTGCGCGCCGCGCGAGTTGGCCGCCTGCGTGATGGCGACGAACTGCGCCGTCTGCCCGCCGTCCGGCAGGTTCGGGTTCTGCGGAATCGGCAGCGAGTACACCTCGTAGTCGGCCGCCGTCGTCAGCGTGTTGTCAGTGACGAAGAAGTTGCCCCACCACCGGCGGTTGTACGCCGCTTCCACCGACACGCGCGGGATCAGCTCGTGCTGAATCGACGCGCCAAACTGCCAGTCGTGCGGACGCACGCCCCAGCCGCCCAGGATGTCGGGATTGATCGTCGTCGAGCCCGGGTTGGCGATGCCGAAGTTCAGGTTGTTGCCGCCGAGCGCCGCGCACTGATCGCCGCCCGTCGCCAGGTTGTCCTGCGCCGACGGGCTGCGCAGATCGCAATCGACGACGAAGTTGCGGTTGCCGTCGGTCCAGCCGCGCGCCGGGTTTGCGGGTCCGCCCGATCCGACCCTCGTGACGATACGAGCCGCGGGATTGTTCGAGCTGTAGATGACGTCGCCGGTCGCCGCTTCCAGATACTTGCCGCCGTTGACCTTCAGCGCCGTCTTGCCGTTGCCGAAGAGGTCGTAGGCGACGCCGAACCGCGGCGTGATGTCGTTGTATCCGCGCACGCTGACGGTGCGCTCGAACGAAATCGGCGCCGGGTTGAAGCGCGAAGTTCCGGTGGTGCCGTTCCCCTCGGCCGGCGCCCAGCTCCAGGCACGGTCGTAGCGGACGCCGCCCTGCAGCGTCAGCTTGCCGATCGTCCACTGGTCCTGCGCGTAGAACCCGAGCGTCTGCGTGCGATCGTGCTGGTCCCAGCGGGGTGACAGGAAATACGAGACCGACACCGGGCACAGGCGAGGCGAGCCGCCCGCCGGACATGCGGCGCTCACGGGCGCGTTCGAATTGAACGTGTAGCGCAGCTGCGTGTTGTTCGGCACGCGGCCGTTGTGCACCTCGATGAACGTGCCGGTGTAGCCCACCTTGATGTTGTGCGCGCCGGTGACGTAGGCGAGGGACCCGCGCCAGCTCGAGTTCAGCGCGTCGTTGTCGTTGAAGCCGAAGTCGAGCGGATCGAAGACGCCGCGATAGGAGAAATTGGTGCGTCCGTAGATGCCGCTCTGCTCGGTCACCGGGATGATGTCCATCAACCCGTCGGGCGCCGCCATGCCGAATCGCGCGTATCCGTAGGTGAAGCGCGAGTAGCCTGCCTCGATCAGCGTGCGGCTGTTGAGCGGCGCCGAGTAGGTGACCTGTGTCGTGTTGTACGGGAAGTCGTGGTAGCCCGGGAAGGTTTCGGGCGACACGGTGTCGGCGCCGAACGTGCGGCCCGACGCGATCCAGTCGCCGCCAGCCTTGCGGCAGCCCTCGCCATCCTCGCGCAGCGACGACCCGCCGCAGCGGCGCTGATAGTCGTGCGACACCGTCAGCCGGTTCTTGGGCGTGACCTGCGCGGTGACGCGAAGGGCGTAGATCTTCCGCCCCTCCGTCTGGCGCGATTCGATCGAGGTGTCGGCGGAGTAGTCCCAGTGCGACGGGTCGCCGGCAAACCGGTTCGCGTTGATGCCGTTGACGACCGAGGCGTTGGCCCAGCCGCGGATGTTGGCGAAGAACCACAGGCGGTCGCGCTTGATCGGCCCGCCCATGCTGAAGCTGGCATCCCAGTTGGTTCGCAGCGTCGGGGGCTGCGTGATGCCGAAGCTGCGCAGCTGATCGTTGAGGTTGTTGGCGGTGGCCCAGTCGCCCGACGTGCTGTAGAACGCGTTCCCCTGGAACGAGTTGCCGCCGGATTTCGGCACGATGTTGATGCTCGGCCCGCCCGTCTCGGCTTCGCCAAGGCCGCCGGAGATCAGCACCTGCATCTCCGCCGCGTTCGCGGTGTCGTAGGTGACGTCGGACACGCCGCCGCCGCCGAAGGGCGCCGCCACCGTCAGGCCGTTGGTCATCACGCGCCCTTCGCCGGCGGCGCCGCCGTGCGCGGTGAAGAACATCATCTGCGGCGTGGTGGGCGCGGTCGTCGCGCCGGCTCCGGCCACGCCGCCGATGTTGAGGGAGGGGACCGTGGCCAGCGCCGACCCGTAGCCGCGCGTCGCCGGCAGCGTGCTGAGCGTCTCGTTGTTGAGGACGACCTCGCGCCGCACCGACTGCGTGTCCACGATCGGCGAGGCGCCCGTGACCGTAATCGTTTCGGTGAGCTCGCCCACCCGCAGGTCGGCGTTCACCGCGATGACACCCGACCCCGACACGGCCACGCCTTCCCGCTTGACCGTCGTGAACCCCTGCAGCGTGAAGGTCACGAGATAGGTGCCGGGTGGAAGATCGGTCATCCGATACTGCCCGGTGCCGTCGGTGACGGCGGTGCGGGTCTTCTCGATCAGCGCGGCGCTGGACGCTTCGACGGCAACGCCCGGGAGCACGGCGGCAGACGCATCCCGGACGACGCCGGCAATGGTCGCCTGGGCGAACACGAGACTCGGCAGCAGCAGGAGACCGGCCAGCGCCGCCGATATCTTCCCGATTCGGAGCATGGTGGAACCCTCCCTCAATTCGTTCGCATTCCGAAAAACCGGTTGACGTGCGGGAGGCTATCACGAGCGGGCGCCTGTTTGACCGCCGCGTGGGGGATGACTAGAGTCGCGTGCTGTGCCCAACTGTCTCAACTGTGGCGCGCCGATGCGCCCCGCCGACGGCGGGTCCCTCGTCTGCGGCCACTGCGGCTCCGTGGACGAGCAGCAGGCGCTCGAAGAACGCCTGGAGGCCTTCTACGATCTGGAAACGATCGGCGCGGGTTCAGCGGACTGCCCGAATTGCGCCGCGGCGCTCGCCGACGCACGCATCGAGGGGTGTCCGGTGCAGTACTGCTCGTCGTGCCACGGGGTGCTGGTCGAGATGAAGCACTTCGTGACCCTCGGCGAGGCAGTACGAGCGCGCGAGCCCCGCACCCGCGCCGCCCTTCCGCGCCGGCAACAACCCGGCGAGCGCGTCCTCTCGTGCCCGATCTGCAGACAGGCGATGCTGAGTCACGTCTACGGCGGTCCGGGCAATCTGGTGCTGGACACGTGCGAGCGCTGCCACGTGAACTGGCTGGATCCTGGCGAACTGCGCCGTATCGCCCGGGCTCCATAGCCGACGCATCGCTAGTAAGATTCGCGTGCATGCGAGTGCAATCCGTTCTGCTGTCGGCCGTCGGCGTCCTCATGTTCGTGGGAGGCGCCGCCGCGCAGCGAGCCGGCACGTGGACGCCGCCGCGGACGCCCTGGGGCGATCCGGACCTGCAGGGGATCTACACGAACAAGGACGAGAACAACACGCCCTTCGAACGGCCTCAGGATCTGGCGGGCAAACGTCTATCCGACTTCGGGGCAAAGGAGATGGCGCTGCTGATCGCGCAACGGCAGGAGGCCGCCGCCAGGCAGGCGTCGAGCATCGGCGGTACCAGCGAGAACGACACCGGTGCGGGGCCTCCCCACTGGTACGAGCACTTCGACGCGGCCAATGCCCAGCCGTGGCTGGTGATCGAACCGGATGACGGGATGGTGCCGCCGCTGACGCAGGCGGCGCGGGATCGCGCGGCGGCGCGGCAGGCGGCGCGAAAGGGCCGTGGCCCCGCCGACTCCTACACCGATCGCAGCCTTTACGACCGGTGCATTTCGCGCGGCGTGCCGGACATCATGCGGCCGATCATCTACGGGGCGTCGTACGACATCACGCAGGCGCCCGGTTACGTGGTCATCCGCTACGAGATGATCCACGATACGCGGGTGATCCCGCTGAATGGCCGGCCGCGGCTGTCGCCGGCGATCCGGCAGTACATGGGCGACTCGCGGGGCCGGTGGGACGGCACCACGCTCGTGGTCGAGACCACCAACATCCACGACGCGATGAACTATCGCGGCGCCTCGTCGGGGCTGAAGGTCACCGAACGCTTCACGCCGGTCGGTCCGGATACGATCAGCTGGACGGCCCGCATGGAGGATCCCACGACGTGGGATCGGCCGTGGGCCATCCGGATGCCGCTCAAGCGCGACGACACGCAGGCCATCTTCGAGTTCGGGTGCCACGAGGGCAACCGCGGCCTCGAGAACATCATGCGCGCCGCCCGCGCCGACGAGGCACGGAAGGGCACGGAGGGGCGCTGACCGGCGCCAGGACTCATCAGGGGCTGAAGGATTCGGCGACGCCGAGGAGGGCAGGATGAAGAAGCTGATAGCGGGCGTGGTTCTCGGGGCCGTGACGTTCACGGCGGGCGCGGTGTTCACGGCGTCGAAGGCGGACGACGAGGTGCTGCGGCAGGCGCGTGATCGCCAGCAGATCGAAGAGCTGATGTGGCGCTACGCGCGGGCGCTCGACACGGGCAGCGCCGAGGCGTACGCCGCGCTCTACACGGTGGACGGGCAGTTCAGCGCGGGCGGCACCGCCACCAAAGGACGTGACGCGCTGAAGAAGATGATCGCGGGTACACCCCAGCCCGCGGGCGCACAGCCGGCGGCGCCGCGGCCGCAGCTGTACCACGCCACGGCCAACCACCAGCTCGTGTTCATCGACAAGGATCACGCGCGCATCGACGCGTACCACATCACGGTGGCCGCGGGTTCCGGGCGAGAGACGCCGCCGCGCGTCGCGGGCGTGGGCCGCAGCATCGACGAGTTCGAGCGCGTCAACGGTCAGTGGCTGATCAAGTCGCGCAACGTCGCGCCGACGAACTGAGCCTGCACCGGCGGCGTCAGGGCTTCACGCGCTCCATGCCCTTTGCCGCGATCACGGCGTCGCTCGCCGCGGACGTGAGCCGCGCGAGGAAGTCTCGCGCGGCCTGCGGCGCCGCGTTCGACGTGGCGCCCGCCATCACGATGTAGGTCTGTACGTCGGCGGGGAACACGCCGCCGAGCGCCGCGCCCTTCACCGGCAGGATCTCGCTCACGGGCAGCACGGCCATCTCCGCCGTGCCTCCCGTGACGTTGGCGTTCACTTCATCTCCCGACGCGCTCGGCTTCGTCTTCGCCTCGAGCGCCTGCGCGATGCCGAGCTGCTTGGCGGTGGCCACGAACGCCACGCCGCTGGCGCCCGCCGGCACGTAGGTCAGCGACCTGGCCGCCAGCAGTGTCTGCTTGAAGGCGTCCACCGTGCCGACGTCGAGTTTCGGCGCACCCGCACGCACCATGAAACCCAGGCCCGTCCGCGCGATCACGGCGCGCGAGGCCGCGGCCGCCTTCCCCTGTTTGATCAGGTCGTCGATCTGCGCCGGCGTCAGGATGGCGAGGTCGAACGCCTCGCCGCCTTCGATGCGGCTCTTCAGGGCGGCCGCCAGGCCGAAGGTCGGTACCACGCGGTGTCTGGTCTCACGCTCGAAGCGTTGCGCCAGCTCCTCGACCACCGTGCGCATCGCCACGGACGAGAAGACCTTGACGTCCTCCGCTCGCGCCGGGACGGCGCTCGAGAGCAGCGCGAGCGCGACGAGGGCCAGCCAGGCGGCACAGGAGGGTGGCTTCATGCGGCCAGATTCTACGTCACCGGCGCCCTCGCACAGCGCAACGGCTGGCCGCTACCGCAATCAGGTAGGTACGCAACCGTCCGATTGTTGGATACGATTCGCCCGTCACCTCAGGCCCTCGACGCCGGACTCGTAAGGAGATTGACGATGCGTGTGACCTC
>DASRPM010000024.1:0-3067 GCA_035646375.1 Vicinamibacterales bacterium
AACTCGGTGAGCGACGACACCACCCACTCGTCGATGCGGTCGTGGAGCAGCAGCACTTCGACGCCCAGCTTGCGGAAGATCTCGAGGTGCGGGCTGTTCCTGGCCGCCGCGTAGCTGTCGGCGGTGATGTAGTAGATGGCGTCCTGCCCGTCCTTCATCCGCCCGATGTAGGTGGCGAGCGACACGGTCTGCGCCTCGAAGTCGTCGCGCGTCGAGGCAAACCGAAGCAGCTTCGCCAGCCGCTCGGTGTTCGACGGGTCCTCCGGAAGCCCTTCCTTGAGCACGCGGCCGAAGGCGGTCCAGAACGTCGCGTACTTGTCGGGCTGCTTCTCGGCAAGCTCCTCGAGCATCTTGAGCACGCGCTTGACCGCTTCCGTCCGGATGGCCTGCACGTCGCGCGACTGCTGCAGGATCTCGCGCGAGACGTTGAGCGGCAGATCGTTCGAGTCGATGACGCCGCGCACGAAGCGGAGATACGCCGGCATCAGCTGCTCGGCGTCGTCCATGATGAACACGCGCCGCACGTACAGCTTGATGCCGCGCCGGTGGTCGCGATCCCACAGGTCGAACGGCGCCCGCTGCGGCACGTAGAGCAGCAGCGTGTACTCCTGCCGCCCCTCCACTTTCGCGTGCACGAAGGTGAGCGGCGGCTCCTGATCGTGGGCCACGTGCTTGTAGAGCTCGTGGTACTGCTCTTCGGTGATGTCGCTCTTCGGCCGCGTCCACAGCGCCGACGCGCGGTTCACCTGCTCGTCCTCGGCGGTTACGACCTGCTTCTTCGCGTCCGCGTCCCACGTCTCCTTCTTCATCAGGATCGGGACGGCGATGTGGTCCGAGTACTTCTTCAGGATGTCGCGCAGCCGATAACTGGAGAGCAGCTCGTCTTCCTCGGGACGCAGGTGCAGCACGACGTCGGTGCCGCGCGACGGCTTGTCCACGGTTTCGATCGTGAAGCCCGCCTCGCCGGTGCTCTCCCAGCGCACGCCGTGCTCGGCGCCGAGGCCCGCGCGGCGAGTGACCAGCGTCACCCGCTCGGCCACGATGAACGCCGAGTAGAACCCGACGCCGAACTGGCCGATGAGATGCGCGTCCTTGGCGCGGTCGGCGGTGAGCTGCTGGAAGAATTCGCGCGTGCCCGACTTGGCGATGGTGCCGATGTGCTCGATCACTTCCTGCCGCGACATGCCGATGCCGTTGTCGGACACGGTGATCGTGCGCGCCGCCGGGTCGCAGGCGATGCGGATCTTCGGGTCTGGATCGGTCTCGAAGAGCGCGCCGTCGGCGAGCGCCTCGAAGCGCAGCTTGTCCACGGCGTCCGAGGCGTTCGAGACCAGCTCGCGCAGGAAGATCTCCTTGTTGCCGTACAAGGAGTGAATCATCAGGTGGAGGAGCTGCGTCACTTCGGCCTGGAAGCCGAGCGTTTCCCTGGTGGTAGTGTTGGTGGTGTCGGTCATGGTTCTCTGTCTATCTATACTGAATCGATGGGCGATCGCGAAACCGGGGGCACGGTGCTGGACACTCTGCTCGAGAACCACCGCGCGTTTCTGGCCTACCTGACGCGGCGGGTGGGGGACCGGGCGCTGGCCGAGGACCTGTTGCAGGAGGCGTTTGCCAGGACCCTGGCGCGGCCGGACCAGGTGCCGGAGGGGGAAGCGCTCGTGCCGTGGTTCTACCGCACCCTGCGGAACGCCGCCATCGACCGGTTCCGGCGCCAGGGCGCCGCGGACCGCGCGCTCGAGGCTTTCGCCCGCGAGCTCGACACGGCCGAGGCCGTGCCGGACGAGACCCGGCACCAGGTCTGCCAGTGCATCAGCCGCCTGGCGACCACGCTGAAACCGGACTACGCGGACGCGCTCCAGGCCATCGAAGTGGAGGGGCAGCCGGTGAAGGCCTACGCCGAGCGCAAGGGGCTGACCGCCGGAAATGCCGCGGTGCGGGTGTTCCGGGCGCGCGAAGCGCTCAAGCGGCGCGTGGTGGAGTCGTGCGGCACCTGCGCCGAGCACGGCTGCGTGAACTGCACCTGCCAGGCGGGGGTGTAATACGCCGCGCCCCCCTGCGTCATACAAGTGATGACTGCCGCTAAGCTTCTGCCCATGGTTCAGGCGCCGGGGGCCATCGATCCCGTGTGCGGGATGACGGTGGATCCGGCCACCGCGAAGTTCTCGACTCAGCACGACGGCCGCACCTATTACTTCTGCAGCGGCGGCTGCCTGGCGAAGTTCCAGGCGGATCCGGCGAAGTATCAGGACCCCGTTCGTAGAGGCGGACCTTCAGGTCCGCCTTCAGGGCGGGCTGCAGCCCGCCCTCTACAAAAGGAAGCCCGGCCTCTACAAAAGCAGGACGTGGAATACACGTGCCCGATGCATCCCGAGGTGCGGCAGATCGGGCCGGGGTCGTGCCCTCTCTGCGGCATGGCGCTCGAGCCGGTCGAGATGACGGCCGAAGAGCCCGAGAACGAAGAGCTCACGGACATGACCCGCCGCTTCCGCGCGAGCACCGCGCTGGCGGTGCCCGTGGTGCTGCTGGCCATGAGCGAGATGCTGCCGGGCGACCTCGCGCACGCGGTGTCCGGCACCACGCGCGCGTGGCTCCAGCTGGCGCTGGCCACGCCGGTCGTGCTGTGGGGCGGAGCGCCGTTCTTCGCGCGCGGCTGGCAGTCGATCGTCAATCGCAGCCCGAACATGTTCACGCTGATCGCGCTCGGCGTCGGCGTGGCCTGGGTCTACAGCGTCGTCGCCACGCTGGTGCCCGGCATCTTCCCGCCGTCTTTCCGCATGCACGACGGCAGCGTGGGCGTCTACTTCGAGGCGGCGGCGGTGATCGTCGTGCTCGTGCAGCTCGGCCAGGTGCTGGAGCTGCGCGCGCGCAGTCAGACGGGCGCGGCCATTCGCGCGCTGCTGGGGCTGGCACCGAAGACCGCCCGCCGCCTGCGGCCGGACGGGACCGACGAAGACGTGCCGCTCGAGCACATCCACCCCGGCGATCGGTTGCGCGTGCGCCCCGGCGAAAAGGTGCCGGTGGACGGCGTGGTGCTCGAGGGCACGAGCGCGGTGGACGAGGCGATGGT
>DASRPM010000025.1:0-24176 GCA_035646375.1 Vicinamibacterales bacterium
GGCGTGACGCCGGGTACGGCCACCGTCTCGCCCGAATCGGGCTCCATCTGGGACGCGCCGGCGAAGATCATGCAGACGTCGTGGACGTCGCCCTTCTCGAACCGCGTGCTTCTCGAGAGTGGCTATTCGGCGTTCTATACCGACAACGGTGATCCGCGGCCGTACGGCGTGCTGACGGACTTCATTCCGGTCACCGAGCAGTCCACCGGTGCCGGCGTGCCGAATGCGAACTTCATCTACCGCGGCTTCAACCCGGCCCCCTCGAGCAACCAGAAGCACGCCACGTGGAAGGCCGCGATGTCGTACATCACCGGCAGCCACAACATGAAGTGGGGCTACATGGCCGGCTACATGGGGAATCGGAACACGACCTACGTCGGCCGCCAGATCAGCTACCGCTTCAACAACGGCGTGCCGAATCAGCTGTCGCAGCGCGTGGGCACGAACGGGACCAGCAACAGCCTGCTCTACAACTCGGTGTTCGTGCAGGATCAGTGGACGCGTTCGCGGCTGAGCATTCAGGCCGCCCTGCGTTACGAGACGGCCTCGAGCTGGGCGCCGGCGGGAGAGAACGGCATCCTCGACGACAACGAGTTCGGAGGGCCGTTCATGCTGCCGCGCACCGAAGGCGTGAAGGGCTACCACGACATCTCGCCGCGCTTCGGTGCCGCGTACGACGTCTTCGGCAACGGCAAGACGGCGCTCAAGGTGAACGTGGGTCAGTATCTCCAGGGCGCGTGGACCGGCGACGCCTACACGATCAGCAATGCCGGGTCGACGCTCGTGACCTCGATCAACCGCTCGTGGTCCGACAATCTCGCCGCGCCGGCGGGCACCCCGGGCCGGGGCGACTACGTGGCGCAGTGTGACTTTCTGAACCCGGTGGCCAACGGCGAGTGCGGCGCGTGGTCGGCCCTGAACTGGGGTTCGTTCAATCAGACCACCACCGTCAACCCGGCGGTCCTCGAGGGGTGGGGGACGCGCAATCGCGACTGGCAGATCGGCGTTGGCGTGCAGCAGGAAATCTTGCCGCAGATTGCCGTGGAGGTGACCTACAACCGCCGCATCTGGAGCAACTTCTTCGTGACGCACAACCGCGCGCTCACCGCGGCCGACTACGACGAAGTGACGCTCACCGCGCCCCGGGATGAGAGGCTGCCGAACGGCGGCGGGTATCCCGTCACGTTCCTGACGCGCAACTCGCTCAAGCCCCTTGGCGCCACCGACTCGTACTACACGACCACCGACGACTTCGGCGGCGAGACGCACTACTGGCACGGCGTGGACCTCTCGGTCAACGCGCGCCTGAGGAACGGCCTCAGCTTGCAGGGCGGCACGAGCACGGGGCGCGGCGTCGCCGATACCTGCGACATGTTGACCGCGCGGTTCGGAAGACCGATGGCGCCGACCCTCGGCAGTGCAGCGGTCCCCGTCATCGCCGTGGGCACCGTGGACGGCGTGCGGGCGTGCGACTACGCCGAGCCGTTCCTGACCAGCGTGCGCGGGCTCGCCTCCTACACCGTGCCCAAGGTGGACGTGCTGGTCAGCGGCATCTTCCGCTCGCAGGCCAATGCGCAGCCGGGCGCCGACCCGGGCACGAACGGCGCGTCGCGGACGGCGACCTACCGCATGAACGCCGCGCAGTTCCTGGCCGCAACAGGACGGCCGCTGGCCACCGGTCTGGCGCAGCAGGACGTCAACCTCGTGCTGCCGGGTACGGTGTACGGCGATCGCGTCAACAACGTGGACATGCGCTTTGCCAAGGTGCTGCGGTTCGGGAAGTACAGAACGAACGTCGGGCTGGACGTCTACAACCTGCTGAACAGCAACACGCCGACGACGTACGAAAACGTGTACGACCCGAATCCGGCCGTACAGAAGTGGCTGCAGCCCACGGCGGTGCTGCTGCCGAGGTTCATGCGGTTCAACGTGCAGGTCGACTTCTGATGTAGAGGGCGGGCTTCAGCCCGCCCTAATCCGCGGCGAAGCAGTACACGAGGCCGTCACCCAGGGACGCGCGCAACGCGGCCTGGGAGCAGCCACGTGAAAGGTGGGCGGAATTCCAGGAATCGCCCTGGCCGCCGCCGCTGCGGTTGTGATGGCCGAGCATCGCCCGGCCATCGCCATGGCTCGTCCAGCCGCGGCATGTCGCGTCGCCTCTTGTGACCAGCGTGCCATCGGGGTTGCTGCCGGTGAGGATGTCGTGCCGCGTCGATGCGACCTGCGCGCCAGCTTCGGTCAGCGCCGTATCCCTGGTGAGGTTGACGTGCTCGCTGTGGAGCTCCTCGACGCTGGCCGCGATCCGAACCCCCAGCGCGTTGATCCACGGACCCCGGCCGATCCGGTCGCGCGCGTGGACCGCTGGCGCACCGGCTGATGGTGGTGCGCTGAGATACGCGCGCCACAGTCGATCGCCGCGTCCGACGGCCGCGGCGTGCTCGCGGCACAGCGCGTCCGCGCCGGCGAGGCCGCCCAGGTTGCCGCCGAAGCCGCGGCCCCTGCTCGTGATGAAGAACGACATCCCGGGCGCGACCGCCGGCACGTCCTGCGCCGGCGCCGGTGCCGCGGCGGCCAGGGCGGTGACGATCAGAGACTGGCAGACGCGCACGACGCGCGGGCTCATTGGAACGGCGGTATCGTATGCCATGCGAATGGGAAACATGGCAGCGAAAGCGTTCGGGTTTGCGATGGCCGCCCTGCTCGTGGGCCGGCTGGCGGCCGCACAGGCCCCGGCGCCGCAGGGGAGCGCGCCGCCGGACATCAAGGTGGTTGCGACGAGCCTTGGCGGCAACGTCTACGGGATCGATGGACAGGGCGGTCGAATGGCCGCGCTCGTCGGCCCCGAGGGCGTGTTCCTCGTCGATGCGCAGTTCCCGCAGGTGACGGAAAAGATTGTCGCCGCGCTGAAGGGGCTCTCGCCCGCGCCGCTCCGGTTTCTCGTGAACACGCACGTGCACGGCGACCATACGGGCGGCAACGAGAATTTCGCCAGGCTTGGGGTCACGATCCTCGGCCGGCCGAATCTGCGTGGTCAGCTGCTGAAGCCGAGGCCGGCGCCGGGGAACGGGCAAGTGCCGCCAGTGGCGTCCGCTGCGGCGTTGCCGATTGTGTTGTTCGACACCGCGACGACCGTCTACCTCGACGGCGAAACCGTGAGGCTCATTCCGTTGCCGCCCGCGCACACGGACGGCGACACGGCCGTGAAGTTCGAGCAGGCCGATGTACTCATGACCGGTGATGTGTTCCGCTCGGCGGGATTTCCCGCCGCGGCGGTCACGAACGGCGGGAGCGTGCTGGGGACGATCGAGGCGCTGACGCAGCTCGTCGCCTTGACGGGACCGGGCACGAAGGTCGTGCCGGGTCATGGGCCGGTCGTTGACCGGGCGGCGCTCATCGCGCATCGCGACATCGCCGTGACCGTGCGCGACCGCGTCGCCAAGGCGCTGCGCGAAGGCAAGTCCGCGGCCGACATCCGGGCGTCGAAGCCAACTGCCGAATTCGAGGCGAAAGTCGGGGGGCCGCCGAACTTCATCACTCAATTTGTCGACGGGCTCATCACCGAACTCAGTACCACGCGGTAAACGCGCACGCGAACGCGGCACATCTGAGGAGTGACGATGAAGAACCGGACGATCGCCGGACTGCTGCTGGTCTGGTGCGCGTGGGGTGCCGGCGCGAGCTCGGCGCAGCCTGCTCCCGCCACCTGTGACCGCGAATGCCTGCGCGGCAAGGTGACGCAGCTGCTGCATGCGCTCGTGAAGCACGACGTGAGCGGCCTGCCCGTGGCCGACACGCTGCGCGTGACCGAGGATGCCGTCGAGAAGCCGCTTGCGAAGGTGGGCCTCGCCGGCACGCTGACGCGCCTGCGCGGCTTCCGGCAGGACGTCATCGACGAGCGCGCTGGCGTGGCGGGCGCCCATGTCATGGTGGAGGAGACCGGGGCGCCCGTGATGCTGGTGGTGCGGGTGAAGGTCGTCGCCGACAAGCTCACCGAAATCGAGCTGGTGGCCACCCGCAGCCGATCCGAAGGGCTCATCTTCAACATCGACGGGCTGAGCGCTCCGAGTGCGGTGATGAACTTCGCGCCCCGTCCGGCGCAGCTCGCCACCCGCGACGACGCGATCAAGGCGGCGATGCACTACCCGCAAGGGCTGAACGCCGCGAAGAACTTCGCCGCCGTGAACGCACCCTTCGCGCCCAACGCCTATCGCCACGAGAACGGTCAGGTGATGGCCGGGCCGGACTGCAAGTTCGCTCCCGGATGCCAGAACATCTCCACCCAGTCGCTCGCGATCTTCGAGCGCCTCGGCGACGTACAGACGCGTGTCATCGCCGCCGACGAGCGCATGGGCATCGTCTGGCTGCGCATGGCCTGGGGCGTTCGCGAGCGCGGCGGCGATCAGCTGACGGTGTGGGAGATGTTCAAGGTCTACGACGGCCAGATCCACGCCGTGGAAGCGTTCATGCGGATCCTGCCGGTGGAGAAGCGCAACGGCGGGTGGCAATAACCTAAGGGCTGACCTCGAGGCCGAAGTCGCGCCAGATCTGCTGAAGCACTCTGGGATCGACGACCCGCGTGTCTGCCTTCCCGGGCTCCTTCTCCGAATGCAGCACGAACGACACCGTTCCACACTCGGGTCCAAGGGCTGCCGGATCGAACACGTAGAGACCTTCGTAGATCGCGTCCGTCTCGGAGACCCGCAGTTCCAGCTTGAACGGGTGGATTGGCCGCACCTCGGTGCTGCCGCAGAAGGCGTGCAGCCGCTCGAAGCCTGACTTCAGGTGCTTGATCGTCGGCAAGGCCATCCCCTGTGTCATCGCGGCGCCGCGCGCCGCCTTCGCCCAGAAGCTTTCCACCATCTTCGGCGTCACGCGGACGAACAGCACCGGCGGGATGTCCGCCATGTATTCGGACCAGTTGCTGAAATTCTGATTCGATTGCGACTGCGCGGCGTAGTTGATGATCGGCGTGATGAACCCGACGTCGAAATCGGCCGCGGCCATCTGATAGGGCTTGAGGCTGCCGGCGCGACGACGGACGGCCTCCTTGAACGTGGCGACGGGAGCAGGCTTCGTGGGCTCCACGGGAAGATGCGCCGCACTCGGAACAGGAGCGTCGTTGACCTTCTTCGCGGCCGCCGCCATCACATCGCACACACGCGCGATGCGGACGACGCGCGTCGCGCCGCGCCTCGGCTCGTCGCGCTCGTCGGCAGGAGACGTGACTCCCACGAGGACGCCTGAAGCGGCGAACGCCGGCCCGCCGGCGCCGCCCCCCGCCAGCGAGAGGTCGGAGGCGATGGCATTCGCGTCGATGCGGCTCACGGCTCCCAACGTCCAGCTCTTCTCCTGCCGGAGCGGGGCGGCAATCGCATAGATCTCCTGCCCGCGCGGGATCGACGGTGCGCTGCTCGGGCATTCAAGCGGCACCGGCTTGATCGACGCCATGGCGGCCGGGTCGATCCGGACCACGGCGATGTCGCGCTGGCGATCGGCTTCGACGACGGTCCCCGCGACTTTGACCGAGCGCGAGATCTGCACTTCGACCAGCGTCGCGTCGCCGATGATCTTCTGGTTCGTCACGACGAGTCCGGCCGCGTCAACCAGGAATCCCGATCCGTGCGCCGTCGGAGTCCACACCTCCACGACGCTGTCGAGCCACTGTCGCAGCACGAGCGACGTGTTGGTTGCGAGCGGCGTGGTGGCATCCGACGTCCCCGGCGCGATCGCCTCGGCCACCGAATTCGCGAGAGTCAGTTCGAGGGTCGAGTCGCGGCCGGCGGCGACGTCCAGGGTCAGCCTCCACCGATACGCCTTTCCCTGAAGCGCCACCGGTTCGTCTGATTCCACGGTGTAGTTGCCCGGGCGCAGCCTGACGGTGGCGGTGCCGTCCACGCTCGTCACGATTCGGCGCGGCTCTCTGGTCGGCGGGTTCTCGCTGATGAGCAGCGCGTGGCGCGCCACCGGCGTGGCCTGTCCGGTGGCATCGGTCAGGACCGCTCGAATGTGAAGCACGACGAGCGTCTGCCCGGAGATCGAGGGCGAGGCGACCAAGACCAGCATCGCGAGCGCAAGCGCGCGGCCCATGTCTCTCATCCTACGCGTAAACGTCTTACCGCGGGCGTAAGGCGTTTACGCCACCATGCCGCTTTTGCATGTGTTCTTCCGACGCACGTCGCTGGCCGCCACCTTGCACTTCAGCCTCGCAGGCGGGGGCTTGCGAGGATGAGACAATGCGACTCCATCGATGGGCTCTCGCGTCGCTGGCAGGCCTGGCCTGCCTGAGTTGTGGAGGGTCCGGCAGTTCGACACCGACCGCCCCCACCGGCGGCGGCAGCCCCACCACCATCGCCATCAACGGGCAGAGCGGCACTCAGGCGTTTTCACCGAACCCCGCGGCCTTCGGCGGCCAGCCGGTGGTGTTCAGGAACAACGACTCGGTCTCGCATCGTGTGGTGCTCAACGACGGCTCGATCGATACCGGCGACATCGCGCCGGGTGCCACCAGCCGAACCGTGGTCATGCCCGCCTCCGGCACCAACTACCACTGTTCGATCCACCCCGGCATGATCGGAGCCGTGTCCGGCACGACGGGGCAGGCACCCCAGTGCACCGGGTTGTACTGCGATCCCTACTGAGGGGCGTCGAAAAGCACTAAAATCGGCGTCGCGGTGAGGTTTGCCACGCTCCTCGTCATCGCCGCGATCGCCAGCGCGGACACGGTCGCTGCCAACGCACAGACGCCGATCGACGTATCCGAGCTGGCCGACTACCGGCTGACGGCCCCTGCCTTCGATCGGTTCGTGTTTGCGACTCGCCGTGTCATGGCGATCGTCGGAGACGACCCTTCGTTTACGCACGCCCCCCTCTTCACCAAGGAGGTGGCGCTCTCCGGCGATGCGGTTGCCGGGGCCTCGGCGCTGGTGGCGCGGCTCGAGAACCATCCGGGGCTGGCCGCCGCGCTCGCGGCGTCGAAGTTCACTCCGCGCGAGTACTCCAAGCTCGCGATCACGCTGATCGCCGCGCACGTGGCGCATGGCTTCGTGAAGGCGGGCGTGATACGGGCTGTTCCGTCCGGGGCGCCGAGCGTCAACGTCGAGTTCGTGAAGGCTCACGAATCGGACGTCGCGGCGACCCTGGCCTCACTCGGCATCCTCGAGTGAGTCCTCGTGACAAGCGTCGCTGGAGGCCCAGATGAACCGCATGCACATCGCGGGCGGCGTGGCCGCCGCCCTTCTGTTCGCGCAGGCCGATACGTCGACCCAGGGCAGGCGGCCGCCAGAGATCGCCACCGACATCCCGGCGGCCGAGGTGCAGGCGGTGCTCGACGCGCCGTCGGCGATCGCCGATCGCCTGATCACGGCGGTGGACATGGGCACCTACAACGTCGGCGTTGGCGTCCTGCGCCGCACGCCGACCAAGCCCGGCGCACCGGTGGGCGCCATCAATCACGAGCACATCACCGAGGTCTACTACATCATCCGGGGCACCGGCACGCTGCTCACCGGCGGGACTGTCACCAACGCCAGGCCGGCGCCGAAAGACAGCGAGATCGTCACCACCGTTGTCGGCCCGAGCATGCAGGGCACGTTCGACAAGCCCGCGCAGCGGCGCAAGGTGAACCCGGGCGACGTGGTGATCATTCCGCCCGGCGTCTATCACGGCTTCGACGAGGTGCCTGCGGGCGGCATCGATTACCTGGCCGTCCGCCCCGACCCGAACAAGGTGCTGCCGGCCGGCTACGTGCACCCCGCCATCAAGGCGCTGAAGAAATAGGTTGAAGAAATAGGCTGGTTGCGAGCCCACGCCCGTCAGGGGCGGAGGCTCGCGCAATGCAGCGGGCGGTCTCGAGACCGCCCGACATGCTAGGGCCGTGGCGCGCTGGCCGGCGGTGTCACGCCGTTGAGGCGCACGTACACCACCATCTGACCGTAGGTGTCCTGCGTGTGGCCGATCAGGAAGAACATCGGGCGCGCCCGGGTCGAGGGGCCCATGAACGCGGCCTGAACCGTCTCCTGGATCGTGGTGTTGTTGAACTCGGCGATTACCTTCGAGCCGTAGTCGAACGAGTCCGACATCGCCTTGATCATGTCGGCCTTCGTCGTCGCCTTCATGTTGATCGCCGGCTCCGGCGTCTTGCCGCCCAGGAACTTGGTCAGCATCATGTTCACCTGGGCGATGTGCAGGACGTGCTCTCCGAAGGTCCGCTGCGCGGGCGTCGGCTTGAACCCGTATTTGTCCTCGGGCATCGCATTCGCCAGGCCGACGAGCAGCGCCTTCTGCCCGGCCCAGTCTTTCGTCAGATCGCCGTGGATGGTGGCTTGCGCGAACGCCGGGGAACCGGCCGCGATGACCATGACCGCCAGCAGACAGAGACGCGTGACAACCTTCATGGGTTCGTATCCTCCTGTGACTACTTGAATCCGCCGAGCCCGTCGGCCTCGGCGGGCCGCTTCATGCCTTTCTCGAAATGCTCCTCCCAGATGCGCGCCCAGGGGCGGTCGTAGAGGTCCCGCACCTTGTACTGGATGGTCGTGCCGGGCGGCACCTGCGTGCCCCTGCCGTCGTCGCCGACGAAGATCGTCTGGTTGCAGTGTTCGAGGTGGAACGGCGGCGCCTGCTTGAGGTCGCTCCGCCGCGAGAAGAAGCGGATGTCGCGCACCGGCTCGACGAACGCCTCGGGGTCGTAGAACACCGTCTCGTGCTCGAGACCGGCGAACCGCCCGTCGGCGAAGCGTCGCGGCGTCCAGATCTCGACGAGCTGCATCTTGTTGCTGTATTCCCAGCTGCTGTGCGTGAACCACCCCTGGATGTTGGAGGTCCACGTGATCAACGTCTCGCCATCCCAGAACCCGACGGTCTCGCCCAGCCAGCTGGGGACTTCGGCTCCCAGGTGGGGCACGGCGCCCTTGAGCGTGAACGTGCGATCGATCTGCACGTGACGCAGCGCGTTGTCCGTGCCGCCGAGGAACTGCACGCGTCCAGGCACCGCCATCACGTCGAGCTGACTCGGCCCCCCGGGTCCCGACCACCAGCGCAGCAGGCCTTCCGGACGACAGAACATCAGCGAGAACTGCGCCGCGTTGCTGTTGGTCTTGTGATACATCTGCTGCACGAACCGCTTCTGGTACTCGGGTGTGAGCAGCGAGAGGATGGTCGGCATCTGGTTCGCCCACCCCACGACCCACTGCGGCGGCTCGGTGAATTCCTGCGGCAGCGGGTCGCCGGCCCCTCCGCGACGCCCCCGGCCGAACACGAGGTTCAGGTTCCTGGTATAGCGGCCGTTCCAGTCAGGCAGCGTGGCGGTCGTGTGTGCCGTCGGTCCTCCACGCGCCTTGGTCTCGGCCAGCAAGGCCTCGTAATGCGCCTGCGCGGTCTTGAACGGATACGGGCTGACGATCGCGGCGCGCGGGTAGTCGCGATCGCAATGACCCCAGGCCGCCGTCGCCGGGTTGCTGTCTTCGATCGCCCGCGGGCCGCTCGAGTAGTCGCCCCAGATGGAGTCCAGCGAGATCGGGCTGTTGCAGCGGTAGTACCGCTTGTCCATCCACAGGTCTTTGTCGGAGTAGAAGTCCTTCGACGTGAAGATGTCGCGCGCCAGCGGCTGCACGCCGGCGGGGACCTTTCCTCCGGTAGCCGCGGCGTTGGTCACGTAGTACCAGGGCGTCACGGCGCCGACGAAGTAGTCCTCCGGGAAACCGTCGAACCGGTTGAGCGGTACGGGCACCGGCCAGCCGCGCCCCACGCTCTTCTGCGCGGGCGGCGGGGCCTGCGTGTACGACGGCGTCGTGCCAGCGGCGACGAACACGACAGCGAACACGAGGGCGGCCGCGGCGGCCCGGCGGACGAAGTTGGCACTCGTCATGTCCAATCAGCTCTCTATGGCTTCCAGGTGGCGGTTGCCACCGCGAGCTTGCCCTCGCCGTGCGGCGTGGCCCCGTCAACCGAGTCGCAGTGCTTGCCGGCGGCCGGCGGCTTGCCCTTGGGACACTGAAACAGCCCATCGACCCTCGCGCCGCCCCGCTGCCCGTTGCGCAGCGGCGTGAGCCCGACGCTGAAGACGGTACCACGCTCGAAGCTGCCCACCGTGATCCCCTCGCGCGCCATCGCCGCCGAGCCGCCCATCTCGACCAGCCAGGTCGCCGGCTTGCCCTCGGCGTCGCGTACGAGCGCGTCGCGTTTCTCGTTGAGCGGCACGAACGCGATCTGCATGTGGGCGCCGTCGGGATTGAGCCGCTCCACGACGCCGGTGAAGACGTACGTGATCGACTGGTCGTACATCGCGAATGAGTGGTGCGCCGCCAGCGTTGCCGACGCCAGGACCGCGATCGCCGCCACCGCCAACCCTCTGGGTGTCATCGTGGCTATATTCTTCATCATCCGCGTTCCATCCCGTAGTCTTCCACGACTTTCCCGATCGCCTCGGCCACGATCCGCGCCAGCTCGTCGCGCCACGCGTCGCCCTTCTGCCCGTAGAGAATCACGCGCCGCGTCGCCAGGTCGATCGGAATGTCGGCCGCGTCTCTGGACAGGATGAGCACCGGCTTGGCGAGCGCGTGCGCGATCCCCAGTTCATACAGCACGTTCGGGTTGCGGCCGGTGATGTCGGCAATCACGAAGCCGGCGGCGTTGATGCTTTGCCAGATGTCCTCGAGGATGTCCGTCGGGGTGAAGAGGTCGTCCCCTCGTACCGGCCGCACGCCGGCCGCCTCGCATGCGCGCGCCAGGATGCGGTGCACGTCCGCCGACCACTCCTGACCAAAGGGCATGACGATGAAGCACGAGGCCTGGCGGGGGCTGGTGTGTTCCTTCGGCGGACCGTACAGCCGTTCCGGTCCCAGAAAGAGCACGTCCCGCCGCAGCCCGGCCGCCGAGTGGCGAAACTCGTCCAGGAACACGTCGAGGCCCGTCGAGCGCAGAGCCGTCCCGAGGGCGGGCCCGGCACTCCGCCAATCCTCGGACACCAGATGCGACTGGTGGACGCGCCGCACGTAGCCGCGCAGGAACGCCACCGTTTCGTCGAAGCGATCGGTGAGCCACACGAGGATCGTGACGAGCGCCAGGATGAAGAGCACGGAGAAGAAGGACTTCCACACTGCCGCCACCGGCAGGAACCAGACGACGGGGGCCAGCAGGGCCGCGACCAGCGAGAGGAGGATCAGGATTCCGGAGAGCGAGGAGCGCCCGGTGTTCCCGGCGGCGTGTGCCGCCGGCATTCGCAGCGTGGCCGACAGCACCGAGAGCTGTCCGAGCATCCAGACCGCCTCGATGCTCCGTGGCACCGCGTCGACGCTGTAGGCCATGTCGCCGGCCATCAGCACCGACGTGCCGGCGAGCATCCACACCACGGCGGGCGGTTCCTTGAGCAGCATGCAGAGCAGGCCCGTGGCCAGCACTCCGAACTCGAAAGCGGCGGTGACGGCGTCGAACCTCCCGAGCAGGGTGTCGAGGAGGTGGCCGTATTGCTGGACGTAAAAGCTCGCGAAGATCGCGGCCAGGCCGGCCGTCGACGCCGCGCACACGATTGCCGTGAGGCGCGACAGCGGCCGGCTGTGCCACCGCTCGAGCGCCAGATAGCCCCAGGCGCACAGCAGGGCGAAGACGAACGCCGCGTAGAACGCATCGGAGGCGAGATCGGAGAGCTCGCCCGCGCCCTGCGCCGGGATCGACAGATCGGCTGACGACCCGCTCGAGACCTGGTAGGTGACCCACGAGCCCGCCAGCAGCAGGAAAGCCAGCCCCTGGATCACGAGAAAGACGCGATAGGGGCGGGACGTGCGCCGGGAGGTGTAAAAGGCGAGACAGCCGCCGGCGGCGGCCGCCAGCGCCTGGTCCCAGTGATAGCGGCCGGGGCTGTACGGCTCATCGCCGATGATCAGCCATACGGCGAGCCACAGCAGGTAGAGCGCCGCGAGCGCGCCACCTGCCAGGTGACTCGACTGCGTCATCGAGGGAGCTATATCGCCGAACCGGCGGGGGCGTCAAATCTATAATCGCGCAGGAGGCGGCCATGATCTCGCGACGCGATGCGTTCAAAGCCACCGCGGCCCTCGCCGCGCCGTTCGTCCTGCGCGAGGCACTCGGGGCACAGCGCGGCCCGGTCACGGAAGACGCCGGCACGTTGGAGCGTGCGTGGCGGGACCCTCCCGCGACGCGCCAGCCGATCCTGCTCAGGGGCGGGACGATCGTCAGCATGGACCCGAAGGTGGGCGACTTCGCCAGGGGCGACGTGCTCATCGACGGGCGGAAGATCGTCGCGGTGGGCCAGGTCAAGGCACCGGCGCAGGTGCAGGTGATCGACGCCACCAATACCGTCGTCATTCCCGGGTTCGTCGACGCGCACCGACACTCGTGGGAGGGGCAGCTTCGCCGCATCATTCCCGACGGCGCCATCGCCGAATACATGGCGACGACCCACAACGGTTTCGCGCGGCACTATCGGCCGCACGACATCTACGTCGGCAATCTCATCACCGCGCTCGGCTGCATCGACGCCGGCATCACGTGCGTGATCGACAACTCGCACAACTCGCGGTCCGCCGCCCACTCGGATGCGGCAGTGCAGGCGCTCATCGATTCGGGCATTCGCGGCGTCCACGCGTCGGGCGCGCCGGCGGCGGGCGAATGGGATCGTCAGTGGCCGCAGGATCTCGAACGGCTGCAGAAGAAGTTCTTCAGCTCCACCGATCAGCTCGTGACGCTTCGCCTGTTCTCGGGGATGAGCCGTGAGAACTGGGCGTTCGCGCGCCGGCTCGGGATCCGGATCACGACCGAGTCGAATGCGGCCGGCCCCGAGTTCGACGCCTTCTGGAAGGAGAAACTGATCCGTCCCGACAACACCTTCAATCACGCCCAGGGATGGCCCGATCAGGTCTGGCAGCGCGTCAAGGACGCGGGCGCCACGGTGAACGTGTGTCCGCGGTCGGACGCGCAGTACGGGCTGGGCGAGGGTGTGTCCGCATTTCAGAAGGCGCTCGACCACGGCCTGCGGCCCGGCCTCTCGATCGACAACGAAGTGTCGTACGGCACCGACATGTTCAGCGAGATGCGCGTGGTGTTCAACGTGCAACGCGCGATGGCCACCTACCGCCGGGCGAACGGCGACGCGAAGGCTCCCGCGCCGGTCAGCGTACGCACGGTGCTCGACTGCGCCACCGCGGGCGGTGCCGACTGCGCCGGCCTGCTGGACAAGTGCGGCACGCTGACGCCGGGCAAAGAGGCCGACATCGTCCTGATTCGGACCGACGACATCAACCTGTATCCCTCCAATCACGCGATCGGGACGGTCGTCCTGGCGGCGGACACCCGCAACGTCGACACGGTGATCATCGGCGGCCGCGTGCGGAAGCTCCGGGGGCGGATGACCGGCGTCAACATGGAGAAGTTCCGCCAGATGGCGGACGAGTCGCGCAACTACCTGTTCGCGAGAGCCGGCTACAAACTCGACATCTTCTCGAAGGGCTGAACCAGGCGTTACGGTGTGAACCGCTGGTTGTCGCAGACGAATTCGATCAGTGCGTCGTCGAGCATCAGTTCCTGGTACACGCGCACGGTGAACGGCCGCGTGTACGCTTTCGGGTCGTCCACGGTGATGTCGATCTCCATGCGCGCAAACGTGGGCCGGCGAAACCGTTCGGTGATCGTGCCGGCATCGGTGAGCGGACTGCCGATGAGATCGAGCCAGCCACCGTCACGGAAGCGCGTGGTGGTGACCACGAGGTCGTCGCCCTCCCAGCGTCCCACCGAGTAGCCGTTCCACCACGGCTGCGCTTCGGGGGGCGGCAGTGTCCGGCCGTCGGTGAAGATCTGCCGCGTCTCGCCCGCGGCCTCGTACAGGATCGCGGTCACGGCCGGCGTCTGGACGAACTTCCGCGGCGCGCCCTGCAGGTGCAGCTGCACGATCCCCATCGGCAGGCACCGCGCCTGCGGATTCTGCCGGCCGTCGGTCGCGAGGCGCTGCTTCAGCAGGTCCAGTCCGTACGGCGTCACGGGCAGGCCTTCGGGCAGGTTCTGGCCCACCTCGCGATAGACGGCGATCGCCGGCCCGGGCGGCGGCTGCCGCGGCCGGACGCCTGGCGGTGCGGTGATGCCGCGCCAGAGGCCGCTGAAGTCGGGGCGGCCGTCCGCCGTGCGCGGCGCCGGCGCGTCTGGATTCGGACGCCCGGCGGCGTCCTTCGGCACTCGCGGGGTCGGGTACTTCGGCCACTGCGCCGAGACCGCCGGCGGCCAGCACGCGAGCGCCGCTGCGACCGCAACGAAGAGCAGACGGCCCGAGGACACGTGGCTGCTAGCCACGCCCTCCCGGTGTGGCATCGCCACGCCCGCCGCGTCCCCCGCGTCCGCGGCCACCACCGGGCGCGCCGAACCGGGGATACGGAGCCGGGTTGACCATCAACCGATCGAGGAAGAGGTCGATCGAGTGGGCCATCACGTCGATCGCGTCGAACGCGGCGTTGTCGAACGCGTGATCGGCGCCCTGTATGAGCGTCAGCGTGGACGGCACGCCGAGCGCGTGGAGCTTCGTCCAGAAGTCGATGCTCGACTGCACCGGCACCGTGCCGTCGTTCGTGCCGTGAATGAAGATCGTCGGCGCGAACGTCTTGGTGATGTACGACGTGGGCGAGGCGGCGGCAATGTTCTCCGGCGTCGCCTGCCCCTGCGGGAAGAGCCCCGTCGCGATCTGCGCGCTCGCCAGCGGGTACACGCCGATGCAGGCGTTGACGTCCGAGCTCACGCCCGCGTTGCCCCCGTCGCCCTCGAATTCCTTGCGCCCGTTCGTGCCCGCGGCCATCAGCGCCAGCATGCCGCCCGCCGAGTAGCCGGCGACGACGATGCGGTTGGCGTCGACGCCGAGGCGCCCGGCGTTCGCACGGGTCCAGCGGATTGCCGCCTTCGTGTCGTGAATCTGCGCGGGCCACAAGCCTTCCTGCTGAAGCCGGTAGTTCGCGGAGATGTTGGTGTAGCCCTTGGCGCCGAGCGGCTTGATGTCGTTGATGATGTACCCGGCGTTCTTGTTGCCGACGAAGAAGCCGCCGCCGAAGAGGTGCACGATCGCCGTGCGCTTCGAGGTCACGTTGGCGGGCGGTTGGTAGACATCGAGCGTGAGGTCCTTGCTCCCGCCCTTGCCGAACACGATGTCCTTCTCGACGCGCAGGTTCCCCGTGTCAGGGGCGGGCGGCCCCTGGGCCCGAAGCGAGACCGCGGTGAGGGCCGGTGCTGCGGCGAGTGCCGATGTGACGAATCCCCGTCGGGTGAGTCGCGACATGAAGTTCCCTTCTTGGATGTCTTGCAGGAAAGCCGCACTGTAACCCAAAACCTACCCCGAAGGCGGTAGTTGCCGCGTGCGTACGAACGGTCCCATAATCGCGGCCCAGCATGCGCGCGGGAATCCGGGTCGCCATCGCCGTGCTCGCCGGCGTCGCCATCGTCGCCGCGGCCGCGGTATGGATTCACCGGCCGGCCTCGGGCCAGTCGCCGGACGGATCCGCGTCGTACCGCGCGCCGCGCACCGCCGACGGCAAGCCGGATCTGAACGGCATCTGGCAGGCGCTGAACACCGCCAACTTCGACCTCCAAGCGCATGCCGCGCGCCCGGCGCTGTCGCTGCTGCCGGCTGCGCCACGCAGCGGCGTCCCCGGGCTCGCTCGCGCCACGCCAGTGGAACTGCCCGATCCCGTGGTCCGCGCCCTCGGAGCGGTGGGCGGCGTGCCGGCGGGGGAGGGCGTCGTGGTCGGCGGCGAGATCCCGTACCAGCCGTGGGCCGCGGCGAAGAGGCAGGAGAACGGCCGCGAGTGGGTGAAGCGCGATCCCGAGATCAAGTGCTTCATGCCTGGCGTGCCTCGAGCCACCTATCTGCCGTACCCGTTTCAGATCCTGCAGGGCACCAACAAGATCGTCATCGCCTACGAGTTTGCGGGCGCAACGCGCACCATCCACATGGACACGGTTGGCGACAGCCCGAGCCCCACCTGGATGGGCTGGTCGCGCGGGCGATGGGACGGCGACACGCTCGTGGTTGAAGTCACCGACTTCAACGAAGACACCTGGTTCGACCGCGCCGGCAATTTCCACAGCGACGCCCTGAAGGTGACCGAGCGCTACACGCGGGACAGCGCCGATCACCTCACCTATCAGGCGACGATCGAGGATCCAAAGGTGTTCACGCGTCCGTGGACGATCCGGATGCCGCTCTATCGCCGCGTCGAACCGAACAAGCAGCTGCTCGAGTACAAGTGCGTCGAGTTCGTGGAGGAGCTGATGTACGGTCACCTGGGCGTGGTCGATCCGGCCACGGGGCGGCGTCCGTAGGGGCACATCTTTAGATGTGCCCGACCAGGTTCTGGGAGCGCTGACATGACGAACTGGCGGTTTGTCGGAGGATTACTGGTGGCCGCCGCGATCGGCACGCTGGTTGCCGCGCAGCAGCCCGCGACGGGCGGCTGGGTACCGCCGAAGACACCGTGGGGCGATCCCGACCTGCAGGGCGTGTGGCGATACGAAGCGTCGGTGCCGCTCGAGCGGCCCGCGCAGTTCGCGGGGCGCGCGTCGCTCACCGACGAGGAAGTGGCGCGGAACCAGAAGCTCGAGGACGAACAGGCGGCGCAGCGGCTGGCGGGCGCCGAAGGCGCGGCCGTGGGGCGTCGATCGGTCGGCGAGTCGCCCATCCGCGGCAACGAGTACAACAGCTTCTGGCAGGATCACGGCCGTCCGCGGCAGGTCTACAAGCAGACGTCGCTCGTCGTCGATCCGGCCGACGGCCGCATCCCGTATACGCCCGACGCGAAGAAGGCCGACGCGCGCGCCTCGGCACGCTACGGCGCCGGGCCTTACGAATCGTTTCTCGATCCGGACACCGGCGAACGGTGCCTGACCGACGGTGTCACCGCGCTGATGTGGCAGGGGCCGAACGGCGGCCACAACCGCATCGTGCAGAGCCAGGGTTACGTGACCATCCTGCACGAGGAGTATCTCGATCGGCGCATCATCCCGGTGGACGGGCGGCAGGCCAGCGGCATCCGCCAGTGGTTCGGCAACGCGGTGGCCAGGTGGGAAGGCAGCACGCTCGTGGTCGAGACCGCCAACTTCATCGACCGCACGAACTACGAGTGGGCCACCATCTTCATGCGGCCGTCCGAGACGCTGCGGCTGGTGGAGCGCTTCACGCGCACCGGCGCGACGACGATGGACTACCGCATCACGGTCGAGGATCCGGCCACGTTCGCGCGCGCATGGACGGCGCAGATCCCGATCACGCGCCTGCCAGACGAGACGCTGATCTACGAATACGCCTGCCACGAAGGCAACTACGCGATGCCGAACCTGCTGGCGGGCGGCCGCATCGACGCCGCGAAGCGGCAACGCTAACGAAGGGAGCCCCCATGCGCACCCATCACGCCACGCTGCTCCTCGGCGCCCTCGCGGCGATCGTCTGGTGCACGACCGGGACGTCCGCGCACCACGCGTTCGCGGCAGAGTTCGACTCCACCAAGCCGATCAAGCTGCGCGGGACGGTCGTCAAGATGGAGTGGATCAATCCGCACACCTGGCTCCATCTCGACGTGAAGCGGCCGGACGGCAAGACCGAGCGCTGGATGATCGAAGGCGGCCCGCCGAACGCGCTCTATCGGCGGGGCTTCAGCCAGAAGTCGCTGCCCGTCGGCGCGGAGCTCGTGGTGGAAGGGTTCCGTGCGAAGGACGGCTCGCTCAAGGGGAACGGCCGCGAGCTGACCTTCGCCGACGGGCGCCGGCTGTTCGTGGGCTCATCGGGCACCGGCGCGCCACGCGACGGCAAGGACTAGTCGCCGCCGCCGCCCTTGAACTGATCGGCCTCGTCCGCAAAGAGCACGTTGAAGCTGGTGAGCGATCCGTAGCAGCCGCTCACGTACGCCTGCAGCTTCAGCTTCACGTCGTCGGGAAGATCGGACGCGTTGACCTGCTGCTCGAGCGTGCGCAATCGATTCCGCAGCATCACCACCTTGTGGAAGAAGGTTTCGATCGGCCAGCTCTTCTCCTGCAACCCCGGCGTGCCAGGCTTGAGCACCAGCGTGCCGCCGCGCCATTTGGCCGCCGGTGTGACGAGCGTCACGCCGGCTTCCTCGCGGATGATGCGGCGCAGCAGCAGCTCGAGGTCGTCGGAACGATCGGGAAGCGACATGGGCGGTGTGATCCTTTCACGGTCGCTGGCGAGCGGAAACGCGCCCGGCGGCGGCGAGTGAGGCTTCGGACTCGAGGGCGAGGTGGCGGCGGGCGCCGTGCGAGGCCCGCCTCGATAGTTGTGCTGACTCGCACAGAAGTCGCACTGCACGCGCAGAGGCCAGCCCTCCGCGTCGACGACGATGACGGTGTGCAAGCGGTCGGTCTTGCAGGCGCGGCAGAGGTCCTCGACCTCCTCGCCGGCGCGGAACGCCCGTGGCATTCCGCCATCATCCCACGCACCCGCTAACCTGTAACCCGATCGCCTCGTCCGAGTATTCACGCCCATGCGATCGCTGCTGACACTTCATCTCCGTCAGACCGCTCGCGGTCTGCGCCGGAACCCGACGTTCACCACCGCCGTGCTGCTCACGCTGGCGCTCGCCATCGGCGCCAATACGGCCGTGTTTACCGTCGTCAACGGCGTGCTGCTCAACCCGCTGCCCTATCCGGAGCCCGAATCGCTCGTCAACGTGCTGACGCGGGCGCCAGGCGCTCCAGGCGGCGGAATCACCGAGATGCCCGAATCCGCGTCCATGTACGTGACGTACGCGGAGAACCAGCGCTCCTTCGAAAGCCTTGGTATCTACGACTCCTTCCCATTAACGGTCACCGGCCGGGATGCGTCGGAACAGATTCGTGCCGTCGGCGCCAGCCGCGGCGTGCTCGAGACGCTGCGCGTGCAGCCGATGCTGGGACGCGCCTTCACGGAGGGGGACTATCACAACGGCCCGCCCCCCGACACCGTCATCCTCGGGTGGGGCTACTGGCAGCGGCGGTTCGGCGGCGACCCGTCGGTCATCGGGCGGACGTTGGCCACCGATACGGTCCCCCTCAAGATCGTCGGCGTCATGCCGCGTGGTTTCCGTGTCGTCACGGTGGAACCCGAGGTGCTGGTCCCGCTGTCGCTGGATCGAGGCCGGCTCGTCCTCGTCTTCTTTTCATACCAGATGGTGGCCAGGCTGAAACCCGGGGTCACGCTCCAGCAGGCCGATGCGGATCTGGCACGCCTCACGTACCTCTGGGGCGGGGCGTGGCCGATGCCGCCCGGTTACCAGGGTGGTCCGCGGCCGTTCGACAGCTGGCGTTTCGAGAGCGTCGCCCGGCCGCTCAAGGACAGCGTCGTCGAACGGGTAGCGAATCTGCTGTGGGTGCTCATGGCGACGATCGCCATCGTGATGCTGATCGCGTGCGCGAACGTCGGCAATCTGGTGCTCGTGCGCTCCGAGGGGCGTCAGCAGGAATTCGCGGTGCGGATGGCGCTCGGGGCCGGACGGCGGCGGCTGATGGCCGAATGGCTGCTCGAAAGCGTGCTGCTCGCGCTGATCGGAGGCGCCATCGGAACCGCCATCGCCTACGCCGGCGTACGCCTGCTGAAAACCTTCGGGCCGGCGACGCTGCCGCGTCTCCCGGACGTCGCCATCGATGGGCGGGTGCTGGCGTTCGCGCTCGCCGTCTCGATCCTGTGCGGGGTCCTCTTCGGGCTGATTCCCGCGCTCAAGTACGCGGGGCGGCAGCTGTCCGGGATGCTTGCGGGCGCGCGCGGCGCCAGCGACAGTCGCGAGAGGCACCGGACCCGCAACGGGCTGGTGGTGGCGCAGGTGGCGCTTGCGCTGGTGCTGCTCGTCAGCTCGGGGCTGATGGTTCGCACGTTCCTGGCGCTTCGCGGCGTGGTCCCCGGGTTCGATACCGAGGGTGTGCAGACGGTCCGGATCCTCGTGCCGGCGACGGTTGCGCCGACAGCCGATGACGTCACGCGAACGCAAAAGGCGTTGCTGCAGGCGTTCGAGTCGATTCCAGGCGTCACGGCCACCGCGCTCACGTCGGCGATGCCGATGGAGGGTCTGGTACCGAACGGCGCCGGGTCGCCGCGCTTTCCGGTGCTGTCCGAGCGTGACACGCCGGCCGTCTCACGCAACCGTCCGCTCCGCTGGTTCAAGTCCGTGTCGCCCGGCTTCTTCAAAACGACGGGGACGCGCATCATCGCCGGACGCGAATACACGTGGAGCGATCTCGACGCGCTGAGACCCGTGGCCATCGTGTCGAAGAGTCTGGCAGTCGAGCTGTGGGGGTCGCCGGCGGCCGCGTTGGGACAGCGGGTCCGGCCAGATCCGACCGTCTCGTGGCGCAGCGTGATCGGCGTCGCCGATGACGTGCGGGACGACGGTGCGCATCTCCCGCCCCCGGCGATTGCCTACTGGCCGTCGCGCGCCGAGAGCCTCAACGGATCGCCGCAGACCGCGGTGTCGCGCAACGCGACGTTTGCGCTGCGGAGCCCGCGCGCCGGCAGCCAGGCTCTCATCGACGCGATCCGGCAGCGCGTGTCGGCGGTCAACGCCAGCCTTTCAATCTCGAGCGTGCGCACGATGCCTGAAATCTACGGCCAGTCCATGGCGCAGACCTCGTTCGTGCTCGTGATGCTGGGCATCGCCGCCTTCATGGCCCTGACGCTCGGCCTGATCGGCATCTACGCTGTCGTGGCGTATGCCGCGACGCAGCGGACGCGCGAAGTCGGCATCCGGCTCGCGCTCGGCGCCCAACAGCGGGAGCTGCGGCGGATGTTCCTGCGGCACGGGCTGGTGCTGACGGGCATCGGCATCGCGATCGGTCTGGGCGCCGCCGCGGGGCTGACGCGCGTGCTGACGTCGCTGCTCTTCGACGTGAGGCCGCTCGACCCGCTCACCTACGTCTTGGTGGCGCTGCTGCTCATGGCGGCGACGCTGCTGGCCAGCTACGTCCCCGCGCATCGGGCCTCGCGGGTGGATCCGGCCCTGGCGCTGCGCGGCGACTGATTCGCGCTCCCGCGGGGAACGATGCTAGTCTCGCGTCATGCGCCTGCTCGTTCTGCTGTTCGTGCTCCTGCCCGCCGCCACGTTCGCTCAAGCGCCGCCTGCCGGCTCGGGCGTGCCGCAGACCGACGAGGAAAAGACGCTCTACGCGGTCGGCCTGGCCATGCAGCGTTCGCTCCGGCAGTTCGACCTGAGTCCGGCGGAGCTCGAATTCATCCGGCGCGCCCTGGCCGACGCGCAGGCCGGTAAGCCGGCGGTCGATCTCGACGAGTGGGGCCCGAAGATTCAGGCGCTGGTCAACGCGCGCGCCGAGCGCGTCGTCGCGCGCGAGAAGGACGCCTCCGCGGCGTATCTCACGAAAGCGGCCGCCGAAGCGAACGCCGTCCGGACCGAGTCGGGCATCGTGTACATCGAGACGGCCGCTGGTGCGGGTGCCGGGCCCACCGCCGCGGATCGCGTGAAGGTGCACTATCGCGGCACGCTCATCAACGGCACCGAGTTCGACAGCTCCTATTCCCGCAACGAGCCGGCCGTGTTTCCCTTGGGCGGCGTCATCCGCTGCTGGACCGAAGGCGTACAGCGGATGAAGGTCGGCGGCAAGGCGCGGCTAGTGTGCCCGTCCGACGTCGCGTACGGCGACCGCGGCAACGAGGCCATTCCGGGTGGCGCGGCGCTGGTGTTCGAGATCGAGCTGCTCGAGATCGTCGCGGCGCCTGCCGCCAACTGACGCGCGTCCTCGCTGCGGGCCGCGCGGTCACGCGCCGGGTTTCGCGCCCGTGCCCCGTCGCAACGTCTCCCAGAACGAGCCGGTGCCCTCGGGCGTGTCGAACCGCACTTCCAGCGTACCGGGCCTGTCCAGTACGTAGATCGCCAGCTTGACGCCGTCGCGCGGGGACGCCGATGCCGGCTCGTCGGCAAAGCGGCGCTCGGCGTGGGCGACGCGGCTGGTGTAGTGCGGCTGGCGCCCCGGCTCCTCGACGAGATCGCCGACCTCGAACCTGACCTCCTGGATCTCCTGCGTCCCGGGCACGACCCGTCCGCGCCGGTCGCGCACGTGGCTCGTCACGCGGAACGCCCCCTTGCCCGACGGCTCGAGAGTCATCGTGACCGAGCGCACGGAGCGGGCCCCGCTCCCATACACCGAGATGTGAAAGTCGCTCGTGAGCGCCAGCTCGAACGGAGCCGACTGCCAGCGCCCGGCCAGCGATGCCGGAAACACGGTGCGGTTGGTGGTCGAGCCCTCGTCGTCGGCTCGCGGCTGAGACGCCGGGGGCGTCACCTGGCCGTGCAGCGGAACCGTCAGGGGCAGTAGTGCAAGTGCAAGGGTCAAGGCCTGCCTGCGGGTGAAACCGAACATGGTGCGGACCTCCTTTTCTCTGTCCTCCTGTGCGTAGATGTAGCCAACGAATCGCTTGAGGTCAATACCCCCGGCACTCTGCCTTGGCTGGATTGTCGGGAGCGTTCAACGGGCTCACCGCCGGCCTGGCGGCGCCGGGGACTACCTGCGCCAGGCGCCGGTTCACCAGCAGCACCTGAAACACCCATCCGGGCAGCGGCGCCGCTTCCGCGGCGCAGGTGTTGTTGTTGAAGTGCAGGTTGGCGACGACGAAGTGCCGCGAGAGCTTGTCGAGCACGCGCAGGAACATCGTGGCGTCGTCGCGGAAGTCGCCCCTGGGCAGGTGCAGCTCCATCGGCAGCTGATCGATCTGCGCGAGCACCGCATCGGGCGTGGCCAGCAGCGCCTCCCATTCGGCACCCTCGACGTCGATCTTCACGATCAGGCGCTTACCGCGGTCGCCGTTCCTGGCAACCTGATTGGACAGCGTGTCGAACGTCCGGGAGTCTACGACCTCGCGCCGGCCGGCCAGGCACTCGTTGTGAAACACGAACCGGCCCGTTGCACAGCTGGGCCGTGCGGGGTCGAAGCAATCGTACTGATGAACCGGAACACGGTAGCGCGTCGAGACCGCACAGCCCCACTCGTCGTTCGGTCCCACGCCATAGGAATAGGCCGACTGCGGCGCCCCGTCGAGATTGACGCACATCAGATAGCCGCCGTCGTTGGCGCTGCCGACGCGGGCGAGCGTGCAGTTCCGCAGGGAGACGGGGCGCGCTGCGTCGAGGATGGCGGCGCGGGCCTGCCGCTCGCGCGACGCCTGGGCGGCGCGAAGGCCCAGGAGGCCAACCTGAAGTGCTGCCATCATCAGGGCCACGACAGCGATCAACCGCTTCATGCGTCCATGCTATCCCCGGTCAGCGGCCGGTTATCATTGGCGGCGATGCCCAGCCTCGACGCGCGCTCCCGCCACCTGGCCGGCCGCAGCGACGCCATTCCTCCGAACGGGCGGCTGGTGGTGGACATCGGCGACACGACCGTCGGTATCTTCCGGGTTGGCGGGCGCCTGGTGGCCTACGAGAACTCGTGCCCGCACATGGGCGGCCCCGTCTGCCAGGGGCTGATCATTCCGGCCGTGCGCGAGGTGATCGACGAGCGCCAGGTGTCCACCGGCTATGCCTTCGACGAATCGGAAATGCGGATCGTCTGCCCGTGGCACGGCTACGAGTTCGCGATCGAGACCGGCACGCACCCGGCGAAATCGTCGATCCGGTTGAAGCGGGTGGACGTGGAAGAAACCGGCGGCGACGTCTACGTGTCGCTATGAACGACGCCGAGGCGCACGCCGCGATCGCCGCGCTGGAGCAGGGGGCCGGGCGCGGAGAACTGTCGCCGGAGAGCGTGTGTGCCCTGGTCAGCGCCGCGGCCAGGCTCTACACGCGGGCCTTGGAGCGGGCGGGAGAAGCGCTGCCGGCGCTCCCGCCCGACATCTCGGCCACCGACGCGTTGACGCTGGCGTGCGCGCTGCTCCGGTCGCAGGATCTGACGCCGTTCGAGATGGCCGTCTGGTTTTCTCGCGGCCAGCGGCCCACCTGAGCGCGCGCCAAGGAGACACCATGTCTGACGTTACCGAACGTCCGGCCGTGCGGGCGCGTGAGACTCAGCAGATCACGACGCGGACCGACTCGCGCGAAATTCTCGCCAACGCCCGCCGCGATATCGACCGCTACAAGCTCCGGGACTACTTCATCGTGGACGTCGACTCGCACCACGTCGAGTTCGACTCCTGGGCCGAGGTGCTGGACCACATCGAGGATCCGGTCCTCCGGCGCAACGGGAAGACGATGGCCGCGCTGTGG